>NZ_JBQFPE010000005.1:0-304614 GCF_056534225.1 Ruegeria sp. E1 | reverse complement strand
ACTGGTCCCCCGTCAACCGCGTCGACAACGCATACGGAGACCGAAACCTCATCTGCACATGCCCACCCATGTCAGAATACGAAGACGCCGCTGAATAAATCAAAAACAAAACCCCGCCAATGAGGCGGGGTTCAAACCAAAGCAGGCGGTTTTGTTGTTGGGCTAAATCAAAACATGATTGGTAGTTTAGATGAAGCACTACTCTGTCCAAAATGACCAAGGTAAAGCAAACGGGATCAATGACATAGTGCCCGAACGCACGCGGCACATCGACGTCATATTGCGTTGTGAAAAAGACAAACCGTCAGCAGAGGCCATCGTTGAGTTCTATCGGTCTTTAAACAGCCTCATCGGCAAACACAGCTATCTTGTGAATGTCCGTGTCATTTCGGATGGAAGTGTTGGCGGACCTCTTTATTGGGCGCGGCGGACGGCGGTTCTTTGGGGGGATTCGGAACATAGGTGGTGTCCGGTAGGCGAACAAAAATCTTGGATCGCTCAGGTGTTGAGCTTGTCACCAAGGGTACTCCTCGTTGGAGGTGCCGTGACGCTATTGGCTCAAATCGACAATTCGGATCAGAAGGTCGCTGCCGTACATTCAAGTTTCGAAGCAGCTGCGATTGAAATGGGCATAGAGGGATGCGGAGCTGCAACGTTTCTGTCGGCCAGTGGGCGTCTGCATAGCGCAAACGCACATATCAGCGCGATTAGGTTGTTGAGTGACTTTGTCTCAATAGATCACGGCACGTATCTTGCGGATGCTTTGCGCAGACATATCGGGCTTATCGAGCCAAAACAATCGATCGAAAGTCAGTCCGCAAATCGGTTAATTCGAAAGGCCAACGGCGATGAGTTGGTCATTCTCACTTTGTCGACCATGTTGGAGAACATTGAAGAGCCATTGAGCATTTCCGGGCTTTCGGAAAAAGTGGGCACCTCCATCCGGCAACTTCAGAGAAGATATCTTTGCAAGACCGGTGCCAAACTCTTGGATACCTACAAAGAACTACGGCTGGAAAGAGCAAATAGCTTGCTGCAACACACCGACATGCCGTTGATGGAAATCGCCACTGCAACAGGATTTTCGTCCCGCGCCGCCATGTCGCGTGCTTATTTCAAGCAATATGGATCAGGACTGGAAGCAAGCAGGCAACGGAGGTACTGCGGAACCGCTCCGATCTAACAAAGCTAAAAGTTGGTTAGAAATTGCAATCAACAATCTGTATCAGTCGCGGCTTGACGCTGCTACTTTGGTAGTATTTGGTGCGGCAAAGGGTTGGGCTATGAGGTTGAAACGAAAGGGCGAATTTCGCGCTAATGCGGTATCGATCATGCTGACGAGTGGTCTAACACGCAAACAGGTTGCTTCGGATTCGGGTTTTGGCCTTTCAAAGTTGAACAAGTGGGTGACGGCATTTCAAAGCTCAAGCGTTGAACTGTGAGAACCTTGCATTGTGCGGTCAAGGGCCTGTGATGACGTGGTGAACGAGTAAAATTATGGCATGGAGTCAAAGCGCCTGGATTGGCGATCGTCAATTTGGCAAGCTGCGGCAAAGTCGAAATTCGAGGAAACACAGCGAACTCACCATTTGTCCGCGAATAGTAAGCTCGGCCGACCTCAATCTTGCGCTCGCAGCGACAACTATGATCGGTTAACGGCCGCTTTGGGTCGTTCTGCGGTTTTCATCAATCGCTATTTGCGCCGTCCGACCATGCGTTTGTGCTATGGAGGTGGCGCGTTCTTTCTTGCTTCAATCGCAAATTCGGGATGCAGGTCTGAAAAAAGGACGCCCGCAAACATCTTTGTAGATCTGCGTTACCTCAAACCCAGCTTCAGACAGCTCTTCCGACAGGCTCTCGGGCGTGAAGTACTGCAACCAGTTGTACACCGTTTCTGTACCGCCGCTTTCGGGAAAGATGCTGTATTTGTCCAGCACAACAGCGTCTTTGTCATATTTGTAGGTATTAACAAAACAGTAATAGTCTTCACCGCACCAGAAATGGTTGAGCTGATTGTACTCGTAGAAGCCGGTTTCTTTGCGGCTTTCATATGCAACCATCGAATAAACATCCAACAGGATCGTGCCATCTTCACCCAGGAAGTCATGGAAGCAGCGAAGAAGTTTTCCTCTTTGATTTGGGCTGAGCGCGCAGTAGTCATACATGATCATTGTAATCAGATCGAAGCGCTCGGACGGCCTGAATTCGAGGTAGTTCGCATGGATGTAGTTGATCGATTTCCGCGATTTGCTGGCTTGATCTCGTGCGTAGTCGACGGAACTTTTCGAGAAGTCTAATCCTGTGACTCGTGCCCCTGTTTCAGCGAACCGGGACGTGTACAACCCGGGGCCACACCCAAAGTCACACACTGACTTGCCGGGACCAAGCCTAAAGTGTTCAGCTATCCATGTGCTGGAATTTTCTATGAACTCCAATTTTCTGGATGAGACATCAATGCCTTCGTTCAGGTGATAGGCCAACATCTGTTTTGAGCGATATTCATCTGTCCACAATGCATCAGCGGTGTACTGTCCGAATACTTCCGGCCTGGCATTGATTTCTGCGAGTGCGCTGTACATTGCGATGTCCTGCTCAAAAAGGAGGCTTTGATTAGAGTTCCCAGCTTGAAACTATGTCACAGCGTTGATCTCATTAAAGTCTGTTCTTTCTGGATTGGTTCGCCAAATTCCATGGAATGTCGCATAAAGGACTGGAACAAGGATCATCGTCAGGATTGTTCCGACCGTTAACCCTCCCATGATCGTAACGGCAAGACCGATCCAAAAGACGTCGGGCAGAAGCGGGATAACCCCCAATACCGTTGTGGCCGCTGCCAATGTAACCGGACGCAAGCGTGATACACCGGCGTCAATCAAAGCATCGTAAGGTGCAAGCCCGTCAGAGAGGTTGTCGTTAATATGATCGATCAGCACAATTGCATTCTTGATCATCATACCCGCCAGGCTCATCGCGCCAAGAAGCGCGACGAAGTCAAACGGAGTTCCTGTCAAAAGTAGGCTCGGGGCGATGCCGATCAGAACAAAGGGAATGACTGAAAATATTACAAGAGGCGGGCGGTACGCGTTGAATAGGCCAACGACGATCAACGCGATCAGGGCTACGGCGGGGGCGATACCGGGTATCAACGATGCCTGTGCTTCGACTGTGTCTTCGTATTCACCTCCCCATTCCATACGATAACCGACTGGCAACGAAGCGGCGATAGCCTCAAAATCCGCCAGCAGGCTATCGCGATAGCTTGGTTGTGTGATGCCATCGATCGGATTTGCCTGTACTGTCAGTGTACGCGCCCGGTTGAGGCGCTGGATCACCGGGTCTTCTGTTTCCGCTCGGAGATCACTGATGACTTGCGCAAGAGGGATCGTTCCGGGGACTTGCGGGTTCTGCACCTGCAAGAGCTGGAAATTGTCTATCGCGGTGAGATCAACCTCTGGCGGGCGCAGAACAATTGGAAGCAGTTCATCTCCATCGCGGAAAATGCCAATGGTCCGCCCGTCGAATGCCCGCTCGGTGGCATTGCCGAGATCTTCATAGGTGGTCCCGGTCCAACGAGCACTTGCCTGATTGAACTCGGGGACCTGAGTGAGGACCTTGTTGTGCCAGTTGGTGCGCGAAACCTTGGTCCAGGGATGTGCCTCCAAAAGCTGCAACGCCTGGTCGCCATATTCGCGCAGGACCTCCGGGTCCGCATCTGCCGGGCCTACGATCCTTGCCTCAAAGCCCCAGGTTGTTGCAGGACCCACGCCAAACCGGCGCGTGAAAGCGGTTGCTTCCGGGTAAGCTTCCGCAAGCCAATCTGTGATCGCTTCTGCGATTTGCGGAATGTCCTTGTGGCTTTCGACATTGACGATCACCTGCGCATAAGCCGGGTTGGTTGGCTCAGGATCAACCGGCAGATAAAACCGGGGCGGGCCTGCGCCGATGAAGGCGGCAGTGCCGGTCACGCCGTCTTCCTCGGACACGCGCGTCTCAATCTCTGCCGCTGCCGCAGCCACGGTTTCGATCCGCGTACCTTCCGGTGCGTAGAAATCGATCATGAACTTGCTCATTGCAGATGTGGGGAAAAACAGCTGCGTGACCGACCCAAAGGCCACGACGGATGCAACCAGAAAGGCAACCGCTATTCCGATGGTCAGGTAACGCAACCGAACGGCGGTTTCCAACAGCCTACGATATCCGCGAAGGAACACCCCCTCACTTTGCTCACCTTGCGCTGCAACCTTTAGCATCGCGACACATTGCACAGGCGTAACCGTCATCGACAAAAGCCAGCTTATCAGCAGCGATATTGCCACCACTGAAAACAGGGTTCGACAATACTCACCTGCGCTTTCGACCGATGTAAAGATTGGATAGAACGCCATGATGGCCACGATCGTCGCCCCCAACAGCGGGATAGAGGGGCGGGCCGCGGCCTCAATCGCGGCCGTGACGCGATCCATGCCTTTTTGGATGCGCACACTTGCGCCTTCTGCAACCACGATGGAGTTGTCTACCATCATGCCCAAGGCAATAATCAAAGCCCCAAGAGACATCCGCTGAAGGTCGATGCCAAACATCGCCAGTGGAATGAACGTGGCAAGGATGGTCAGCAGCAACCCACTGCCGATGATCAAGCCCATGCGAACCCCCATCGCCAAGGTCAGCACCGCCAGAACAATGGCAACGGCCTGAGCCAGACTGATCAGAAAACTACTGACAGCAGTGTCCACATCATCTGATTGCCAATGGACTTTCTCAATCTCAATCCCGATCGGCAACGCAGGCAACAACTCAGCCAGTCGCGCATCGACCGCCTGACCAATCTCAACGACGTTGGCGCCGGATTGGAACGACAATGCAATTCCAATGGCTGGCTTGCCGTCAAAACGCATCAAGGTAGACGGAGGATCAACATAGCCTTCCCGTACGTCACCAATATCACCCAGGCGTATGATTTCGTCGGTGACGACCCCTGTTGTTGTCAGGGCGTCCAGAGCGCTGGGTCGGATGGCAAGATCAGCAATGTCCTCGGGGCTTTTGAAAGCGCCAGTTGGTGCAATGCGTATCCGGTGATCGCCAACGTTGAGACGCCCGGCATCCACAACCGTGTTTTGTGCATCAATCGTCGAAAGCAGCGTTGCGCCAGAAATGCCCAGAGCAGCTAGGGACTCTTCAGTAGCGTCAACATAAATTGCGCGGTCCTGAACCCCCCAAAGATCGACACGCCCGACACCATCGACAAGCGCCAGTTCTCGCTCCAGATCTTCGGCATAGGCCCGCAATTCGGTTTGGGAAAACCCATCCGATGTCAGGGCGATCACCAAACCCAGAACGTCCCCGAAATCATCATTGATGATCGGGCGTCCGGTGCCAGGTGGCAACTGACCTTCAATGTCCCGAACCTTGCGGCGCAGCGTATCCCAAATCTGCTGCAGCTCATCTGACCAATATTGCGCTTTGATATCGACAACGATCGACGACATCCCGGCCCGGCTCTCGCTGGTTATCTGGTCGATCTCTTTGATTTCCTGCAGCTTTCTTTCGATCCGCTCAGTGACTTCCTGCTCGACCTCTTCGGGGCTTGCGCCGGGATACGGCGTTGCGATCACTGCTGTTTTGATTGTGAATTCGGGGTCCTCAAGCTGACCCAACGAGAAAAAGGACACGATCCCGCCAAAGCTGAGAAGCACAACGGCGAACCAGGTAAATTTGGCGTTGCGAATTGCGAAACCTGCAAGGTTCATCACTTCGCCTCCTCAAACATGCGCACCTTCTGGCCGGGTCGCAGACTGTTGGCTCCGGCGGCGACTACGATCTCACCCGGCATAAGGCCTTCTTTGACCGCCACACCTCGGGAACCCGCAAATCCCAGATCCACATCCCGGGCGGATACGGTCATAGTATCTGCGTCAAGGACCCAGACTTGCGTTTGCGTCTGTCCTTCCGGAGTGAAAACGGCGCCAATCGGTACCGAGATCGCGCCTTCCACCACATCGCCATCTTCTGGTTGACCGCGTACACGACCGGTCATGCCGGGAAGGATGCGTGCATCTTCTGGCTGGTCCATGACCAGCGTGACGGGAAAAGTACCAGTGGTGGTCGAGGCTTCTTTGCCGATTTCACTGATGCTGGCGGGCCATTCCATCACGCCGACAGCGGGAAAGCTGACCACCAGATCGCCAATTTCGGGAAGAACTGAAATGAACCGTTCCGGCACGTCGATCACCATCTCGATCCGCCGATCATCGAGGATTCTGAGGATTTGTTCCTTGGCTTGGACCTCTTCAAAAACCTCAACGAAATCTGCAGTTACGATACCGGAAAATGGCGCAGAGATTTCTGTGTATGAGAGGTCAAGCTTGGCGTTTTCAAGCGCCGCTGTCACAGACTCAACGGCCGCGCGTGTCGAGGCTTCTTGCGCAATGAAGCGGTCCAGGGTCGCCTGAGCCGCAACATCGCGCTCGACAAGCTGGCGCTGCCGATTGGTTTGGGTTTCCGCGTTTTCAAACGTGGCCTCCGCGCTGGCGAGTTCTGCGGTCAGGCGGTCGACCTCTGTCTGGAATTGCGCCCTGTCCAGACGCGCGACTGGATCGCCTTCCCCTACATCGTCGCCAACCGCCACCAAAAGCGCCTCGACCGTACCCCCGACGCGGAAGCTCAAAGTCGCCTGACGTGCGGCTTGAGCAATGCCCACGAAAAAGCGGTCATGTTCTTCGCTTCGATCGCTGATGGTCAGTGTCTTGACCGGACGCACAAGCTCTTCTTCGGTTTGCTCACTCAGTTCTTGGGTTTCGGCAACCGTCGCGACCAGAAAAGGTACTGCAACAAAGGTTCGAAGCAATCGTCTCATTTGGCTATCCTGTTTCCAAGAAAATGTTCGCAGCGCGAATACGCGCGGCATTTTCCTTCTAGGAAATCGCTGCCAGAGAGATCGTAGTAGGCATTTTACGGCGTTTTACCGTGAACTCATCTCGAAAATTGGGGCAAACCTAGCTGATCTGGTCAAAATTGCGAAATATCTCTTCGACATGAGTTGGGTCAAAGAAAAGCTGATTGAGCAGCGGCCTGAGATTGGCACCGGGCCATGCCAGTTGCATACGTTCCTTTGTATTCTTGGCTTTCTGAAGCTGCCCATCTGCTTGATAGGCGGCGGCAAGGACTGCGTGATTAATGACACTGATGGGGTCACCCAACGCCGCAGCCCTTTCGAATACTTTCACTGCAGCGCCTGGATCGCCGCTTAGATACAGGGCCACCCCAAGCGCGTTTTGCGACGCACCGCGGCGATGAGGCTCAGAGCTTTGTGCGTCCGCAGAACCGCTCACCGCAAAAACCATGTCAAAATCACCGGCAAACAGTGCAATAAGTGTATAGTAGTCCCGGACATGTGGGTTTCCGGGGTCGACTTTCAGCGCACGATCCAGGCGGGCTTTTGCGGACGGATAGTCATTCATCAAATAATCATAGAGCGCGCGCGCCGTCAGGCTCAGTGGATCAGTGGCATCAAGCTCCAGTCCCGCGTCAGAATGAGATTTCGTCATCGCAAGCGAGGCATCCCGGTTTTCACCGGCTGGCGTCAATGCGGTCCTGATGCCAGATGCCAAAGCAGACGCTGCGGGGGCACCGGGGTAAGACGGATCAAGCGCTGCCGCACGTTGGAACAGGATCATACCCGCCTCAGTACGTACCGGGTCTGGCGCGGGTAGAAGCATATTCAAACCTTGTTCTACAAGGTTTAACGCCTGCAATCGTTCGGGCGCTTCGTTGAAAAGGATTTCCCGGCGAATAAGCATATTCGCGCGATCCTCTTCGGACTTATTGGTCAAATCCGAAACTGCAGCCTGGGACTGTTGTAGTTGGTAAGCGCGCAAAAATAGCCCGCCTGAAACCAGCAAAGAAATCAAGGAAACGATCACGACCAATTGCATCCAAAGCGGGGCGTCGCGCCAATTCAGTGCTTGTGTGGACTGCTCAGATTCATCTTTGGGCCCTTCCAAGTGAGGCTCGGTCATTATTTCTGCGCGCGTTTCATAGCGTGGGACATAGCCTCCGCGATCAATATGAATCCGAATGGGAGCCTGGTTTCCGCTGCCTGCGTAGTAAACATCCAACCGCCGGCGCAAACGCCCGGCGTCAACCCGCACCAGATTTTCAGCATCCGTCTCGCCAGACCCGCGATGATAAATGTCCATTGCGATGGTTTTTGCTCGCGTCAGATTTGACCGGCCAGCAAGATCTTCCGAAACCACGTACTGGAGAAACTCCTTCAGGCGATCGGCACCGGAAAACTCTTTGCTCGTTAGAACTGCGTCGAGCGCATTCTCAATCTGGTCTTTATCCAGCTTCGCGTCGCTATTCTGAACAGCGTCGTGTTTCAACGATCGAAGCCCCGCATTGTAACAAACAAACCCATGGATTGTGTCACCGTAACACGCAGTAAATTACCTTACAAATATGGAAGAAACCCGGTTTCTTAGACCTACGAAACCTCGGTGAGTCCAGATGCCAGTCTCTGATCCGTTCGAAGAGTGTTTTCCAGATGAGCGCGACGCAATTGAAACATTGCGCCGCAAAAACGTAATATTTGATGAACTCTGTTCCGATTTTGAAGATCTGAGCGCGAGCATTCCACCGACCGCGCGGGTTCACGCCCCAGCCATTGAAAGCCTGCAAGATTTGGAACGCGAAATCCGCGATTGGTTGTCCAACGAGATGAGGTGATCCTTAACGTGCGGGAGGTAAATAGTGCTGGTCCGGAGATGAATGTCTGGTTTTAGGAAGCCGCACCGCAACACCGGCTTAGCCGACAAATGTCTCGTTGGGGCGCTTGACCCAGCCCCGGATCTGGGCCGTTTGGATATGGAATCCGTTTCTTTTTTCTTTCTCGTGATCAGGTTGCGGTTATGGCCTGCTGAGCCGAGCCCTTGCTTAGCTCAAGCGAAGCGGGCCGGGTGGCACGGCTGAGACTAGATCGAATAGATCTGGCGGCACCGCCTCCCACATATGCTTTCGACAAACCCGCCGGGTGCGACTGCTCTATTTACAGATCGGCAGGTTAAGCGGAGGCTGTTTCGGCAGGGACGCCCTCCATTGATTGATGATCGGCTGAAGGTCACGCTTGGGCCAAAATTTGGGCGCGCCGATTGCTTTCAGACATGCAGCGTTCCAGTAGAGACCAGCACGTGACAAGGGCCTTCCCTTATTTACTGCCTTGGCGACGGCATCGATGTCCTTGGATTCCGGATAGATATAGAGGGTGGTCGGATTGCCTTCGACCAGTGCCAGAATTTCCTTCGAGGCCGTTTGTGACCAGGTCGTGCACCCATTACTGCGCCCGCCGGTGTAGTTCACCAGTTTTCCATAGGGGACATAGCCTTCTTCGTCGGCATGGTTGCTTTGCGGGTTTTTGAAACGGCATTGCCATTTGAGGAATACAGCAGGATGACCGCCGATTGCACGTTCACGGGCATTGCTGGTTTCGCCTTCTCCGTCAAACAGAAGAAAGGTGCGGTAGAAAGGTGTCCGTTTCCCGGATTGCCTGTAGTACCCTTTGAACGACGTTCGGGTTTCGGCGGTCACGTAGGCGCCGCCAGCGGTCAGTTTTGAACCTTCGGCGTTGCTGAAATTCCTGGCGCATTGCCGTCCGTTGGCAAAATTTGCGCGTTTCAGCTTGCGGCCATTGCCATAGCCGGACGAGACAGCCCGAAAGGATTTCTGCGCTTCGCAGATCACATAAAAGCGCCGCCCAGGCTTGCCGCTGGGTGCGGTGCTGGGGCGTGTTGCATCCTTGGCAAGGTAGCAGGGATTTTTGACCACACCTTGCCGCAGCTTTTCGCGATAAAGCGCACGGGCGCGGGTCAGAACCACCGGCGCGATCTGACCTTCGCCGGTACCGACATGTTTTTGCAGCCATGCCGGGATATCTGCGGACAACGCAATGGTGCGGGTAGGTAGAACGGCAAACGCCGCAATTGCCATGATAGCAACTGCCATACGGGGTGATTTCAACAGCAACGGGAATACTCCTGCCTGTATATCCTCAAGACCATTCTATCACAGATCGCTTGGGCTGGGATGGCATCAGTTTGCACATCGCGCATCAATTGTTGCCGGAAATCATACGCCGATCATGTGCGCCGGACCTATTCACAAGCGCAAAGCCTAGATTTATCATGCGTCTTCCGGCAAAATGCGGATTGTGAGGAAGGTTGTGACTTTCTCTCGCCGGGACCATCCCGAGCAAGGTCGTTGAAGGTGACAAGTTTGGCGGTATGTGGGACGAGTGTTGGGAGATATGGAAGGCATCATAGCGCAACCGAAGGTTTCTTCGGGGGCGAATTCCGGGTCTGAACAGCCCGGTCCGATCTACTGGAGCCAGGCGCACAAGCTTGCGTTCGAACGCCTGAGTTTTGCGGCGACCAGCGGCTCGCCGATGACGGTGTTTGTCGGCCGTGAGGGAACCGGGCGAACGCGTTTGGTTCGTGAGCTGATCGCCAAGAACACTTCGGATTGTGTCATACGGATGATGAACAATCCCAAGGGGCTGTCGGGCGGTGTCTTTTCCGATGTGCTGTCTTCGTTCGACCCGCGACGGGCCTATTCCGACAATGTCGAGCAAAACCGAAACGAGCTGTTCGGCCTGCTCCAGTCGCTGCATGCCGCCGACCGGTATCCTGTTTTGGTGGTGGACGACGCTGACGAGATGTCGAATCTTTATCTCGGAGAGCTGTGCGAACTCTGCGCGCGGAGTATTGACGCGCGTCCCTTGCTGAAGCTGGTCTTTGTCGGTCGTCCGGTGATGACTGACGTATTGTCAGGCATCAGACCGGACCTGATGGGTCCGTCTTTCGCGATGGAGTGCATGAGCAAGGAAGATGTCCGTGGCTTCCTGCAGGCACGTCTGAGCCAGATGGGCCTGCCGAACCAGAAGCTTGGCAAAGGCGCTGTGGCCGAGGCGTTTGCGCTGACCAGTGGTATTCCTGCGCGGCTTGAGCTTATCTGTGAAGGGCTCAAGCGGTATACGACCCTCAAGCAATTTGTCACCAAGGAAAGCAAGCGCGAAATCGACAAGGCGCAGATGCGCGAGATCGGGGCACTTGTGCGGATCAACGAGTTGAGCCAGAAGGCCGATGCCCTCAGGCACGATGAGCAGCATGGCGTCGGTATTGCCGGGCTTGCTAACGATGCAGCGCAGTTAGAGGCCGAAGGAGGTGTCGGCATACCCCGCAAGGCATCCGTCTCTGAGGACGGTAGCGATCTTGCGACGACTAGCCGGGGGTTTGGCCGTGCCATGCTAGTCGCTGCAGGTGTTGTCGTCGCGCTAGGCGCAGGAGCGTTGTTGCTGTTGCCCGGGGCGGATGCCTTTTTCAAGGACAGGCTGGCGGGCTCGCAGGTTGTACCTGCTACCCCATCTGCAGATGTCCCCCAAGACACCCAACCCGTATCCGAGCCGGTCACCGCCCCGGCACCCGAACCCGAAGCTCCGGCTGAGGTTGTGGCCCGTATCGAACGGATCGCCACTGCGCTGGCCGGGACGGAACAGACCGCAACCGGTCAGTATCTGGCTGCGCTGGACCTGGCCGAGACCGCAGCGGATGCGGCGGCTGTGGCCTATGCGCGCGCGGCGCTGGATGGTCATGCGCGGTCTGCCTATTACTTGGGCCAGATCTACGAAACCGGAGAGGGTGTGCCAGTCGATCTGGCGTTGGCAAAACAGTGGTACAAGGAGGCTGGCCCAGAAATCGAAGGGGCCGCCGATCGACTGAGGGATATGCCCGTTGCCACGGGTGGTGTACCGTCTGAACCGATCCAGCTTTATTCGCAGCGTATGCCCGATGGCGCGCTGACCCTGATCTGGACGAGCGGAGAGGGGGCGGATCCCTCAGGCTATCGGATCGAACTGTCTTCGGCGGCAAGAGAAGTGGTCAAGAGCATACCGCTTGTCAAAACTTCGGCGATCCGCGTGACGGCCCCGGACGAGGCATTGTTGTGGCGCGTCACTGCGCTGGACCAGACCAACGATACCGAAGCGGCCTCACCCTGGATCGCGATAGGCCCGTGACCTTTGTCGCGGGCCCTCGAAGGTCTCAGCAGCCGATGACGGCGCAGATTCTGTTGCGATAGGCCTGGTTTGCTTCGCTTTCGATGCTGGGTTGTTCGGTCGTAGCAACCGGCCCGCAGCTAAGCTCGTAACTTTCGCTCAGCCCGGCATTGACGCATTCCGAGATATTCCAACCGGGAGGGATGTCATTGAGGTCAACGTCATTCCATTTCGGATGGCCCGAGCTTTGCAGGGTGTTGAACTCTTTCGCCAGCAGATGAGCGACGTCCGACACGGCCTTGCAGCTTTCGCGGTGATAGGCGTTGCGCGTGGGCGTGTATTCATAGGTCATCAGAACGGCTTTTACGGCCACAGCGTCGATGGTTTCCTGTTGAAACGGATAGGTTCCGGCTTCGATCTTCGACGGTGTGTAGACCGCTGCCAGGGTCGGGTCCGTGACCGGTATCAAATGCAGCTTTTCGGGATCAATCTGGTCGGTCTGAAAGATCTTGGTAGGCGCACCGGCGACATAAAAGAAGGCATCGATGCTGCCATCCAACAACATCTGCAGAGATGTGTCTGCATTGATCGTCAATCGCTCGGACGGGGTTACTCCGGCCAGATCCAGAACCAGTGAAGAGGTCAGAAACGTTCCGCTATCCTCAACACCGACGCCCACGCGCCGCCCGTTCAGATCGGACAGCGAATTGATGTCCTTCTTGGCAAGGATGTGGACCTCTTCGTTATACAGCGGAAAGGCAATGCGGACTCCAAAGATCGCCCGCGCGATTTCAGGGTCTTCGCTGGAATAGGTCTTGAGATATTCCAGCACATCGCTCTGCACGATACCAAGTTGTGTGTGGCGGCGTTTGCGGACGCCTAGGAAATTCTCAAGCGATCCTGCGCTTTCGCGGACGTTCAGTTCGATTCCGCAATTGGCTGCCAGCCCGCTCAGGTCACCGCCGATCTGGATATAAGTCCCGGTCGGTCCTCCGGTCAAAATATTGCGCTCAAATGCAGATGCGGAAGCAGGCAGAACAAGGCCCAAAGCGGCCACTGTTGCGGTTCTGGTGAGCAATTTCACCAGCTTGAAGAATTCCATGTTTACCTCCCTTAATAATTACCACAGAAATTAGCAGAACTCTCCGGATCGGACCAAATGCAGCAATGTGTGCCGGTTGATCTCTCCGGTCGCTGATTGCAGTGCATCGACCGCGCATGTGCCGCTTGCCAGTTCAGCAATCAGGTCTTCGACAATGTTCACAGGCAACTCGGTCAGCCCCGGCGCGCCGCTCAGGATGATACGGACGGTTTCGATTTGTCGAGGGGCGCCTGAAGTGCGTGGGGTGTCTTGAACAACCGTTGCAGTATTTTCTTGCGTTTCAGGTGCGACCGGGGTTTCCGCGATCACTCCGGTGGGTGGTGAAAACCGCGAATCCATTTCAACCGCGCGGCGCTCAAGCTCGGCCAGATTTGCCGCAAGGCTCGATAACTCGTCCCGATATGCAGCGGTTTGCAGGCGCAGCGAATCCAGTTCGGCCCGGGCCGCCTCGGCGCTGGATTGTGTTTGCGACAAGTTCGCCTGACTGTTCAATTGCTGTTGCTGTGCCTCTTCGGCGGCTTGTGTAGCTTTGGCTGTGGTCTCTTCAAGCGCAGCGACCTGCGCCGTCGCTTCATCGCGCCGTGTTATAGCTGCGTCAGCTTCGGCTGCGATACGCTCCAATTCATCGTGGGCCTGACCGATTTCATCTAGTGTTGATTTCAATTCGGATTCTGCATCGATGACCTGAGCCGAGATGTCCTGCAGAGACTGCGACGCTGTCGCGGCCTGCGCCGCATCATCCCGCGCCGATTCAACCTGTGCAGTCAATTGGGCCAGCTCTGCGCGGCGTGCGTCGGCCTCGCTCAGCAATGTTTTCAACTGATCCCGCGTTGCCGCAGCGCTGCCTGACGTCACCTGAAGTGCGGCCGAGGCACGTTCGCGCTCGGCGCGCAGCGATTCCACTTCGTTGCGCAAGTCGGTCAATTGCTGCGTTTCGGCTTCGGTCGCCTGGGCGAGCGCGTTTTGGGATTGTGCAAGCTGAGCCTGAAGGTCGGCAACATTGGCGGCGACCAATTCGCGCTCCTGACGCAATTCTGCGACCGAGGCTGTCAAATCCGCCTGCACCTGTTCTTCGGCTAGAAGCTGGCTGGTTACTTCAGCAAGCCGTGCCTCGCTTTGGTCAAGCTCATCGCGCGCCGACCCGGACCGGGCCAACAGCTTTTCTAGTTCCGCTCCGGCTGCGTCGCGCTGCGACTGCCCCTCGGCTAATTCGGCTCGAAGGTTTTCCAAGGCCGCACGCGCTTCGGAAATCTCACCTTCGACGTCGGCCTTGTCGGCTTGCAACCGGTTTGAGTCGGCTTGTTCTTCTTGCAGCAGAGCAAGTTTTTCCTCGGCATCCGAGAGTGCAGCTTGCGCCGCCGCTTGTCTTTCCTGTGCCGTGCGAGCCGCGCTTTCCGCGTTGGAACGGGCCGCCGACAGGGATGCCATTTCCACTGACATCGCCTCACGAGTTTCGGCCAGTTCGGTTTCGGCCTGTGCCAGTTCGGATTGGGCCGTCTCAAGTTGTTGCCGAACCCCGGTCAGGTCGCTCTCGGCGCTTGCGCGCTGCTCCTGCGCTGCGTCCAATGCGGCCGTTGCTTCGGCGATCTGATCGCGCAATGTTGTAAGCTGTTCGCCGCTTCGGGTCAGATCGGCCTCTGCGGTTTCTCGCTGGTCCAAAATTGTCTGAAGCGACTGTTCCGCCGCTGCTATCTGCGCAGCAGACCCTTCGCGGTCTTCCGAGAGTTTGCTCTTTTCCGCGCTCAGGCCCTCAAGTTCCTGTCTAAGCTTCGCTTCTTGTTTCTCGAGCCCTTCGATGCGTGCCCTTGTGACCTGTTCCCGCTCGTTCGCGGCGTCTATGGCGCTCTTTAACGCGGTGTCTTCCTGCTGGCGCTGCTGCACCGCTTGCTGGACCTTTTTCAGATCCGCAGTGACACCAATGATGCTGTCCTGCAGTTGCGCCAACTCGGTCTCGGTATCGGTCAATTGCGATTGCCGCTCGCTGACGGATGCTGTCAACTGTTCAAGTTCACTTTGCTTTTCCACCAGTTCTGCGTTGGTGGACTCCAGACCGGATTTGGCCTCCGAAAGCGCTTCGGTCAGAGCGTCCAATTCGGTACTTGTCTCGACCTGGCTTCGGGTCAGCGTGTCGACTTCATCCTTCAACTGGCTTGCCAGCATACGGTCCGCGTCCATCTTGTTCGCAAGATCCCGCATTTCCAGTTTCAGCTGTTCCAGATTGCCGAGCTCGGCGGCGGCTGTTTCGATCTGAACGTTCAAATCGGCAAGCTTGACGCTGGCCTCTTGTGTGCTTTTTTCCAACTCCACCAACTCGACCCGACGCTTTTCCATGGTGGCTTCGTTCGCCACGGTCTCCGAGGCCAGCAGGCTGCGGGCTTCTTCCAGTTCTGCAATACGCGACGCGTTCTGAAGCCTTTCCGAGTCCACCGTCGCAATCTGATCTTGCAAGGCAGACAGATCGTTTTCGGCCTTTGAAATTTCGCTCTCCAAACCGTCTTTGGTGGATCGCGCCCGGTCAATCTCTTCCTGCAACAACGCCAGAATTTTCCGAAGCGATGCGGCGGTTTTGGTAGGCTTTTCCTCGTCCGCCGAAGACACTGCGGCGTCCTGCGCCCAAACCGCAGGAGCCCCCGCACCAAAACTTAAAGCAATAAACGTCAAAACAATCAGCCGCGACGAGACCATAGGCCAACTCTCCAAACAATAAACGGCAGGGGTAACTGTCTCACAAATTTGCGAAAAAGTCTAATCTGTGGGTCGTCTGACCGGATGCGCTACGGTGGTAGCGCCCCAGGACCATTCCCGGGTTTCGTGTAACCGTTGAATTTCCACAGCTTAAAGCCGACTTCCACGCCCGGTTCGGGTGGTTGTGCTGTTCGCAGTGGGTGCTGTTGCGGGCGGGGAAACTTCAGTACTGCGCCGGTAAAAGTCCGGTCTGAAACCAGCTGATAAAGGTGACAATCGAAAATACGGGCAGACCCGTTGCCTGTCGGATGTCTGCTGCGTAGGGGCACATGTTCGTGCATTCCAGCACAATTGCACCCAGATCAGGATGGTTGGATTGCAGCGCAATTGCCGCTTCTACATTGTCCGTGCGGGCTTTTTCGACATTCAGCGACATTTCATTCCCCAGAATTGCACGGGTAAACTCTTGCCCGTTCTCGGTGGATCCAATCGGGGTGCCCTGCGGAACGCCCGCAGCAGTCAGGTGGGCTTTGGTCAGCGTCGATGCAGAAATGGTCAGAATCCCCGCGCGTTTTCCTGCAGGCAGGATGCGGTTCACCATATCGACCTGCATCAAAGAGGATGTCGCGACCGGAACGGGCACCGCCTTTGCCAACTCATCCTGAAACAGTGACAGGAACCCGCAATTGGTGGTGATCCCGTCCACACCATCGTGAACCATCTCTTGCGCAGCTTTGATGAAAGCGCCAAGCATCCCTTCGGCCCCGCGACGTACGACCAGATCGGGTGAGGCATCGCGCACAATCCGATAATGCACAGGAAATGGCCAGGTTTGCGCGTTGCCCATATCACCGGGGATGCGGGGAAACCGGGCATCCAGCATCAGAATGCCGACAGACGCCCCATAGATGGATTTTCCGCCCTGCGCGATCATCCCTTATGCCTCCTCAATGATCTGGGTTGAGATATCCTCGGACCCTTCCATGTAGATATTGGAAATGCCATGGCGGACAGTGTCCTGCACCTGATCCATGCGTTTCGAGATATGGTTTCCCAATACCCGAGCGGCCTCATCGGCATTACGTGCAAGCAGCGCCTGCATAACTTGCTTGTGTTCGCCTTTCGAGCGCTGCAGCCGATCCAGACTCATGGAAATCCAGCGGATGTATCGAATGCGTTCATTTATCCGCGTCAGCATTTGTAACAGTTCGGCATTGCCGGACAGGCGCGCGATACCAAGGTGAAACGCTTCGTCCCGGTTGACGGCTTCTTGCACGGTCAATCCGGAGATATCGAGGCCGGTTGCGTGAAGCTCATCATGAAGGGTCTGCAATTCTTCGTCGGTCGCCTTTTCACAGGCTGTGCGGACGGCAGCGACTTCGATGATCTGCCGTAGCTCGAACAAGTCGAATACAGATTTGGCGTCTAGCGGGCGGCAAAAGAACCCCTGACCGGGGCGGAAGTCAAACAGCCGTTCGGCCACCAAGCGGTTCAGCGCCTCGCGCAATGGGGTGCGGCTGACACCAAGGTCTTTGGACAGCGCGACCTCGTTCAGACGGTCACCCGGGCGCAGCCGGAACGAGATCGCCATAGCCTTTACCTGATCATAGATATCGTCAACCCGTGGGCCTGCCATGAATTCGTGCCTCTTGCTGGTGATCAAGAGGTGCCACAGGCCAGTCTTGAATTCAATATACAAAACTGTATACAGTCCTGTGTGCAATTTGGATCGAAGGAATCGCAAGCCATGACAGGGACTAATTATCTGACCGGCGCCGAAGCGATGGTGCGTATGCTTGAGGCGCATGGGGTGACGCATATGTTCGGCTTGTGCGGTGATACGACATTGCCATTCTATGATGCGCTGGCGCAGATGGATCATGGCATTCAGCACATTCTGACACGCGATGAACGTCACGCGGCCTATATGGCTGATGGCTATGCCCGCGTGACCGGCAAGCCGGGCGTGTGTGAAGGGCCATCGGGCGGGGGGGCGACCTATATCCTGCCGGGCGTGGTCGAGGCCAATGAAAGCTCGGTGCCGATATTGGCGATTACTTCGGATGTGGCGACCAGCAGCAGGGGAAAATATCCGCTGACCGAGTTGGACCAGCCTGCGCTGTTCAAACCGCTGGCGAAATGGAATGCCTCGCTGGATGATGCCGCCCGGTTGCCTGCGATGGTGCGGGCGGCGTTTAGGGCGATGACGACGGGCACACCGGGTGCCACGCATCTTGCGCTGCCGTTCGACACGCAAAAGGGGCAGGTGGACGAGGCCGAGATTTGGGCCGATGCGCGGCATCGGACTTATCCAGCCGAGCGCGCGGCCCCGGATGCCGATGCAATCGAAGCTGCGGCTGAGATTCTCGCAAACGCAAAATCCGCCGTAGCTGTCTGTGGTGGCGGGCCGGTACTGTCAGGGGCAGAAGGTGCGTTGAGCAAAGTCGCGGCCCTGCTGGATATGCCCGTCGCGACGACGGTTTCGGGGCAGGGGGCGATTGCGGAAACCGATGCGTTGGCCTTGGGCGTCGTTGGCTCGAACGGCGGTGTTCCGGCAACACGTGCCGTGGTGGATCAGGCGGACGTCGTGCTGTTTATCGGCTGTCGGGCTGGATCGGTTACAACCGAACGCTGGCGCAGCCCCGGACGCAACGCAACGATCATTCACATCGACAGCGATCCGATGGTTATCGGTGCGAACTACCAGACCGAGGTGGCAATCTGCGCCGACGCCCGCCTGGCGCTGGAGGCTCTTGCCTGCGCACTTGAGGCGCGGCAGGATTTGCCCGCGCTGGGCGGCGCGGCAAAAGCCAAAGCGGCGTGGGAGGCGAAGCTGACCGCATTTGCGCCGCTGGCCGCCAGCCGCGAAACGCCGATCCGGCCCGAGGCCGTCATGGCCTCGCTGATGGATATCCTTGACGATGACGCCATTGTGGTCGCCGACCCCGGCACGCCGTGCCCCTATTTCAGTGCGCACTACCGTTGGAAGAACGCGGGACGGCAGTTCATCACCAACCGCGCGCATGGCGCATTGGGGTATTCGCTTGGCGCGGCGATGGGGGCTCATGTCGGTCGCCCATCGGTCAAAACGCTGTCTGTGATGGGCGATGGCTCGTTCGGATTCACCTGTGGCGAGTTCGAGACGATGGTTCGGCACAATATGCCGATCACTTCGATTGTATTCTCAAACTCGGTGTTCGGGTGGATCAAGGCGGGACAAGATGCCGGGTTTGGGCAGCGCTACTATAACGTCGATTTCAACCGAACTGATCACGCCGCCGTTGCCGCTGCGTTTGGGGTCAAGTCATGGACGGTGAAAGACCCTGACGATCTGCGCCGGGTTCTGAAACAGGCGGTGGAACATGACGGGCCGACGCTCGTCGACATCCACTCACAACCACTTCACGAGGCGGCAGCGCCGGTGTCGGAATGGGTGGCGTAAGAGGCAATCGATGGCGTGAGCTGCGCCAGAAACTCTTGCGCGATGGCTGAAAGGGGCCGCCCTTTGGCCGTTATGATCGCAAGATCCAGCATGACGGCTGGTTGGAAAGGGCGGGTTTGATATCCGCTCTCTCCGTCAAACAGAACGGTAAAGGGATCGATCATCGCGACGCCCATACCCTGTTTCACAAAGCTCAGCAGGTTTTCCGACAGGTGCGTATGGATCTGGGTGCGCCACGTGCGCCCCGCCTTTTGGAAAATGTCCCGCGTCCGGCGATGGGTCTGGTGCTCCGGACCCATTACGATGAAAGGCTCGTTTTCCAGAATTTCTGGTGTCAGAACGTCATATTTCGCAAGCGGGCTGTTTTCCGGAAACGTCGCGAGCGTTTCAAATTGAAATACCCGATAATTCAGCGTGTCGTGCAGGATCGGCATCTCGACGATGCCAACCTCGAACAGGCCCGAGATCACCCACTCCTGGATCTTCGAAGAATACTGAGACTGGAAACTGACAGACAGGTTCGGACGTGTTTTGGCAAAGCGGGCAATTTCACGCGGCATAAAGCCGAAGGACAAAAGATGCGGCGCGGCGACCTGAAGCTGACCGGGATGTTTGTTCTGCAAATCCGTTACCGCCTGTGCAACATGATCCAGTCCGCGCACAACGGTATCAACCTCGCGATACAGCAGTTCCGCCTCGGGTGTTGGCAACAGGCGACCCTTGTTGCGTTCGAACAGAGGCAGCCGAGCCTCACGTTCCAACTGCGCCAGCAGGTTGCTGATGCCCGGTTGCGAAATGCCCAGAACCGAGGCCGCCCCGGTGACGGTTCCGGTTTCCATTATGGCGTGAAAAGCCTGCAACTGACGAAAGCGCAGCGACATGGGACACCTCATCACTTTTTCTGATGGAATTGCCAAAACATAGTATTTGAAATGATATAGGGGTCAAGGCAGGCTGCACCTTGTTGGTCGGAGGGTGAATGGGCGATCTGACGCAGAAAATCATTGGTTATGATCTGTGGCATCTTGAATTGCCGGTCACGTCTCGTCGTGATCACGGGATCGGTTCGGTCGAAGGTGTCTGCGAAGTCGTCATCCTGCGTCTGACGTCCGAAGATGGCAGTCAGGGATTTGGCGAGGCCTCGCCTTGGTCCGTCTTCACGGGAACACCTGAAGCCACCTTTGCCGCGCTGGATCGGTATCTGCGACCGCTTGTTCTTGGCTCCCAAGTCGCCAACCGTTGCGCGGTCATGGAACGTGCCGCCTATGCGGTGGCCCACTGCACCGAGGCCAAGGCCGCGCTGGAAAGCGCCTTGCTTGACCTGACAGGTAGGATCAGCGGCGTTCCGGTCTGGTCGCTGCTGGGGGGCAAATGTCGCGATACGATCCCGCTGAGCTGTTCCATCGCCAACCCCGATTTTTCCCAAGATATCGACCTGTTGGCACGGTTGCACAGTGACGGCGTGCGCATCGTCAAACTTAAGACCGGGTTCAAGGATCATGCCTTCGACATCATGCGACTGGAATATCTGGCGCAGAACCACCCCGAGTTTTCGGTGCGCGTGGATTTTAACCAAGGGCTTTCGATAGAAGACGCGCCATCTAAAGTACGCGATGTGGCGCAATTCGTGCCGGATTTTATCGAACAACCCGTGCGCGCGCATCACTTTGGCATGATGGCAAAGCTGCGGAAAATGATAGATGTGCCGCTGCTGGCCGATGAAAGCGTTTTTGGTCCCGAAGATATGGAACGCGCCGCGCGCGAGGGGATATGCGACGGCGTGTCCGTCAAAATCATGAAATCCGGTGGCTTGACGCGCGGCCAGACGGTGGCGCGCATCGCCGCTGCGCATGGCCTCAGCGCCTATGGAGGTGACATGTTCGAGGCCGGACTGGCCCATCTGGCAGGCACGCATATGATCGCCGCGACACCTGAGATCGCATTGGGATGCGAGTTTTATCAGGCCAGCTATTTCCTTGCCGAAGACATTCTGGAAGACCCTTTTGTGATCAACGCTGGCCACGTTGTAGTGACCAACGGGCCGGGTCTGGGCGGCAGGCCGGATGTCGGTAAGCTGGATCACTATGCGGTGGTAAAGGCGGTCGCAGCATGAGCGAAACCAAGACCATAGCCATCATTGGAGCCGGGATCATCGGCGTTTCAACTGCGGTCTGGCTGCAGCGCGATGGGCACAAAGTGATCCTGATCGACAAAGCCGGACCGGGCGAAGGTACCTCGCACGGCAACGGTGGGGTGCTGGCGTCCTGTTCTGTCGTGCCGGTGACGGTTCCGGGCCTGTTGGGCAAGGCTCCGAAGATGCTGTTCAGCCCCTCGCAGCCTTTGTTCATGAAATGGGGGTATCTGCCAAAGCTGGCCCCTTGGCTGATGCGCTACCTAAAGCACGCGAATGCGAATGATGTGGATCGTATCGCCGCCGCTTTGACGCCGATCATCGGTGACAGCCTGAACGACCATATGGCGTTGGCCCAAGGAACGGGCGCAGAGAAATGGATTGTGCCGTCAGATTATCTGTTCCTCTATGAAAACCGCGCGCATTTCGAGGGGGATGCTTTTGGCTGGAACGTCCGACGCAAGCACGGGTTTACGTGGGACGAGCTGGAAGGGCAGGCCTTCCGCGCCTACGATCCGGTGTTCAGCGAAGATATCGGATTTGCCACAAGGCTCACCGATCACGGTCACATCACCGATCCGGGGCGCTATGTGAAAGAACTCGCCGCCCATGTCGAGGCGAATGGTGGCAGGAGCATCCGGGCCATGGTTGAGGATGTTGTGCGCGAGAACGGGCAGGTCACCGGCGTGCGCACCAATGGTGAAACAATCGCGTGCGACGCTGCCATCGTGACCGCGGGCGTCTGGTCCGGCCCTTTGGCCAAGCGGTTGGGAGTTTCTGTTCCTCTGGAGAGCGAACGCGGCTATCATCTTGAATTGGTAGAGCCTTCGGCCATGCCACGCAGTCCGGTGATGGTTGTCTCGGGCAAGTTCGTTGCAACGCCAATGGACGGGCGGATACGGCTGGCCGGGATTGTCGAGTTTGGCGGGCTGGATGCACCGCCCTCGCGCGCACCGTTCGAGTTGTTGCGCAAAAACGCCCGGGCTGCGTTGCCCGGCGTGACATGGAAGGAGGAAGTGGAATGGATGGGCCATAGGCCCGCACCGGCGGACTCGATCCCCATTATTGGCGCGGTTCCGGGTATCGATGGTGCGTATATGGGCTTTGGGCATCATCACATCGGCCTGACAGGCGGGCCAAAAACAGGACGCCTTTTGGCGCAGATGATCGCGGGCAGAAACCCGAACACGGACATGAGCGTCTACGCGCCGTCACGTTTCGCAACATAAAACCAACCGGCGGGCAACGCTGGCAATTCGATATTCAATAGGGAGAATACAATGAAAAAACTGACAAGCCTTCTGGCCGCAACCGCCTTGACCGCTGCCGCAGCTGCTCCGGCCATGGCTGAAAAGTGGGACATGCCGATGGCGTATTCGGCATCGAACTTCCATTCCGCCACAGGTGCGGAATTTGCCAAATGCGTGACCACAGGAACCGGTGGTGAGATCGAAATCGTCACGCACCCGTCCGGTTCCCTGTTCAAAGGCGCTGACATCAAACGCGCAATCCAGACCGGGCAGGCCCCGATTGGTGAGCGTCTGTTGTCGGGCCACCAGAACGAAAATGCGCTGTTTGGCTTTGATTCAATCCCGTTTCTGGCCACATCTTTCGATGACAGCGCAAAGCTGTGGGAAGCTGCCAAGCCGTCCATCGAAAAGCTGCTGGCTGAACAGAACCTGACCCTGCTTTACGCCGTGCCATGGCCGCCACAGGGGCTGTATTTCAAGAACGAGGTGAACTCGGTCGCAGATATGGAAGGCATCAAGTTTCGGTCTTACAACAACGCGACATCGCGGTTGGCGGAACTGACCGGAATGCTGCCAGTGACGATTGAGGCGGCGGAAATCTCTCAGGCGTTCGCGACCGGTGTGGCGGATTCGATGGTATCGTCCGGGTCGACCGGGTATGACCGCAAGGTCTGGGAAAGCCTGAATTATTTCTACGAAGTCGACGCCTGGCTGCCGCGTAACTACGTGATGGTCAATTCGGACGTTTGGTCCGGCGTGTCGGACGCCAACAAGAACGTCATCAAGGCCTGTGCAGAACTGGCCGAATATGCGGGTAACTGGCGGGCCAAGGAATACACTGGCTTCACGCTGCAAGGTCTGCGCGATGGCGGCATGACCGTTGGCCCGGCATCGGATCAGATGGTGGGTGAATTGAAGGAAATCGGCGTCACCATGACAAACGAATGGCTTGAGGCCGCAGGCGACGAAGGCAAAGCTATCGTCGATGCGTTCAACTCTCAGTAACGCTTCAAATGCGGGCGGCGGGTTATCCTGCCGCTTGCTCCCAATTCAATAAGAACACAGCGGGGACAGCATGGCGGCAATGCGAGGGCTCAGGTCCGTACTGGATTTCATCTATCTGGCATCAGGTGTTCTGGCTGCGCTTAGCCTTATTTCAATTCTGGTGTTGATTGTGGTGCAAATGCTGGCCCGCTGGACCGGAGAGGTGTTTCCCGGCGCGCCCGACTATGCCGGGTATGCCATGGCGGCCGCCTCGTTTCTGGCCTTTGCCAACGCACTGAACCGGGGCAGCCACATCCGGGTTTCGATCCTGCTGAACGCGGTCTCGGACAAGGCGCGTCGCATCCTCGAAATCTGGTGCTTTGCCGTCGGCGCGGCCGTGATGTGGTATCTCTGCTGGTACGCCTATCGCTTCGTCTACTGGAGTTGGAAATACAATGATGTAAGTCAGGGCCAGGACAAAACCGCGCTTTGGATACCGCAATCCACGATGTTGATCGGGGCGGTGATCCTTGCCATCGCGCTGACGGATCACCTGTTCCACGTCTTGTTCAAAGGGGATCACCGGATCACCCGCGATCTGGCTGATCAAAGTCACGGAGAGTGAGAGCATGGAAAATATCTCGGTCATCATCCTGTTTCTCTTTGTTCTCTTCACCTTGCTCGGCACTGGGGTCTGGGTCGGGCTGGCGCTGATGGGCGTTGCCTGGGTCGGGATGGAGCTGTTCACAACGCGGCCCGTTGGCGACGTAATGATCACGACTATCTGGTCGGCGTCCTCGTCATGGACCCTGACCGCGTTGCCGATGTTCATCTGGATGGGGGAAATCCTGTACCGAACGCGATTATCCGAGGATATGTTCAAAGGGCTCTCGCCGTGGATGGCACCTTTGCCCGGCGGGTTAGTGCATACGAATATCGTGGGATGCACAGTCTTTGCGGCGGTCTCGGGCTCCTCCGCTGCGACGCTGACGACAGTCGGCAAAATGTCGATCCCGGAACTGCGCAAGCGCAACTATCCCGAACGCATGGTTATTGGTACGCTAACTGGCGCAGCGACGCTGGGCTTGATGATCCCGCCGTCTCTGACGCTGATTGTTTACGGCGTCACAATTAATGAATCGATCACAAAGCTCTTCTTTGCGGGCATCCTGCCGGGTCTTGTGCTGGCCGCGATGTTCATGGGCTATGTCGCGATCTATTCGAAGGTCGGCAAAGACTGGAATCCGAATGACGAAGGCAAGCTGAGCTTTGCCGAGAAGGTCAAGAACTCGCGCTTTTTGCTGCCTGTGATCCTGCTGATTATGGTGGTGATCGGATCGATGTATCTGGGATACGCCACTGCGACCGAGGCGGCCGCGTTCGGCGTGATCGGGGGCTTATTGCTGGCCGCAGGGCAAGGGTCGCTCAACTGGAAGACCTTCACCGAAAGCCTGATGGGCGCAACCCGCACCAGCGCCATGATCGCTCTGATCCTTGCCGGGGCCGCGTTCCTATCGCTGTCGATGGGCTTTACTGGCCTACCACGCGGGCTGGCCGACCTGATTGCCGGGTGGGAGTTGACACGGTTCGAGCTGCTGATGGTGCTGCTGGTCTTTTATGTCATCCTTGGCTGTTTCCTCGACGGAATCTCTTCGGTCGTGCTGACCATGGCAGTGGTCGAGCCGATGATCCGCGATGCGGGGATAGACCTGATCTGGTTCGGCATTTTCATCGTGGTCGTTGTTGAAATGGCGCAAATCACGCCGCCCATTGGGTTCAACCTGTTCGTGATGCAGGGCATGACCAATCACGAGATGAGTTATATCGCACGCGCAGCGATCCCGATGTTCCTGATCATGGTGCTGATGGTTTTCGTCCTGATCTGGTTCCCGGAACTTGCGACCTGGCTGCCTGAGAACCTGCGGCAAAGCCCCGGCGGGTAGCGGGTCTTGAATCCGCTTCATCGGGCAGCCCGCCACGGACCATCTGTATTGGTCGCAGGGTTGGTTGCCGGGCTCTTGCTGCCCAGTGTGGCAGAGCCGATGCGGCCGCTTTTGCCGCCGCTGGTGGCGTTGCTGCTGTTCCTGACCGTATTGCGGATCGAGCCATCGGTGCTGCTTGGCTCATTCACTGATTTGCGTCAGGTGGTCACGGCGGTTGCCGGGTTTCAGATTTTATTGCCGATGCTTGTCCTGATCATCGGGTTTTCCGGCGGCTGGACCGGATCATCGATATTCTTGGCGTTGCTCATCATGGTTGCGGCACCCTCGATTGCGGGCAGCCCGAATATGTGCCTGATGATGGGGTATCCTGCGGAACATGCGTTGCGCCTGTTGGTTGTCGGAACCGCAATTTTGCCGCTGACGGCATTTCCAATCTTTGCACTTTTGCCCGAGTTGGGTGATCTCTCGTTTGTTTTGCAAGCCGTGTTTCGGTTGTTTCTGACAATTGCGCTTGCCACTTTGGCAGCCATTGCTTTGCGTTGGTCATTTCTGCGCACGCCGTCCCGAACCACTCTGCAAAACATTGAAGGACTGGGCACGATCACGCTTGCAGTGTTCGTCATAGGTTTGATGCCGAGCCTAAGCGCAACTGCCTTGGTCAATCCTGCTGTCGCGCTGTTCTGGATTGCATTGGCGTGTGCGGTCAACTTTGGCGCACAGATCATCTCGTTTATTCTGACAAGAACCCGAATGCCGGCAGAACAAGCCGCCGCCGTTTCCCTGATTGCGGGAAACCGAAACATTGCGATCTTTTTCGTTGCCCTGCCGCCCGAAGTGACTGGCCCGATTATGGTGTTCATCGGCGCCTATCAAATTCCGATGTACTTAACGCCCACCGTCATGCGGCGCCTGTACCGGTGTAAGAGCACGGTTATCTGAAGAACCCAAGGCCTTGTGAACAAGGCCGGTTTTATCTGCTTGACCTGCCTTGTGGCTGCGTCGAAACCTAGGAAACACATCAATCGGCGGCGAACCCGCGTGTTCAGGAGGCAACGATGGATTGGGACGAATTTAGCCAATGGGGCAAACGGATTTCAGATTGGGCTTCAGACTATCACAAGGGCCTGCCAGATCTGCCGGTCCGGGCTCAGATTGCCCCGGGTGAGGTCGCCGCCCAACTTCCGAAGGGTCCACCAGACGGTGCGGAAGCCATGGACAACATCATTGCGGATTTCGAACGGATCGTGATGCCGGGGATGACCCATTGGCAGCACCCCCGGTTCTTTGCGTATTTTCCGGCAAATGCTGCGCCACCTTCGATGCTGGCTGATATACTGATCACAACAATCGCAGCCCAATGCATGTTGTGGCAAACCTCACCGGCGGCGACCGAACTTGAGGGCGTTATGGTCGATTGGCTGCGCCAGGCACTTGACCTGCCCGAAGAATATACCGGCGTCATTCAGGACAGCGCGTCCTCGGCCACGTTGTCGGCGGTTCTGACCATGCGCGAATGCGCGACCGGCTATACAGGCAATCGTGATGGGCTGAACGGCAAAGGTGAGTTGCGAATTTATTGCTCGGAACAGGTGCATTCCTCGGTTGATCGGGCGTGCTGGGTGGCCGGGATCGGCCAGAACAATCTGATCAAAATACCCACAAGCGGTCCGCGTTATGCCATGGATGCCACGAAGTTGCGCGAAGCCATCGCTGCCGACCGTGCCGCGGGGCACCAACCCGCCGGGATCATCGCAGCAACGGGTGGTACCGGGATAGGTGCCTGCGATCGGCTGGGCGAAGTTCTTGCGGTCGCAAAGGCGGAGGATCTCTATACACATCTGGATGCGGCATGGGCAGGGTCGGCCATGATCTGCCCCGAGTTTCGAAACGACTTCTGGGACGGGGTTGAAGGGTATGACAGTATCGTCTTCAATCCGCACAAATGGCTGGGCGCACAGTTCGATTGCTCAATGCAGTTCCTGCGCGACCCGATCCCTCAGCTCAACACGCTGAAGATCGAACCGGAGTATCTCAAGACCAGCGGGGCCGATGTAACAAACTATTCGGAATGGACAATCCCGCTGGGGCGCAGGTTTCGGGCGCTGAAGATCTGGTTCCTGATCCGCGCCTATGGGCTTGAGGGGTTGCGCGCGCGCATCCGCAATCATGTGGCTTGGTCAAATGAGGTGTGCGAGGAAATCCGGGCGACCGAAGGGTTCGAAATCGTGACCGAGCCGATCCTAAGCCTGTTTTGCTTCAGATGCCCCGGAGACGATGAGACACAGCAAAGACTGGTCGATGCGTTAAACGATGACGGGCGGATTTATCTGACACAAGGCATGTACGATGGTCGAAAGGTCATCCGGTTTCAGGTCGGTCAGTTTGATACGACGCGGGATCACGTTCTGATGGCAGTCGATGTGATCAAAGAGGTGTGGCGCGGATTGTGATAGGACTCGCAAGCTTGCCGGTCTTGACTGGGCTACGATCAGACCCGCATTTCCGGCGCACCTGCGATATGGGTGGCGACTGCAATGAAGAACAGAACGCTTCCGGCCAGAACGAAAACATGCCAGATCGTATTGTGAAATGGCAGCCAGTCCAGCAGGTAGAAGATGATCCCGGCGGTATAGACGATACCGCCGGCGAACATCAGAATGAGGACGGTTTGCGACAGTTCCGACATCATCGGTTGGCCGGCCCAGAGTATGGCCCAGCCCATCATCACATAGAGTAGCAGACCGAACCACCGGAACCGGCCCGGGTCGAACATCTTGAGCGCCGATCCCAGCGTCGCCGATGACCAAAGGCCGATCAACAGGCCCGGTGCCTGCCCCCCTGACAGCAGCAGAAACGGTGTGTAGGTCCCTGCAATCTTGATGTAAATTCCGGAATGGTCGAGGCGGCGCAAAAGCCCTGTCCAGCGTTCGTCCTCGTTCATGTTGTAGATGGCCGACAGGCTCAACATTAGGATAAGGGCGACCCCATAGACCGAAGCCCCCATCACGGCCTCGGGCTCAGGCCGGTGAAAAGCGGTCAGCGCGATCAAAACGGGCACTGCGATCAGGGCTGAGGTGACGCCCAATATATGTACAACCCCGTCACTCAGGCGTTCAGCCCTGCTGTAGGCCGGACGCAACTCGGAAAAAGACACCATAATACTCAATCTATGAGGCGAACGGCCTTGCCGCAAGTCGCAGGGCCTTGGTGGGGATCGATTTCGCGCGACGATAATCTCCGACGATCAACTCCAACATGGGGGTCAGGTAGGGTCTTCGCCCATCTTTGGATCCTTGTATCGGTTGAGATCCAGAAGGCCTGCATGGATCGGATCTTGTCTGAGGAACAGGGCGTTCACACGGTCGCTTGTGGCCCAGAAGGCAGGGCTTGTTCGTCGTAAACCATAGCTCGCCACAAAATTCAGCCAGTCATCCTGTGATGTGATTGCCTTCATGGCATCTGCAAACGCGTCTGATTGATCCTGCGGAATTCTGAAGAAAAAGTTCGGATAACTGGCAAACAGCCCGGGAAGGATTGTCAAAACGTCAGCCTGAGGGTCTCGGCGTGCGGCTTCGTCGAACAGAAAGGCCACGTTGGTGTGCGCCTTGTCATGGGCAAGTGTGAAAAGTTCGGTGCCGCCATCGGGTTTATCCACAACCAGAACCGAGAGGTCTGGAAGAAACTTCACCCAGGCGCCGGTCTGGCTTGCAAGACTGCGCAGGGCTTGTCTGGTATCGTCGATTGTTTGACAATCGCCATCGGTGCAGCGGCTGATCGTATCAGTTGTGTCCCATAAGCTATTGCCCTGTTTCAGCAATTCCAACAGGAACTCCTGCTTGGGATCATCACTGGAAAAACTGATGCCGGATGGGAAATCATGATCCACGCGGCGGCGATGCCAATAGGTGTGAAGCTCGGCCAGCGCCCCCTGATACCATTGGGCATGGATGTCCGGTCGGATATCTTTGGGCAAGAAGGACAGGAACAAATCCTCGCTCTCCATCCGCAATTCATCCATGTAAAGTCGCGTGGACAACTGGTGTTCGATCCGGCCAAAAACATCGTACCCGGCCACGAGGTCATAGTAGATGCGTTCAAAGATCGGAAAGTCGATGACCCAGGCGGTTTCTGGAATATCGCCATGGAACCCGTTCATCGCCGAGGCATTGTCGAAGTGCCGAAACACGGTAATCCGCGCGTCCGGGTTAGTGCCGTCGCCGTCCCAGATGGCATCATATCCGAATCCGGTCTGAAACACTGGGCTGTTGCGGTAACGGGCGTCACGAAACTCAAGATACTTGATTTGGTTCTTATGCGAGAACTCCTGCAATTCGCCCAACGCACCGTCATTTGAGTCTGCGACGGGCAGTTCAAGATGTTTGGCCCCATCCATAAGATAGGTGAGGTCTGTCACTGAAAGGTCGGCGTCAGGGGCAAGGAAGCTGACCCAGAACCGGTCTTCGATCACATCAACGGCGGTCTCTCCGTGGCAAACCGGCCCGCGGATAAAGCTGCGGACAAAAAACAGCGCATTGTCCAACAGGAACTGATAGCGGCTGCGGGCAGGGATCGCAGCAAATGTGCTGAAAGGATCGCCGCCCTCAGCCTCACCATAGGCTGGAAGTTCGGCCACCGACCAATCCGGGGCAAGGAATAGTTCCTGCAGTCGGGTCATTCGGTCTGGACCAAGCGTGTAAACCAGATGTTCCTTGTGCACGATGGTTTCGTCAATCAGCAGCAGCCGATAGTAGAACTTGTCAGTCCCCGGAGCATCAAAGGGTCGGCGGGTCGCGATGACCTGAACCTCTTCTCCGGGTGGCGTAGACGAGCGTACGAGTTGAAAGAACCGCCGCTGGTCTTGCGCAAAATGAAGCCGGGCGAGGAACAGATGTTCATACAGATAACGGCTGACCAATTGACTGCGCAGGTCGCTTGCGTTCAGAAAATCCTCCCATACGGCAACCTGATCCCTGATTTCAGCAGGGATTTCTGCATCAGGCGCGGGCAATGGTGCGCCGTCGCGTGCCCAGGTGATCAGGGTCTGAAACTCTGCATCCGCAAGGGGCGCGGTGCCATAGGGCATACCGGCAAGCGGGTGGTCTTTTCTAAACGCGTCGAACTCTGACGGGGTGGGGCAAACAAGCGGCCGGTCAAGTTCAAGGCCCAGCGAGTCCGGAAGGGGTTCATCGGCTTTCAGCGGGTTCTCGCGCCCCAGTTCAAGATAGCGTTCGAGCAATCCCTTGTTTTCCGACGTCTGGCCCAGCGGAGCAATGACCGAAAAAAAACCTAGTGCTCGCCACTCTGGCACCGTCTTCGCATCAACGCCAAGCCGCGTGGGTCGCGCGTCCGACAGCCGTTGTGTGTGATAAACAGCCTCTTTGCTGGCCCCGCGCAACAAGCCCGCGGGTGATGTCAGCTTCAGTTGGCACGGCGCGTCGTAACAGCTGTGACAAACCACACAGCGATGATCCAGAATTGATTTGATGTTGGTCCAATCTTCCTCTGAAATCTCGTTTGCCGGACGGATTGCGTCATTCCCTGACTGAGCCCAGGCAACACCCGTTTCTCCGCTCGGCAGATCGAGAGCACCAAAAAACAGGGCGACCATAGCCCACAATCTCAGACCTTTGGCAGTTGGCATTGCTCCTCCCATCCCGCTCGGGCCCCGCAACTGATGGTAACTTTGCGCGGCCATTTCGCAAAGTCGAGTCCGGGACTTGGCGTAAACTTTGTGCATCGACCGATCCGACTGGCACGTGATCTAAGGTCATACGTAGGTACGGCTTAGGACAAAGGCGCTGCATTCGTTGGTCAACTCGCGAAACCGTGTGCGTTCTCTGACATACAGATAGACCTGCCGCTTGTCTGGCAGATCAGATATTGTGCGAAAGGCCGTCGTTTCCGGGATGAAACTGGCAACAAGCTGGGGCAGAACTGTCACCCACGCTCCTGTCCTGACCATGGTTATCAGCGAATGCGTATTGTGTATGATCACATCGGTATCTTGGATTGCCTGCTGGAATGCCGTCGTTTCGATCAGGTCACAAAGCGCATTTCGTACAAAGGGGGCAGCAACCACATCCTTGATCGCCGGCGGCTTTGTGCAGGTGTTCAGGGGGTGGTCTGAGGCGCAGACCAGTCCGAACTGATCTTCGAACAGGGGAATGGCCTTAACGCCATTCAGTGGATGATAACCCGAAGCAATGCCAATATCTGCCTTACCTTCGGTCAGTGCATCCAGAACCTGTTGAGTATCGGTGTCCCTTAGTTCGATTTTCAATCCGGGAAATCGGCGTGTCATATGGTCAAGGATTGCAGGAAACACCAGCGCTGCAACGGACGGAACCGAGACAATGCGCATCAGCCCATGCGCGGCATTTGCCGCGGCTTCGATCGACAGTACGGTCTGATCGAACTGGCGCACTTGCTTGAGCGATAGTTCCAATACCTGTTCACCCAGTGGCGACAGCCTGTTTTTACGCTCTCCCTCGAAGAGTTTTTTACCCAGATGATCCTCAAGCTGTTTCAGCGTCATGGATACGGCCGACTGGGTTCGACCCAGACGATCCGCCGCCTCAACCAGATTGCCAGTTTGGGCGACTGTGCAAAAGCTGCGCAGCATTTCGATCTTGATTGCCATGGCTTCAAAGTTTCTGAAGGTTTGTTAAGTTAATTGAGTTTGACTGATTTCAGTGACCGAGTCCAATCTGCGCCAAACCGAAATTCTGACTCTGGGGCGCATTGTGACCAAACTGAACCTGATCGCTGGCGAATGGCTGGCGGGCGAAAGCGAAATCGAAAACCGTAACCCTTCGGATCTGAGCGATCTGATCGGAATGTTTGCACAAGCCAGCGCCGATCAGCTTGAGGCTACGCTGGATCAGGCACGGGCGGCGCAGCAGGAATGGGCCGCATATGGACTGGAGCGCAAGCAGGCGGTCCTGATGAACATCGGCAATGAGCTGATGTCCCGCGCCGAGGAACTGGGCACGTTGTTGTCGCGCGAAGAGGGCAAACCGCTGGCCGAAGGCAAGGGTGAAGTTTATCGCGCGGGTCAGTTCTTTTCATATTACGCCGCCGAGTGTCTGCGCCAGATTGGCGAGAATGCGGATTCTGTGCGCCCTGACATCGAAGTTGATGTGCGGCGCGAAGCTGTTGGGGTGGTCGCCATCATCAGCCCTTGGAATTTCCCGACGGCAACGGCCTCATGGAAAATTGCCCCGGCGCTTTGTTATGGAAATGCCGTCATTTGGAAACCCGCCAACATCACTCCAGCGTCCGCAGTTGCACTAACCGAAATCATTGAGCGTCAGGACATCCCCAAAGGTTTGTTCAGTCTGGTAATGGGCTCGGGCCGGTCGATTGGCCAGCGTCTGGTCGAAAGCCCCAAGGTCAACGCCATCTCGTTCACAGGCTCGGTGCCAGTCGGCAAGGGCATCGCGGCGGCAGCGATCCAGAACCTGACCAAGGTACAGATGGAGATGGGGTCGAAGAATGCGCTTGCCGTTATGGACGACGCCGACCTGGATTTGGCGGTGACACTTGCGCTGGGCGGTGCCTTTGGCGGAACGGGTCAGAAATGCACGGCCTCGTCCCGATTGGTGGTTCACGCAGGCATTCACGATGCGTTTGTCGAGAAACTGGTGGCCGGTGCGCAGGCGATGAAGGTTGGGCACGCACTGAAAGAGGGCACGCAGATGGGGCCGGTGGTTAGCCAACAGCAGCTGCAGGAAAATCTGGCTTACGTCGATCTGGGCAAAGCCGAAGGGGCGGAACTGGCCTGCGGCGGTCAGCGGCTTGAGATGCCGCATGACGGGTTCTACATGTCGCCGGGCGTGTTTCTGAACACCAACAACGACATGCGCATTAATCGGGAAGAGATGTTCGCGCCCCTAACAAGCGTGATCAAAGTTGACAGCTATGATCAGGCGCTGAGCGTGGTCAATGACACCAATTTTGGCCTGACCTCGGGCATCGTGACCAAGTCTCTGGCCCGTGCCACTCATTTCCGCCGCAATGCGCGCACCGGCGTGGTGACGGTGAACCTGCCTACCGCGGGCACCGATTATCACGTCCCATTTGGTGGGCGCGGTGACAGTTCCTATGGCCCGCGTGAACAGGGTAAGGCGGCTGCCGAGTTCTACACGACCGTCAAAACAGCTTACATCAGCGCCGGGGCTCCGGACTGATGCGTATCGACGGGCTGCAATACGCCAACTGGTCGGAAAAGATATTCCGGCAACTGCGCGAAGGGGGTGTGGATGCGATCCACGTTACCATCTCGTATCATGAGAACTTTCGCGAAACGGTTTTGAACTTCGAACGGTGGAATCGCTGGTTCGAGCAATATCCGGACCTGATCATGAAGGGGCGATGGGCAAGCGATATTGACGTGGCCCGGGAAACGAACCGAACCGCGGTGTTCTTCGGATTTCAGAACCCCTCACCCATCGAAGATGATATCGGGCTGGTAGAAATCCTGCACGACCTTGGCGCACGGTTCATGCAACTGACATATAACAACCAGTCGCTGCTGGCGACGGGGTGTTACGAGGCACATGACACAGGCATTACACGAATGGGCAAACAGGTCATCAAAGAGATGAACCGCGTGGGCCTTGTGATCGACATGAGTCATTCGGCAGATCGCTCTACGATCGAGGCCGCAGAGCTGTCCGAGCGTCCCATTGCCATTACCCACGCAAATCCGCACGAATGGGCTCCGGCGTTGCGCAATAAGCGGGATGACGTGATCCGAGCGGTTACGGAAAATGGTGGGATGTTGGGATTCTCGGTCTATCCTCATCACCTGAAGGACAAATCGGACTGCACCCTGCAAAGCTTCTGCGAAATGATCGCGCGCACGGCAGACAAATACGGTGCGCAACATCTGGGGATCGGGACGGACCTGTGTCAGGATCAACCCGACAGCGTGGTTGAATGGATGCGCGTTGGTCGATGGAGCAAGGAGATTGACTATGGCGAAGGATCGGCCAGCAATCCGGGCTTTCCCCCCATGCCCAGTTGGTTCCGCGACAATCGCGACTTCGGCAACATCGAGCGCGGCTTGCAGGACGTCGGAATGAACAAGCAAGAGGTCGCTGGCATCATGGGGGGCAACTGGTATCGGTTCTTTGCCGAAAACTTTGGGCCCAAGCCTGCGTGACCCAACAAGGTAAGCATATCACACGCAGAGACCCTGCCACCGTTATGCGGCTCAGTCGGCTGGGCTCGCTGCATCAGTGCCGTCTGAGTTTCATGCGGGTGCTGACCCGCCGAATGGCACGGGATGGGTGGCAGTTTATGCGTCCGGTTTTTGATATTGATAGCAATGGTGTAGGTCGCGCGGTTTACACGGCGCAAGGGCCCAAACGCGCATATTCTCTGGTTGCATTTGCGCATGATCTGCCTGCCGAAAAACGCTCGGACCGGGTGATTGCCGAGGCTTGGGATGCGACCTTCGCCCTGTTCGACGGTGTTCCGTCAAACGAAGACATCGACCGGCTGGAGCAGAACGTGCCGCTGCAAGAGGCTGGCCGGGTCAGTGAAAGCGAGCTGTCCTTGTCGCGTGCAAACCGCTCGGTTCGTCTTTGGGCGCATGTTGTTGACAGGCTAGCAGCAGGTCAACAACCCGATCCCACTCAGATCGATGCGGTTGGATATCTGATGCGGACCACAGCCGTCTATGGCTCGGGCAAGTTCGGCGCAGCAGATCGTGATGTGATTGCTCAGCGCGAAGAAGCGCAGTCGCCATTTCAGATCGAGATGCTGTCGGTTTATCTGACGCGCACTTTTGTGCGGGATCTGGTGCAGCATATGGCTGCCATAAAGGGCGGGGATCAGGCCGTCGCGTTGCAGCCCGACATCGCCCAACGCCTTGGGATCGGCAATTCCACGGGCCTGGGCATGGCACCGTTCATCATCAATCATCCGATCCTGTTCAACAACTGGATCATGGCAAGGGAAGAGGCAATCGCCTGTGTCAGGTGCCTGCCCGAAGCGAAGACAGAAGATGCAGAAGCTTTCCGGCATATCCTGCGACGCAGTGCACGTTCTGTTGATCTGTGGCGGTCTGAACATCCGATCCAGATCGAAAAGCTGGGTGCCTTGAAGGCTGATCTAGAGGTTCTGTCCCGGCATGTATCCTCGGCTGATCTTGAGAAAGACCACCCATGGGATCGCTTGTTGAGTTGGTCGGAAACGGCGCTCAGCGAAGAGGGGCAAGAGCTTGTGGCCTCACTGATCCTAGAACCCTTTGGCGATCTGGTCGACGGGCTTTCGGGCTGTATGTCCGATAGCAATGGGGATGCGTTTGTGATCGATGGAGCGATGCCGGTCTCGCAAGTCCGCAGTTTGATCAAGAACAGCTTTGGCTGGGCGTTGGATATGGACTGGCAAGCACCGGAAAACTGCGCCCGCGCTTGGTATGTCTCGGAAGAAAAGCTGGAACCTCGAATGGGTGAGCGGTTTGACGAGCCGATTGTAGAGTATGAGCAACCTCTGGCGCCAGCACGTGACGCGGCTGCGGCCTATGCCGCGTTGGCTGACTGGGATGCGTCATGTCCGATCGCTGAGTTCCTTCTGCGTCATCCGGTGCACCGTCACACAGTCCGGCGCGCTCAGATGAGCCATATGGCCCCCTACAGCGAGATTCAGGACAACACGATCAGCGCCTCGGTTCTTCCTATCGATATGTTGCGGGCCAAGCTGTCGTTTTTTGGCGCGACCCATTTTGATCCACGCTCAGACCGCTGGGTTCGGATCTGTATGTATGCGGGTGCGCCGTATCCTGATGAACTGAGTGTCGGAAACGCCGATCTCTGGGTCTATCCCGAGGTAACGGAATGAGCTTTTCCTTGAACGAAGTAGAAGCGACAGCCAAACGCGCCGCACGCGGGGCAGGCTATTCCTGGGGGCTTGCGGAGGAGGCGGGAAAAGCCGCGCGTTGGCTTTGTGCCAACGGTCGGGATGGTGTCGGCGCACTGACCGGATTGCTTGGCCTTGGACTTGCTGTCTCGCCTGAAGGTCGTTTGCCAGGGGGCTTTGATGATGCTGGCACAGAGGGCGCAGTTCTGTGCCCGCTGGCTGCCGGGGCTTATCTGTCTGATTGTGCAGGCTCTCTGACTGATCAATCCATAATGTTGCACAACGTCGCGTATCCCCTGATCCTGTTGCCTTTTGTCGCAAACGCAGCGCGCGCGCAAAGGACTTGCATCACGCTAAGCTGCGACGGCTTAGATGCGGTAACGGACGGGACTACTTTGTCCTGTGATCAAGCGTTTCCTGATGAGGCGCAGGCCATACAGGTCACTCTGGGCGGCGTGCTTGCTGAAACTTCGGCACGGCTGACTCGCGCGGCCCCGGACCCTGCGCTTTGGGTCGAACTGAACCGTTTTGCCCATCGTACATACGCCCCGGCGACAGAAGAATCCCGTAAGCTGGGGGCCGGCGCTGGACTGTCCGACAATGATTGAAAAGGCACCGAAATGACTAAGACCTTGACGCTTGCTGAAATTGAAGACCTGTCGTTCCGCGCATTGACGGCGGCCGGAACCAGCGCGGAAAACGCACGGCCATTGGCGGTTGCGACCGCTGCGACCGAGGCGGATGGCGTGGCCAGCCATGGCCTCGCCTACATCCCGATCTATTGCGAGCATGTGCAATGCGGAAAGGTAGATGGGCTGGCAACGCCTGTGATTGCGCGACCTAAACCGGGCGTGGTTATCGTTGATGCTGCGACCGGATTTGCACATGCGGCTATCGATCTGGGTTTTGAAACCTTGATCCCGGCAGCGCGCGAGCAGGGCGTCGCGGTCCTGGCCATTCGCAACAGCTATAACTGCGGGGTTCTGGGCTACCACACCTATCGTTTGGCGCAGGCCGGTCTGGTGGGCTTGGGCTTTACCAATGCCCCGGCATCTATCGCACCTTCTGGCGGATCGAAGCCGGTGGTTGGCACCAATCCCTTTTCGATTGCGGTTCCGGGGACCGATGGTCAACCCGCGCTGCTTATCGACCAAAGTGCAAGTACCATCGCAAAAAGCGAGGTCATGAAACACGCGCGCGAAGGCAGAGCGATTCCGATCGGTTGGGCGCTGGACCCCGAGGGTAATCCAACAACCGACCCCGAGGTTGGCCTGAAAGGCTCGATGGCTCCGTCCGGCGGATACAAGGGCGTTGGTGTTGCTTTGCTGACCGAGGTTTTGGCGGCGGCGCTAACGGGCGCAACGCTTGGCATCAACGCATCGCCTTTCTCGGGCACCGCAGGTGGTCCGCCAAAAACCGGGCAGTTCTTTATTGCGATCGACCCCGTAGCTACGGCTAAGGATGCTTTCGCAACGGGTATTGCCGGCTTGGTTGAGGCGATCCGGTTTCAGGAAGGCGCACACCTGCCCGGTGATGGTCGTCGCGCCAAACGGCTTGTGGCGCAAACAGAAGGCGTTGCAGTGAACCCTGCAACGCTTGAAAAAATCGAAGCCATTTTGGGATAGCGCTGTTTCGCCACGAAGGAGGGGAGACCCTCGTTTCAGGTCATCTGGTTTGCGCCGGTTGCCTTTATAGGATCGCGAAGCTGGTCAATCGACGTGATCCCCATTTGGGCCATCGCGATATCCAGCTCTTCGCTCAGCACCGACCAGATCTGGTTCAGGCCAGCCTCACCTTCGGCGGCGATGGCAAATTGCATGATCCGACCGAAAAAGACGAAGTCCGCCCCGCTTGCCAGCGCCTTGATGACGTCTTCACCCGATCTGAGACCGCTGTCGAAGAACAGAGGGAAGGTATCGCCGACCGCTTTGCGAATCTCGGGCAGCATTTCAAACGGCGCGGGTGCGCTGTCCAGTTGCCGTGCTCCGTGGCTTGAGACCTGAATGGCATCTACGCCTGCATCCTTCAGGGCAACGGCATCTTCGGTATCCAATACGCCCTTGACGACAAGATTTCCGGGCCATCGATCACGCAGACGCGCAAGGGTATCCCAATCCGCCCTGGCACGGCTTTCGGTGCGGTCGAATTCGTAGCCTTCCATCAGGAAATTTGCCATCTGAGGCTTGCCTTGCATCAAGGTCGCCAGAGACCAGCGCGGGTGAAGCGCAAAATCCAATACCTGTCGCGGCCCCATGCGGAATGGCATTTTGAAGCCATGCCGTAGTTCACGCGGGCGACGTCCAACTTCAGGGACGTCGACAGTCAAGACCAGTGTTTCATACCCGGCCTGCCGGGCGCGATCCACCAGCTTGAATGTTCCGCTGCCGTTTCCGCTGAAGTAAAGCTGGAACCAGGCGTTACCTTCCGCCTCCAGGATGATGTCTTCCATCGGCGTTGAGGCAACGGTGGACACGCACAATGGGATGGAATGCCGTGCTGCAAGTCGCGCCAGCATCAAGTCGGCACCGGGGGCCGCCAGATTGCACATGCCCATCGGCGCGATCCCGAAAGGAAGCCCTGTGGGTTTTCCAAAGACCGAACCAGCCTTAGAACGTTTGCTCACATCGCGCAGAATGCGGGGGCGAAGGGTCATGTCGTCTAGCGCGGTGCGGTTTCGCTTTGCTCCGGTTTCGGTTCCCGCTGCGCCGTCGATATAGTCGAACACCATCCACGGTAAACGCCGCCGCGCAAGGCGGCGGGCGTCATCAGAGCTGTGGATGGCGCTTGTGCCCATCAGGCCTGAACGGCCTTCATGAATCGGTCGCGGATCACCACCGGGTCCATCGTGATCGGCGGCATCTTGGCGTTACCGCTTTCGCATTTGCTGACGATGATTGTCATTTCCCCGGCATCCAGCGCCTCTTGCAGAACACGCCCCGTTTCTTCTGCCTGACACTCGATGACACGGTCGCACCCGGCAGCTTCGGCCATTTTCGACAGCGATGTTTTCTGACCCGCATAAGTGGGCTGATCTCCAGTCGAGCCATATGAGCCGTTGTCGACAATCAGAAGGATGTAATTGTTAGCCACGTTGTTGGCGATGGTTGGCAGAGTGCCCAGATTGGTCAGGATCGAACCATCGCCATCAATCACGATGACCGGTTTTGGTTGCGACAGCGCCAGACCCAGACCAATTGACGACGCAAGGCCCATGGTGCCCAGCATGTAAAAGTTGGTGGGCTGATCATCGATGGCGTGAAGCTCCTGACTTGGGATGCCGATATTGCAGACAACCAGTTGATCACGCAGGATCGGGGCGATTTCTTTCAGAATCTCGGAACGGATCATTGGTCGCCGTAGCCTCCCCAAAAGTTGGCATCGGTCAGGATGGCGACCGGTTTGTTGCACATGAAGGTGTATTTCAGGATTGCATCCAGTTCCCCGACATCTTCCTTGTGGTGGAAGTGGTAGGTCGGGATGTTCAACTTTGCCAGCAAAGCCTTTGTATGCACTGCCATCTCAACCTGACAGGCAATGGGCTCGCGCAACTCTCCCCGGTACGAAATCAGCATCGGCAGCGGCATCCGGTAATACTGGATCAGCGTGGCCAGCGTGTTGATCGTCACCCCGATTGCAGTGTTCTGCATGATGATCGCGGGGCGTTTGCCGCCCATCCATGCGCCCGCGCACAGACCCATGCCCTCGTCTTCCTTGTTCGAGGGGATGTGATAGATGCCGTCGCGTTGGTCGATTTCTTCGATCACGCCGGCCAGTTGCTTGCATGGCACCGTGGTGACGAATGAGATATCATTCGCAACCAGATCGTCGGTGATCTTCTTGTCTATGTTCATGTCCGATCTGTCAGTCCTGTATAAGGCGCCATGGGCGCGATTGATGGGTTAGGCCCTGCGATGTACATGCACGGCGCAGGGGGCATGGCGGACCACGCGCGAGGCGGTTGATCCGAGAAAATAGTCGCTGAGGCCTGGTTTGTGCGAGCCAATGACAATACAGTCGATGCCGTTGTCCGTCGCATAGTCTATGATCGACCGTGCTGTGTGACCTTTGACGATTTCGGCTGTCACCCCTTCCAGCCCGTCGGTCTTTTCCAGCAACTGCATACGTGAGCGTTGGAATGCGTCTTCGACCACGGATTTGTCCAGATAGGTGCTGACCGAACCTTGCGGCAATTCGTAAACGTGCAGCGCAACGATCTCGGCTTTGTCATCACATAGCGCTCGCGCCACTTTCAGCGTGCTTTGCGAGATGTCATGATCTAGCGCCATCGGGACAAGAACTTTTTTGTACATGGATGTCTCCAGTGTTGTTGGGTTTATCCCCATGGTGTCAGGATAATCTTGGGTGCGGCCACCACGCCAGAGCGGATGTCATGAAAGGCTTGGGCACCTTGGGACAGGGGGCGTTCCTCAACCCAATCGAGTGACCCCAGACGGCCGTCAAAAATTGCCTTCGCAGTTTGCCGGAAATCTTCGGCTGTGTAGGTGTAAGTCCCGATAAACGTGATTTCTTGCAAGGTCATGCGACGCACATCCAGCCCGCCTGTGTCTTCTCCCAGACCCACATGGGCGATCACGCCGCCAGGCGCGGCACAGGTCGAGGCGGTCGCACGCGTGGCCGCAAATCCAACGGCGTCGATCACGATTGGATAGGCGCCCTCGGGCTGCTCACGAACGTCAAATTTACCAAGATTGCCAAGATAAGTCCGGCGCACTTGGTTTGGTTCCAGAATGGTAACGTCCTTGGCGCCCAACGCGTTTAAGGCAAGCGCCGCAGCCAGCCCGATGGCGCCGCCGCCTATCACAAGCGCGCGGCGTTCCATCGCCGGGTGCAACGCCTCAAGCGCCAGTCGTACAGCGTGCCAACTGACGGCCAGGGGCTCTGCCAGGGCTGCTTTGGCCAATGGCACATGGTCGGGAACCTCGACAAGATTGCTGTCAGGCATCGCCACAAATTGGGCAAAGGCACCTTCGCGCGGTGGCATCGAGATGATTTGGCGTTTCGGGCAGAGGTTTTCGCGACCGGCTTCACAGGCCTCGCACAGCCCGCAGGATACGAGCGGGTTGATGGTCACGCGTGTACCTTCTTTGGGGTCGCCGACTATCACCCCGGCGGCCTCGTGCCCAAGGATCAGCGGGGCCGGACGTCGAGCGTCGTGCCCCAGATAGGCGTGCATGTCCGAGCCGCAGATGCCCACAGCCTCGACCCGGATAAGATGCTCGCCCAGATTTGGCGTCGCATCGGGAACGTCGTCGTAGGTAAGGGTTTCAACGCCCTGATAAACAAGCGCTTTCATCGTTCTTCGACCCTTGCGTCAATCAACGGAACCTGTCGGTATTCGCCCTTGGCTGAGTGTGTCACGCAGATCGCTCGCCCTTTCAGGTCAGATCTTCTGAGGGGGTCATCCATCGGCGGTCAGGTCGAATTGCTCATTCGGGAAATACTTGGCCAACCGTACATCCGCGGCCCGCGCGTGACCCTCCATCCCTTCAAGACGCGAGATACGGGCGGTTGCTTCGGCAATCGATTTTGATCCTTCGCGCGTTGCGCGCTGCCACGTGACGATCTTCATGTATTTGTGGACGCTCAGCCCGCCCGTATAACTGGCCGCGCCGGATGTAGGCAGCACATGGTTGGTACCGGTGGCTTTGTCGCCGTAAGAGACGGTGGTTTCCTCCCCCAGAAACAGCGAGCCATAGCAGGTCAGGCGGTCCAGCCACCAATCCAGATCCTCGGCCTGAACGGTCAGGTGTTCGGGTGCGTATTCGTCAGAACAGGCCGCCATTTCTTCGCGGTCTGAACAAACGATAACTTCGGCATAGTCGCGCCACGCGGCAAAAGCGTTTTCGCGGTTCAGATCGGGCAGATCGTCGATCAGGGCAGGGACCAGTTCCATCACCTTCTGCGCCAGCGCGCGGTCATCCGTCACCAGCCAGACCGGCGAGTTGTACCCATGCTCGGCTTGGCTCACCAGATCCGTCGCGACCACGTGGGCATCCGAGGAGGCATCCGCAAGGATCAGACTATCGGTCGGGCCGGCGATCATGTCGATGCCGACTTTACCATAGAGAATGCGCTTGGCCTCGGCCACGAACTGGTTTCCGGGGCCGACAAGGATGTTTGCGCGTGGTAGGCCGAACAGCCCATAGGTCATCGCCGCCACGCCCTGCACGCCCCCCATCGCCAGAATGCTGTCCGCGCCGCAAATATGGGCCGCGTAGACAATCGCTGGTGCAACACCCTCGCCAGGACGGGGTGGAGAACAAGCGGTGATGTGTCGGCACCCTGCAACTTTGGCCGTTGTGACCGTCATGATCGCACTGGCGATATGGCTATAGCGCCCGCCCGGTACATAGCATCCGGCCGCATCCACGGGGATCGCCTTTTGACCCGCGACAAAGCCGGGCACGATTTCCATCTGCACGTCCGAGACAGTGGCTTTCTGCGTTTCCGCGAAGCGGCGCACATTGTCGTGGGCGAACCGGATATCAGCCTTGAGCTTTTCAGGCACCAATGCGCAGGCGGCTTCGATCTCTTCGGCAGTCATCAGGACATTGCCTTGGAACTTGTCGAATTTCGCCGCATATTCAAGCGCCTTGGCATCTCCACCCGCCTCGATATCGGTGAGGATGGTCTTGACGGTGTCATGCACCTCGGAGGCATGAGATTGCGCCGTCAAGGTTGCCTTTTTCAGATAGTCACGAGGCATATTCAGCTAGTCCTATTGGTAGATTTGAGGAAGCAAGGTGGTTGAAACCGCCGGAATGTAGGCGATCAAAAGCACCACGATCAGCATAGTCAATACAAAGGGTACGGCACGAGCGGCAATCTTCAGAATAGACTCGCCTGTTATGCCAGATACGACAAACAGGTTCAGACCCAGCGGTGGCGTGATAAAGCCGACACCCAGAGCGGTGATCATCATGATGCAGAACTGAATCTCATTCATGCCGATATTGTCTGCCAGCGGCTTTAGGATCGGCGCAAGGATCACGATGTTTGGCGTGGTTTCCATCACGCATCCCGCCGCGATCAGAATGCAGATCATCAACAGGATCAGCAGGTAAGGATCGTCGGTCAGCGAAGTGATCGAGGCGACAAAGCCCTGCGGCACCCCCATGATCGCCAACGCCTCGGCCAGTGGGGCCGAGAAGGCGATGATCGGCAGGATCACACCGTTCACCTTGGCGGAACTGACCAGCATTGACGGGAAATCGGCCAGCGTCAGCGTGCGCAGGATGAAGCCCATGATGATGGTGACGACAACGGCGGTCGCACCTGCTTCGGTGGGCGTCAGGCGGCCCGAGAAGATGCCGTAGAAGATGATGCCGGGCACGATAAAGGCGTACCAGCCGGATTTCAGCGCATTGCCCAGATTGGCCAGCCATTCTCCCATAGTCATCATGCCGCCGCCTTCATAGCCGTAAAGACGGTTCATGATGATGTTGGTGATCAGGATCGACACCAGAATGGCAAGTCCGGGGATCAGCGCCGCCAGAAACAAGGTGGACGCGGAAATTCCCAAGACAAGGCCGATGATGATGTAGGCAATCGAAGGCGGGATCAGGATGCCTGTACAGGCACCGGCAGCCACCAAAGCGCAGGCATAGGGGCGGGGATAGCCGCTTTCTACCAAGCGGTTGATCGTCATTCGACCCACGGCGGCAGCGCCCGCCGCGTCCGAGCCCGAGATGGCGGCGAACATGCCGCAGACCAGAACCGTGGCCGAACCGAAACCGCCCTTAGCAAAACAGGTCAGAGCCTCGGCCACGTCCAGAAACTTGCGCGACAGGCCCGTGCGGACCAGAACGTCCCCGGTCAGAATGAACAAGGGAACCGCGGTCAGGGCAAAGGCGTCGATACCGGTGAACAGGCTTTCACCCACAAGGCTCAACGGTAGGTCGCCCGACATGACCAGCATGACGATCGCAGCCGTGCCAATCGCTGCCCAGACGGGGACAGCCAGGGCGATCAGTCCAACAAACAGGATGACAGGCAGATAAAAATCCCAGCCGAGTTCGACCGTTTGATTGAGGGAATTCCAAAGCATTTCAGGTCTCCTCAGTCAAACAGCTTGTCGCCTTCGAAAACGGGTGTGCCGTCACGAAGGGATTTGAGATCGCGTAGAAGGGACTGGATCAGGCGCCAAATCATCAAGGCAAAACCGGTGGGAACCGCCATCAGGAACCAGACCTTGGACACCCGCAGGCCATCTGTCACCGAGCCGAATTTGGCTGAGACATGCACGGCCTCATAGGACCAATAAAGGGCAATGATCGCCACGCCGAACATCACAAGATCGCCGAAGATATACAGCAGCGCCTTTGGCCGTTGCGGCAGGTAGTGCATGATCACATCAATGCGGATATGAGCGCGTTCCTTGACCGCAGCCGCCGCGCCGATCCAGGCGAGATATATGAAAGAATAACGGACGATTTCTTCGCCCCAGATCGACGAATAGGCGAAAATTTCCCGCCGAAGAACCTCGATGGCCATCGTGATGACCAGCATCACGTAGAACACCAGCAGCAGCCAGCGCTCGGCGTTGCGGTCTATGTTTTGAAGCATGGTCATCTTGTCCCTCGTCGATAGAACAGCCAGGCAGTAGCCTTCTGTTGCGGGCCCTTCTGGGCCTGACTGTCAGGGTTAGGTCACGGACGCCCGTACGGCGTCCGCCAGAGTGATTGTTACGCGTCGTGGACGTAGTATTTCCCTTGCGTACCAGCCGCTTCGACCAGTTTTTCGAAGTTATCCATCGACCCGGCCAGCTCGGTCTTGAACGGATCCCAGTCGGCGTTCTGATAGCCACCTGCATCCTGCCATTCAGCCAGTTGATCGTCGCTGAGCGAGTGGAACTGCACGCCCGCCTTGTTCAGTTCGGCCATGGCATAGGCGCGGGCCGACGGCACTTTGGACAGGTTCTGGTGACTGGTCATCTCTGAGCCCCACATGATGCCTTCCTGCACATCAGCGGGCATCGAGTTGAACCATTCAAGGTTACAGGAATAGACCTGACTGTCTGGCACCGCCTGTGTGAAGGTGACGTGGCTCAGGATGTCCTTGAAGCCGAACACGAACAGCGCGCCAACCGATGGATCAAGCGCATCGGCAACGCCCTGCTTGATCGCCGAAGGCGTTTCGCCCCAGGCAACCGGGGTCGGGTTGGCACCAACCATGCGGTAATACTGCTGCAACATCTTCGATCCCGGCACACGGAACTTGATGCCACTCATGTCACCCGGCGTGATAACGGCGTCGCCTCCCTGGCGCACGGCAACGACGCGTGGGTCGATCACCACATAGAACAGCGCCTTGAAGCCAGCGGCCTCGACCTTGGGGTGCACCTCATTCTTCCATGTGTCCGAATGCACCAGATTGGTGAAGCGCTGGTTCGAGCCGCACAGGTAGGGCATGTTGATCAGGTCAACGGTCGATGCGAAGGGCGCAAAGTTTGACAGCGAGTGCTGCGCGGCCTGAATGGTGCCACCCTGAACCTTTTGCACAAGCGAGCCACCTGCACCCAGCTGACCACCCGGAGCCAGTTTGACATAGACCTTGCCGTTGGTCGCATTCTGGATGTTCTCTTTCAGATCAAGCTGCATGATTGGGTAGCTGCGCGAGGCACCCAATACATAGGCCGTCGCAATGGTCATCACGTGGTCAGCAGCGTTTTCGCGGTCTTTTTCCTCTTTGGCGGTTTGCGCGGCCGCCTCGGACGACCACAGGACACCACCCGCACCGGCAACCAAGGCTGCAGTGAACGCACCGCCTGCGCTTAGCTTCAGGAAATTGCGGCGCTCTGCGGACGCAAGTTCTTTTCTGTCGTCATTCATGTCTTGCCCTCCCAAGCAAAAATTCAGCTGCCGTTCCTGGCGTCCCGGTCAGCTTCCTTTTTCAGAATTGCGACAACGAACAGGATCGACGCCGCGAACAGGACCAACATCTCTCCGACGTCCCCAAGGAATGCGCTGTTTGCAAATGCCCCTAGCGCCACGTTCGCAAAGTAGATGACGAACACGATGATGGATGCAGCAAGATACATTTCCCGGACTCCTTGTAGAATCGGCCCAACTATACTTGTAAGCGCTTACATCGTAAATGCAAGCGCTTACATTCTTGCTTTCATCTGAGTCCTGATGTGTTTAGACTTAGGGAAAAGCGAAGTGCAGGTTCGAAAATGTCAAAGCTCCGGTCTGTTCCGACACTGGACGACGTCGCCAAAAGGGCAGGCGTGTCTACCGCGACCGTCTCAAGATGTCTGAACGAGCCCAAGCGGGTCGTTCCGGCCACACGCGACCGGGTCATGTCGGCGGTCGAGGCACTGGGCTATACGCCCAATTTCGCAGCGCGCGTGATGGCGGCCAAGCGGTCCTTTACGATCGGTGCGATTATTCCGACCATGGAGAACGCTATTTTTGCAAGGGGGTTGCAGGCTTTTCAGGAAGAGCTTCACGAACGCGGATATACCCTGCTGGTTTCCAGTTCCGCCTACAAGCCCGAAGTCGAGGAAGAGCAGATCAAGACCTTGGTTGCGCGCGGTGCAGACGGATTGTTGCTGATCGGTCATGACCGGGAATCGCGCATCTATGATTATCTCGAACAGCAGGGCGTTCCCGCCATGGTCGCATGGTCCTTTACACCCGGACAGCGGACCCCTTCGATTGGTTTTGACAACCGACAGGCAATGACAGCCTTGGCCGCTGAAGTGATCGGTCTGGGGCACACGCGTCTTGCGACAATTTCGGCCATCAGTCAGGGGAATGACCGTGCTCGGTTGCGGATCGAAGGTATCCGGGATGCGATGCAGCAGCACGGGTTGTCACCGGAGAGGCTCTCGATCATCGAAACCCCATATGAGATCGAAAACGGGGCCGAGGCTTTCCGCCAACTGATGACGCTGGACAATCGCCCCACCGCCGTCCTGTGCGGCAACGATGTTCTGGCCGTTGGTGCTGTGCGTCAGGCCGGACAGATGGGTCTGCGCGTGCCTGACGATATCTCGGTCACCGGGTTTGACGACATGGAACTGGCCCGGATCATTGAGCCGGGCCTGACCACAATCCACGTTCCCCATCGAGAAATGGGGCGCAAGGCGGCAGCCGAGCTGATCAATATGATCGAAACATCATCGCTGGGGCAATCCGTCCGCTTGGAAACAATGGTCGTGACCCGAGGGTCGCTCGCACAGGTACCCTAGAGGCAAAGTTTCAATGAAATGGCAAGAAATGGTAGCCCGTAGGGGAATCGAACCCCTCTTTCCAGGTTGAAAACCTGGCGTCCTAACCGATAGACGAACGGGCCATCCAGACCAAACAAGCACAAGTGGTAGCCCGTAGGGGAATCGAACCCCTCTTTCCAGGTTGAAAACCTGGCGTCCTAACCGATAGACGAACGGGCCACGCTGGCTTGTGGAGGGCCTTTTACGGTTTACCTTCCACCCCCGCAAGCCGAAAAACGCAAGGCCGGGAAAGTTTTTTGGCCTTGCGCAAAAGGTGCGAATTGCACCTTTATTTTGCCTCGGCGGCGTCTTCCAGCCTGAGTTGCACGTTTTGCCGCCCGCCCCATGAATTGACTTCCAGCCGGCCAGCGAAATGGAACCGGGCCCCTCCGTGGTTGATCAGCCGATCCCCCATCGGCCCGTCGAATGCACCAAAGGCGATGGCGTCCAGACCACCGCTCATGCCATCGGATAGCGACAGTTTCAGATGTGTCTCACCCACACGCTTGGCGAAACGCACTTGCAGGTCGGGCAGGGCATAGCGTGGGGCAGGGGCGCCCGCCCCAAATGGTCCAGCCTTTTCGATCTGTTCGATCAGGTCCACAGTTGCAGCGCCGGGCATCAATGCCCCGTCGAGTTTCAAATCCGCCGGACCCGCTTGTCCGGCACCCTGTTTGGCGAGCAACTCGCTTAACCGCTCCATCGCCGGTTCCAACTTGTCGCGCATCACCGTAAGACCCGCAGCCATTTTGTGACCGCCACCTTTCACCAAAAGCCCCTCAGCCGCTAACCTCTGGATCGACGCCCCAAGGTCGACCTCCGACACGGACCGGCCCGAACCCTTGCCTTCATCCCCGTCAAAGCCAATGACGATGGCGGGACGGTTCGCAGCCTCCTTCAACCGCGAAGCCACGATGCCTACGACACCCGGATGCCACCCGTCGCCTGCTGCCCAGACCAGAGGCGCATCCAGCCCGCGCGCTTCGGCTTGCGCCAAAGCAGCGGCGCGTACGTTGTTTTCGATCTCGCGCCGTTCCGAGTTCAGGGCATCCAACCGCTCTGACAGAGCTTCGGCTTCGGTCGCAGAATCCGTGCTCAGCAGGCGCGCGCCAAGGTCTGCCTGACCGATCCTGCCCCCGGCATTCACGCGCGGTCCCAACAGAAACCCCAGATGATAGCTGTTGGGCGCAGTGTCCATACGCGCCACATCTGACAGCGCCACCAGACCCGGCCTTTGCCGCGTGGCCATGACCTTTAGCCCCTGTCTGACCAGTGCACGGTTTGCCTCGATCAGAGGTGCAACATCGGCCACGGTTGCCAAAGCCACCAAATCCAGCATAGCCATCAGATCCGGGCCCTTCTCACCATCCGCGCGCATCTGCCGTCCGGCCTCGACCAGCATCAAAAATACCACCGCAGCGGCACAGAAATAGCCCAGATCGCCGCTTTCGTCTTGCCGGTTCGGGTTCACCACGGCAACGCAGTCCGGCAGCGTCTCTCCGCCCAGATGGTGATCCAGCACGATCACATCCGCGCCCTTCGCAGCTGCAATCGGTTCATGGCTGAGCGTACCGCAATCGACACAGATGATCAGATCATGACTGCTTGCCAACTGGGTCATCGCGGGCACGTTAGGCCCATACCCTTCGTCGATCCGGTCCGGGACATATAGCGTTGCTTGCAATCCCATCTGCCGCAACCAGACCAAAAGCAAGGCGGCCGAACTGCCGCCATCCACGTCATAGTCGGCAAACACAGCGATCTTCTGCCGCGCGCGCACCGCTTGCAGAAAACGCGCGGCGGCGACTTCCATGTCTTTCATCATGCGCGGATCGGGAAGCAGTTCCTTCAGCTTTGGCTCAAGAAACCCGCGTGCTTCCATGGCAGGAACGCCGCGCCGAGCCAATACCTGACACACGGGGCGGGGCAAGTCGATTTGCTGGGCCATCATTTCTGCGGCCCGATCAATATCCGCAGATGGCCCAACCCAGCGTCGTCCTGTCAGTGACTGCTCAACCCCAAGAAAACTCATCCCGCGCCCTTTGTAAAACAAGGCCGGACCCTCACGGACCCGGCCTCTTCATCTTTTCCAAAATACTCCCGCCGGAGGCAGCGGCGCAAGCCGCTATGCTTCGTTATGTGACCACATGGGGGTGCGATAGGACATGCGGCGAACCGAGCCCGTTTTCGACCGCATCAGCAATGTGGTGGTTTCAACCCAACCGGGTTCACGTTTGATGCGAGGCAGCAGCGAACCACCCGTCACACCGGTTGCGGCAAAGATAACATCCGATGTCACCATTTCATCGCGGGAATAGATACGATCCAGATCGCTGATGCCTGCCTTGGCAGCGCGGCCGCGTTCGTCATCGTTGCGGAACAACAGGCGGCCAAAAATTTGTCCACCCATGCATTTCAAAGCAGCAGCGGCCAGAACGCCCTCGGGCGCGCCACCTTGGCCCATATACATGTCGATCCCGGTGACTTCGCTTTCCGCGCAATGCATGACGCCAGCAACGTCGCCGTCAGTGATCAGGCGGATCGACGCGCCGGTCTCGCGCACCTCGGCAATCATCGCCTCATGACGCGGGCGCTCCAAAATGCACACAGTGATGTCCGCAGGCTCGCAACCCTTGGCTTTGGCCAGCGCCTCGACACGTTCGCGCGGGCTCATGTCCAGATTGACGACACCTTCCGGAAAACCCGGACCAACCGCCAGCTTGTCCATATACACGTCCGGCGCGTGCAGCATCGAGCCGCGGGGGCCCATCGCAATTACGGTCAGCGCGTTGGGCATGTCCTTGGCGGTCAGAGTAGTGCCTTCCAAAGGATCCAGCGCGATATCCACGCCGGGACCATTGCCGGTGCCGACCTCTTCGCCGATGAACAGCATCGGTGCTTCATCCCGCTCGCCTTCACCGATGACCACGACACCGGCGATATCCAACAGGTTCAGCTGCTCGCGCATGGCGTTGACGGCGGCCTGATCGGCGGCTTTCTCGTCGCCGCGCCCAACCAAAGAGGCCGAGGCAAGCGCAGCCTGTTCTGCCACCCGTGCAAGGCCCAGCGACAGCAGGCGATCATTGAAATCGGTCTTGGCAGCGTTCATCTTCGGTAATCCTCTGGTCAGCTTAGACGTTTGTTCCGGCATAGCCCGCGAATGCTGCAGGCCGCAAGGGGTCAGACTTGTTCAATGCGCAACGCGACTGGCTCTCCGGCCACGACGTCAGTGTTGCGCAACCCGGTCAGCGCATGATCAAGCATTGAACGCGTGGTTTTGTGCGTCACGATCAGCACCGGAGCGGTGCTTTCGGAATGGGCATACTGGCGCATCCGGTCGATTGACACACCTGCGTCACCAAGAATGGCCGCAACTTTCGCCAAAGCACCCGGTTTATCAAGCAGGGCAAGACGCAGGTAGTAGGGTGCGGGCAGGCCGGTCTGCGCGGGCTGTGCCGCCTCAAGCGAGGCTGCGGGGCGACCAAATGTCGGCAGGCTCAGACCGCGGGCCAGATCGCAGATATCGCCCATGACCGCGCTGGCCGTGGGGCCTTCGCCCGCGCCGGGGCCACGCAGGACAACCTGCTCGACCGCGTCACCTTCGATGACGACCATATTGGTGCCGCCTTCCAACTGACCTAGTGCCGAGTCGCTGGGCACCAGACAAGGTTGCATCCGCTGCTCCAATCCGCGCGCGGTACGCTGCGCGACGCCCAACAATTTGATGCGATAGCCCATGTCGTCGGCCTGATGAATATCGTCCAGGCTGATATGCTGAATGCCTTCGATCTGAATGCCGTCGAAATCGGGTTTTGTCCCGAAGGCGATTGAGGACAGCAAGGCCAGTTTATGAGCCGCATCAATGCCACCCACATCCAGATTGGGATCTGCTTCCAGATACCCCAGCTCGGCGCATTCCTCGAACAGCGCGTTATATCCCAGCTGCTGCGATTGCATCCGCGTCAGAATATAGTTGCAGGTGCCATTCATTACGCCCATCACACGCGTGATCTCGTTACCCGCAAGCCCTTCGGTCAGAGATTTGATGACCGGGATGCCCCCAGCTACGGCGGCCTCGAAGCGGATCACCCGTCCTGAAGCTTCGGCTTGCTCGGCCAAATCCTGCCCATGAATGGCCAGCAGCGCCTTGTTCGCGGTGACTACATCCTTGCCGCTTGCCAACGCCGCCTCGACCGAGGCTTTTGCAGGACCATTCTCGCCCCCCATCAATTCGACGAAAACATCGATATCGTCGCGTTTCGCCAATGCGACGGGATCGGTTTCCCAGGCATATTCTGATAGTTTGACACCGCGATCTTTGTTCGGGTCGCGGGCGGAAACGGCGACGATTTCGATCAAGCGACCGGTGCGCGCAGTCAGCAAATCGGCATGGCGGCGTACGATCTTGACAACCCCGACGCCAACGGTTCCCAAACCCGCAATTCCAAGCCTAAGCGCCTGTGTCATTCCTTCGGTCCCTTCCGCTCGAAACATGCCGATCTGGGCGATGTGCCCTTTGTCGGCTGCCTTAGCGGGTTCAGGGGAAGGGTGCAATCCATCTTGACGGATCACCGGCGGAACTGCTGTATTGGCCTGCGTAATTCAGTCGTTCTCGACCTCTTGCAATGCCTGCGCTTTTTCCGCCAAGGCCTCGCTACGCGCGTTAAGCTCTTCTTCTACTTCGGCAGCTTCACTGATGACGTCTGTAGGCGGGCCAAGCGTGTCAGAAACCGGAAGGAGTCGCGGGTACGGGGCTTTGCGCACAGACGCCGCCGAACTACCTTCGAGTTCTGGTATTTCTGTGCAGGCAGCGCAGGATAGTAGCACGAGTATCAGCGACAGCGGCTTCATTTCGAACCTGTGGATTGCGGCTTTGTTCCCGTGATGCACCTTTTGGGCCTTTGGCACAAGCGGGGTTCTATTTGAACGTACGTTCATATACGCTGCGCGCATGGCACGTACACAAGGCTCACATTCCGACATCACCGGCCCACGCATCCGCAAGGCGGCATTGGGATTGTTTGCCCGGCATGGATACGCTGCGGTTTCCATGCGACAGATAGCGGGCGAGGTCGGGGTTCAGGCCGGGGCGCTGTATAACTACACGCCCGACAAACAAAGTTTGCTGTTCCGGCTGATGAACGAACACATGCGCGATTTATTGGCCGCAGTCGATGATCTGCCCCAACAGGACGACGCCACCAAAGCACTTAGGCAGTTCGTTGGATTCCACATCCGCTTTCACCTGCAACGCCCGGACGAGGTCTTTATTGCCTATATGGAGCTTCGCAATCTGACGCCCGAAAACTTCTCTGAAATAGAAGCGTTGCGGCGGCGTTACGAAGATAAGCTCGAGGACATACTGAAAGCCGGGAAAGGGGCGGGGCAGTTCACGGTCGCTGATACCAAGATCGCCACTTTGGCCGTCATTGCCATGCTGAACGGTGTCATGACATGGTACCGGACCGAAGGGCGTCTGACGCTGGATGAGGTCGAGCGAATCTATTGGGACATGGTCCGCAATTCGGTGACGGGTTGAAACACCCCGTCGCTTTTGCGGCAGGGTGTTGCGGCTTCAATGCGCTGGGCGGATGAATGTCCCGTTGCGGAGCTCCCGAAACGCCTGCTCCAACTCGGATCTTGTGTTCATGACAATTGGTCCATGCCACGCGACCGGCTCATTGATCGGCGCACCCGATATCAGCAAAAAACGCACCCCGTCCGGCCCCGCCTGCACAGTGATTTCATCGCCCGTTCCGAAACGGATCAATGTGCGATCACCAGACATGTCGCGGATATTCACCTCTTGCCCCGCGATTTCCTTTTCCAAAAGGACCCCTGTGGGCTGGGATGCATCGGCAAAGGCGGCCTGCCCCTGAAACACATAGGCAAATGCGCGGCGATAGGTATCTACCTTGAGCGTTTTTTTAACTCCGGGCGGGATCGAGATATCCAGATATTGCGGGTCCGCCGCAATGCCGTCGACCGGGCCGGTTTGGCCCCAGAACTCACCCACGATCACGCGCACCGTCGTTCCGTCATCATCGATGATTTCAGGAATCTCGGCACTTTTGACGTCCTGATACCTGGGTGAGGTCATCTTTTGATCAGCCGGAAGGTTGCCCCACAACTGAAAGCCGTGCATCTGCCCTTTGGCGTTCCCGGAAGGCATTTCCTGATGAAGAATGCCGGATCCGGCGGTCATCCATTGCACGTCGCCCGCCCCCAGCGCGCCGTTGTTTCCAAGCGAGTCGCTGTGATTGACGGTTCCGGCCAGAACATAGGTAATGGTCTCGATCCCGCGATGAGGATGCCATGGGAAACCGGCCTGATAATCCTGCGGATGCTCGTTCCTGAAATCGTCAAACAGCAGAAAAGGATCCAACTCGGACGGGTCCTGAAAGCCGAACGCGCGGTGCAGCTTCACGCCTGCACCTTCCATGGTTGGAACCGCCTGACGTGTTTCCAATGTGGGCCTTAGGGACATGACAGCCTCCTGTTTGTTTGACCGCAATCTAGTTGGGGATGGCTGGCGATCAATCGGCGCAGAAACACTGGTGATGTGCAAAGACGCTCAGAACCTCCGGAGCCTCTGTTTTTCTGCGGACAAAACCGCTAAGGCAGGTCCGAAGATCGGGAGAATTCTATGCAACAGGACGTGTTGGCCACTGTTCAGGCCTCGTCACCCAGGCGCTGGACCGGCGTGGGGATGTTGGGGGTTGTTGGTGTTATGGTGATCTACGTCGCGTTGGCATCGCCCCCAGAGCTCGCATGGCAAATGTTCCTGCTTGTGGTTGGCGCCGCGTCTTTCTGGCTGGCCCAACGCATGTGGGCCGCGACAAAGGACGCTATCGAGCTGACCGAAACTCAGCTGCGCACCAGATCAGGGCGGGTGATCTGCGACATCGCGGATATCGAATCCGTGGATCGGGGCGTCTTTGCATTCAAACCGTCCAACGGATTTCTGGTGCTGACCCGATCCGCATCGGGCAATACATGGGAACCTGGCCTCTGGTGGCGAGTCGGCAGGCGCATCGGTATCGGCGGCATGACCGCCGCCGCCGAGTGCAAGTTTATGTCTGAGGCGCTGAGCGCGTTGTTGTTAGAACGGGCAGGGGAGGCCGATCAATAACAAGAAGCGGGGCCATGGATGTTGTCGAAGACCCGGGGATGGGTGAAGACCAGATTGCCCATCTCGAAATCGTCGAACCCAAAGCCGATATTAAACGGCGCACGGTAGGTGTTCGTGGTTTCCACGATGATCATCCGCCCGTTATCCGGCATCATGGGCAGCGCGTTCTTCACATAGTCACTGTCCTCGTCCCTCAGCTTCTGAAACCCCGAGCCGCGCACACAGGACCACACGATGTCATGCGTCCCGTCTCCCGGCTGGCTGTTTTCGTCATCGCTGGCTTCGAAGATCAGATAGGTAATGCGCGTCGAGATCGGGGCACGCGTGGAAACCATCGTTTCCAGCAGATCATGCAGCGTGTTTACATATGTGTCGTTAATGGTGTTGCGTTCGCGCGAAATGATATCGGCGACCGCATAGGCGGCTTTGGTATTCAACGAGCTTTGACGATACCCGTCGAAATAGGTGTAGGACGTAAAAACCGACCAGAAAACCATCGGCAGGATCAACATCGACTCGATGGTGATTGCACCATCTTCGCGGCGGAAGAAACGCCTCAGGGACGAGATAAGCCCGCGTATCAAAGAAGGATCAGTTGGTTGCACTGGCTACATCCTCATCCGGATCAGTGGAGGCCGTTCCACCGGCAGGAGCCGCTGTGTCGCCGCCAAAGGGTTCATGGACAAACACGGTTGTTGCGAACAACGACCATTTACCGTCGGGATCACGCTGGGCGGGGCCGCCGATCATTGTGAAACCCCAGACCGGCGACACTTGAAGGCAGGCGCGAATGATCATCAATTCGTTTGACGTCCCGCGATCAAAATCGATCCCTTCTGGCCCATCCGGGTCACGGATTTCTGCTGGCGTGTCTACGCAATAGGGGCTCGGGTTCAGTTGGTTACCGACACGGGGGTCGATGGACTTCATTTCCAGCGCCAATTCGTCCGAGCACGTCGAGACGTGTCGCACTCTTTCGCAGACCATGTCCTTCAGCAGATCATGTGTCCATTCATCTTCGTCCGGTGGCAGACGGTTCAAGCGCACTTCTCTGATCGTTTCGTCCAGCGCACGCTCAAGGTTGGCATGACTAAACGACATCAGCCCAAGATCGATACCCGAATAGGCGACGTAGATGAAAAACGGGAACCAGAAGAGAAACTCGATCGTGGATGAGCTTCCATCTTCACTTTGGCGGAACCGGCGCAGGCGTTTTTGAAGCAATGTCCTCATTGGGTGAGTCTCAGGTTCTGGATGGTCGCGCTGATCGAGTCGAATACGCCCTGAATCTGTGCTCCGGTGGCTTCATAGTACCTGCCGTCTTCGACAGCGCAGGTTTTCAGCATGGGTTTCACACCTTCCGGCGCCTCAAACGCGATCGAGAAAATCAGAACTTCTTCTTCTTCGGCCTGAGCGCACAGGGAATAGACGCGCGGGTCCTTGTTCCACTTTCTCAGTTCCGTGGTGGAGTCATTCCAGAATTCGTTTGCCTCGGTGGTGCCCCGGGCGGATTCGATCAGGTCGTAGATCGCAGCCTTTTCAGTATGCGCCCAGACATCGGGCCACAGCAGTTCAGATGCCGATCCATATTCGTTGTCTTCGTAGTACCACGATCTATTGGTCGAATGGCACTGTCCGTCATAGTAGCTTGTGCAGCGGTAGCGGCGGAACGTCCCTGTGCCGTATGCATGGTTCTGGTAATAATCTCTTGTCCAACGCGAGCCGTCGCTATGACGCACGGTCTGGCGAACATCCGGCCAAGAATACCGGTTATTATCTTCATCATAAACCGAATACACTTCAGCGTCGTCATTCCAGAAGATGTCCGACGGGCCATCATTATAAGGTGAATTGACCTTGTGCTGGCGTGTGTTTTCACCATCGCTCATCAGCACCAGTACTTTGAGTGAGTCGGCTGTGCGGTTTCTTCCGGGGCGTGCGTCAAACACATCGGGGATGTTTGACGTATCCGAAAGGCGCGAGATCAAAGGCTGAATGCTATCGTCCAATAGCGTCAGCCCCCATTTGAGGCCGACATCGATTGAAGTCCAGCCGCTGGCCTGAAGCAGGTCGATCTGATCTTTGAGCTTGGTGGCATCGTTTTGAATAATCGCCATCGCCCGTTGATCGGTCGGGGTTTCCTTGCGGCAGATGTTGCTGCTTACAAGTGTGTCGGCGGCTCGACGGTCGTTATATCCGCTGTCTTTGAAATGCAGGGTCTGAGGGACAGAGTCGCCTGCGCGGATGACATTTCCATTGCCGTCTTCGATATCATAGTAGTTGAAGGTTGTTGTCGTAAAATCAGTGCTGCCGAAGTCGATGCAGTTGGCGACCTCGTTCGCACCAATCGTATTCAACTCGTTCATCAGGAAATCCGGAACCGAGACCTGCTCGGAATAGGGCACAATCGAAATTGACAGTTTGCCTTCTTCGGACTTGTTGACCATTTCATCGACAAAGTCCTTGGCAGCTACTTTGAGGTTGGCCAGCTTCGTTCCGCTCATCGAGCCCGAAACGTCCAGAACAAGCGAAATCTCGACGTTGCCGATGGATTCTTCTGCAACGCTGGTCGCGGTCGAGCCCAGTGTGTCAACGCCGCTCCACTGCATGAAATGCGTTTTGACCTGCATGGCGGCGCTGGCTTCAACCTTACGTTTCCCGGCCAGTCTGGCATTTTGCGCGCCACAGGTGTCGGGCGTTACAACCACGCTGTCGTCGATCAGATATTGATCCAGGTTCTCTTTGCTAAGGTAATCCCTGACCACATCCCGGGGGCACAGCTCCTGATCCAGGTCGGCTGCGGCAAGAACCGCGCGGTCAAGGGCGTATTGCAGTTTGACGCGCTCGCGGTCATATCGCATCATGTCGACGGCGAAACCCGCCGCAGTGAACACGATCATAACAAGGAACAAAGACAGGATTGTCATGGAGCCGTCTGTATCCTGCGCAAACCTGTGCAAATGCCGCGCACCGCGGTTGGGGTTTGCATAACAGACGATTTTCGACTTCCAATTCAACTTGTGCATATCAGATTCCTTTGCCCGCCAGACACGCGGTCGGTTCTTCGCAACTTTTATTATTTAATGCCGGATCGTGGCGAGATTTGGGCGAGTAAGCCTTTATGCTGCTCTTATTGAATGAAAATTGGCCTTAGTGGCGGTGCATTTCTTGTGTTTGTTTCTTAAGGTTAAACAATGGCCTCTAAACGGCGTTCCGACGCGACTCAGCGGAACTTCAGGACCCGATGATCGAAAAAATGATGAAAAAAAGTGCAGATGATAATTGCAGCGGGGGCTGAGTGGTGCGACAAAAAGTCATGACATTCGTCATCTGCCAGCACGGAGGACTCTATGACCGGCAAAAAAGAACCAAGCTTTCGCGAGAGTGTTGATCTGATGTTCAACAGGGCGGCGTCCCTGATGGACCTGCCGCCCGGGCTGGAGGAAAAGATACGTGTTTGCAATGCTACCTATACCGTTCGCTTTGGCGTCCGATTAAGGGGGCAGATTCAGACATTCACTGGATACCGGTCGGTACACTCTGAACATATGGAGCCGGTCAAGGGCGGTATCCGCTATGCTCTGGCGGTGAACCAGGACGAGGTCGAGGCGCTGGCCGCGCTGATGACCTATAAATGCGCTCTGGTTGAGGCTCCGTTTGGCGGCTCAAAGGGTGGATTGTGCATCGATCCGCGCAAATATGAAGAGCACGAGCTTGAACAGATCACCCGCCGCTTTGCCTATGAACTGGCCAAGCGCGACCTGATCAACCCGTCTCAGAACGTCCCCGCCCCGGATATGGGTACGGGCGAGCGTGAGATGGCCTGGATGGCCGATCAGTACGCGCGGATGAACACCACTGATATCAACGCCCGCGCCTGTGTCACCGGCAAACCGCTGAACGCCGGCGGCATCGCCGGTCGGGTCGAGGCCACGGGACGCGGTGTTCAATATGCGCTGCGCGAGTTCTTCCGTAACCCTGAAGATGTCAAAAAGGCGGGTATGTCGGGCACTCTGGACGGCAAGCGAGTGATCATTCAGGGGCTGGGTAACGTGGGCTACCATGCTGCGAAGTTCCTGAGCGAAGAGGACGGATCGCGCGTCGTCGGCATCATCGAATGGGACGGTGCCCTGTACAATCCCGAGGGGATTGATGTCGAAGCGGTGCGGCAATGGATCGTCAAACACGGTGGCGTGAAGGACTATCCGGATGCGACGCACACTGCCGAAGGCAGCGCCGTGCTGGAAGAAGAATGCGATATTCTGGTGCCGGCGGCACTTGAGGGCGTGATCAACCTGTCCAACGCGGACCGCATCAAGGCACCGCTGATTATCGAGGCCGCAAACGGTCCGGTTACAGCGGGCGCGGATGAGGTTCTGCGCAAGAAAGGCACGGTGATCATCCCAGATATGTATGCCAACGCAGGTGGTGTGACGGTGTCTTATTTCGAATGGGTAAAGAACCTGAGCCATATCCGATTTGGCCGGATGCAGCGCCGTCAGGAAGAGGCACGGCACGAACTGATCGTCAGCGAGTTGGAACGGTTGGACCGCTACTTGGGCGATGCCTGGTCGATGTCGCATGATTTCAAGGCCAAGTACCTCAAAGGTGCGGATGAGCTGGAGTTGGTGCGCTCGGGTCTGGATGACACCATGCGGATCGCCTACCAGGCGATGAGCGAGGTCTGGCATAACCGCTCGGATGTCGATGATCTGCGTACCGCAGCTTATATTGTCGCGATCGACCGGGTCTCGAAAAGCTACCGCGCCAAAGGTCTCTGACCAAAAAATACGATGCAACCGGGGTCGGGAGCGGCCCCGGTTGCATTATTTTTGCCTATCGCCCATGAAGGCATCCAACCCACCGCATTCCAGCAAATTTTAGTCGCTCACAGACAAGTCCGGGTCGAAAACGGGTGCGGAATGCGCTTGTTGCGTTGCTACTGCTGGTCAGAGTTGGTTTGATGCCGACACACCCGCAGGGAGGTTCGAATGCGTTTTTCCGGCTTGCGTGTCCTCAAAGAGGGCCTGACCGGCAATAAGGGCTGGACGCCACACTGGCGTGATCCCCAACCTAAATCCGAATATGACATCATCATCATTGGTGGCGGAGGGCATGGTCTGAGCACGGCCTATTACCTTGCCAAGGAACATGGGCTGACCAACGTGGCCGTGTTGGAGAAAGGCTATATTGGCGGTGGCAATGTCGGGCGAAACACGACAATTGTTCGGGCCAACTATTTTCTTCAGGGAAACTCGGAATTCTATTCGCATTCCCTCAAATTGTGGGAAGGGCTGGAAGAAGACCTGAATTACAACGTCATGCATTCGCAGCGCGGCATTATCGGTCTGTTCCACTCGGACGGTCAGCGCGACGCAGCCGCGCGCCGGGGCAACATGATGATCTCTCAGGGCGACGACGCTGTTCTGTTGGGCCGCGATGAATTGCGTGAGATGCTGCCTTACCTCAACTACGATGATCTGCGGTTTCCGATTTATGGCGGATTGTATCATCCGCGCGGTGGAACTGCGCGTCATGATGCGGTTGCCTGGGGCTATGCGCGCGGTGCTGATCAACGCGGCGTCGACTTGATTCAGAATTGCGAAGTGACCGGGATTGACATCGAAAATGGCGTTGTTCGGGGCGTTCAGACAACCCGCGGAGTGATCCGGGCCAAAAAGGTTGCTATGGTTGCTGCAGGGCGTTCCGGGCTGGTTGCTTCAATGGCTGGGATGCGATTGCCGATCGAAAGCCATGTTCTGCAAGCGTTTGTGACCGAGGGGCTCAAACCCTGCATCGATCATGTGGTGACCTTTGGCATGGGGCATTTCTATATCAGCCAGTCGGACAAGGGTGGGTTGGTCTTTGGCGGCGATCTGGATTTCTATGCTTCGTATGCAGCGCGGGGCAATCTGCCGACAGTCGAAAGCGTGATGGAGGCCGGAATGGCGCTGATGCCGATGATCGGCAAGGCGCGGGTGCTGCGATCCTGGGGTGGGATCATGGATATGTCGCCGGATGGCTCTCCGATCATTGATAAAACCGATATCGAAGGTCTCTATCTGAATTGCGGCTGGAACTACGGCGGGTTCAAGGCGGTACCGGGGTCGGGCAATGTCTTTGCGCATTTGATTGCGACGGATCGCTATCACGAGAACGCCACCGGGTTCCGGTTGGATCGGTTCCGCACAGGGCGCGGGATCATTGATGAAGAGGGCAAAGGCTCTCAACACAATCTGCATTGAGGGCGGCGATGTTGGATTTGAGTATTTTTGAAAAGATGAAGGTGGGGGCGCTGCCATGAGGATTACCTGTCCGTATTGCGGCGAACGGGACCGGCGCGAGTTTTACTATCGCGGCGCAGCGGTTGACCTGGATCGGCCAGCGCCCGATGCCGGGGCAGAGGCGTGGGATGACTTTGTTTACCTGCGCGACAACCCCGTGGGTCCGACGCGAGAGCTTTGGTATCATGAGGGCGGTTGCGGGGCTTGGATCGTTGTGACGCGGGACACCAGAACGCACGAAATGCTGGACTCGCACCTGGCGTCAGAGGTGGCGTCATGAGGGTTGATGGCAAAGGTCTGATTGATCGGTCCGAGGTTGTTTCCTTTGACTTTGATGGGATGAGTTATTCCGGATACCGAGGCGACACGCTGGCTTCGGCGCTTTTGGCAAATGGTCAGCGCCTGATGGGGCGGTCGTTCAAATACCATCGCCCGCGCGGCGTGCTGACGGCAGGCAGCGAGGAGCCCAACGCGCTGGTGACTGTCGGCGAGGGCGGTCGTCAGGATCCCAATGTTCGCGCTACGATGCAGGAAATCTATCCGGGCCTGACCGCGCGCAGCCAGAACCGCTGGCCTAGCCTGGGTTTTGACCTGATGGCGGTCAACGACCTGGCGGCTCCGTTTCTGGGGGCAGGGTTTTACTACAAGACTTTCATGTGGCCCCGGAGTTTTTGGGAAAAGCTCTATGAGCCGATCATCCGCCGTGCAGCGGGGCTGGGCGCGTTGTCAGGACAAGACAATACAGACGCTTACGAAAGCGCTTATGCGTTTTGCGATGTGCTGGTCACAGGGGCCGGACCCGCGGGATTGATGGCTGCATTGGTTGCCGGTCGTGCGGGGGCTGATGTCATTCTGGCTGATGAGAACGCGCGCATAGGCGGGCGGCTGTTGGCCGAGACATATGAGATTGATGGCAAGCCAGGGCCTGTCTGGGCAGATGAGGTGCTGGCCGAACTTCAGGCGATGGACAATGTCCGGGTGATGACGCGCACAACCGTTGTCGGGGCGTATGATCAGGGCACATTTGCGGCGCTGGAACGCGTTTTGCACCACACCGAGCAGCGGCCCAACGGCGCGCCGGTCGAGACCTATTGGCGGATCGTGGCCAAACGCTCGGTACTGGCGGCAGGCGCGTTGGAGCGGCCCGTTGCATTTCGGGATAATGATCGGCCGGGGATCATGACGGCGGGTGCGGTTCGGGCCTATCTGAACCGTTGGGGCGTCAGTCCCGGACGGAATGTAACAATATTCGGTAATACTGACGACATTCATCGTACGGCGCGGGATCTGTTGGGTGCCGGGGTTCATGTTGCTGCGGTTATCGACAGTCGGCACGACGCGCCCTTGTCTGACGACTATCAAGTCCTGCGCGGCGCGCAGGTCTGTGGCAGTACCGGGCGCAAAGGGTTGGAGGCGATCACCGTGCGGCGCGCCAGCGGAGAAGAGCGGATCCACACCGATTGTCTCGCCATGACTGGTGGATGGAATCCATCGGTTCATCTGACCTGCCATATGAACGGCCGACCGACATGGAACCGTGATATCGAAGCCTTTGTGCCGACCCCCGGGGCGGTGCCCGGCATGGCGACCGCAGGGGCCTGTAACGGTGCGTTTTCGACCGCTGCCTGTTTGCGAGAAGGTATCAAGGCGGGTGAGGGCGCGGTTGTCGCCTTGGGCATAACTGCGCCAAAGATGCCCGTGCCCGAGGCGGAAGATGCACCCTACGAGATTTCGCAGCTATGGGCGGTGCCCGGCAAAGGTCGGGCCTGGTTGGACTTTCAGAACGACGTCACCGTCAAGGATGTCAAACAGGCAGCGACCGAGAATTTCCGCTCGGTCGAGCATATGAAGCGGTACACCACCCAAGGCATGGCGACGGATCAGGGCAAGAACTCGAACGTGGCGGCGTTGGCCATTCTTGCGGATGCGACCGGGCGCGGCATTCCTGAAACAGGAACGACCACGTTCCGGCCTCCTTATTCGCCGATTGCCATTGCTGCATTGGGCGCAGGGGCCGAGGGAATATCGTTCAAACCTCAACGCTTTACGACATCGCATCAGGCATCCGTGGCGCGCATGGCACCGATGATCGAGGCCGGGCTATGGTATCGCCCCAGCTATTTCCCGCAGCCCGGAGAAACAAATTGGCGGCAATCCTGTGATCGCGAGGTCAACATGGTGCGTCAGTCTGTTGGGGTGTGCGATGTGTCGACCTTGGGAAAGATCGACATTCAGGGCCCGGATGCTGGGGCGTTTCTGGACTTCGTCTATACCAACATGTTCTCGACGCTGAAAATTGGCCGCACCCGCTATGGTCTGATGCTGCGCGAAGATGGGTTTGTCATGGATGATGGCACCACGGCGCGGCTGGGCGAGAACCATTACCTGATGACAACCACAACTGCAGCGGCAGGGGATGTGATGAAACATCTCGAATTTGCGCATCAGGGATTGCGGCCGGATCTGGATGTCTCATTCACATCCGTCACCGAACAATGGGCGCAGTTTGCTGTTGCGGGGCCAAAGTCGCGCGAACTGTTGAATGGCATTCTGGACGAGCCGATCAATGACGAAACATGGCCGTTCATGGCCTGTGGTCCGGTTCAGATTCTTGGGGTGGCAGGACGTTTGTTCCGCATTTCGTTCTCGGGCGAGCACGGATATGAAATCGCAGTGCCCGCGCGCTATGGTGCCAGTCTGTTCGATGTTCTGACGGCTCGTGCCGAAGCTATGGGCGGTGGACTTTACGGCATGGAAGCGCTGAACGTTCTGCGGATCGAAAAGGGCTTTATCACCCATGCAGAAATTCATGGACGCACCACGGCTTATGATATCGGCATGGGGCGGATGGTATCCCGGAAAAAGGATTGTATCGGCAAAACCATGTCCGAGCGATCAGGGCTGGAAGAGGCTGGGCGTGAACGGTTGGTCGGTCTGAAGCCTATCGGTGAAAGCCGCGAACTACTGGCCGGAGCACATCTGTATAAGGAAGAGGCCGAGCCAGTGCGCACCAACGATCAGGGTTATCTAACCTCGGTCTGCTATTCGCCAACGATGAATACAATGCTAGGTTTGGCGTTTCTTGCGGATGGACCGGAACGGTATGGTGAAGTGGTCAAAATGGTGGATCACTTGCGGGGCGTAACCACCTTGTGCGAAGTGGTAAATCCCGTCTTCTTTGACGCAGACGGAGGGCGTGTTCGTGGATAAACTGGTTGCGAAATCACCCTGCGATGGGCTGCTGCCGCTGACCGTCGGAACCGTCACGCTGAGCGAAGAAGACGCGGGTGCGATCCATTCTATTTCACCGCTGAAAGGTCAGAAAAAAGCGGTGTCGGACGCTCTGAAATCCGCGCATGGAATGACTTATCCGGCACCCAACCGCGCAACCGGCAAAGCAGGCAGCCGTGCCGTTTGGTTTGGCCACGCGCAAGCCTTGCTGATGGGGCCTTCGCCTGACGCTTCGTTGGCGGGGCCTGCGATTGTTGTCGATCAGTCCGATGCCTGGACCGTCGTCCGGCTTGAAGGGCAAGGGGTCGAAGATGTACTGGCGCGGCTGGTTCCGATCAACTTGCGCGCGACGGATTTCAAACGTGGGCATACTGCACGAACCTTGCTGTTTCATATGACGGCCTCGATCACGCGCATCGGCGAAAATGCGTTCCAGATCATGGTGTTCCGATCCATGGCTCAGACGCTGGTTCACGATTTGAAAAGGGCGATGGAAGGTGTCGCAGCGCGCGGCTAAACTGCGCAGAACGAAACGAATCCCCGGAGACACATATGTTGCGTATCGCCATTGTCACGGCCCTGCTGGCCACCCCTGTGGTCGCTCAGGAAAGCAAAGAGCAAAGCTGCAAGTATCAGGCCGATGTGGTGGCCGCGATCCAGAAAGCACGCCTTGATCGGGTCAAGGAACGCGATGTGCCGCAGGCCGTTGCTGACAGCGGCCCGACATGGCCCGAAAACTACAACGCCGCAGTTCCTCTGATCACGCCTTGGGTCTATGAGCAAAAGATGCGCGATGTGCGCAAAAAGGACCTTGGCGCGGCGTGGTTGGAACTGTGTTTGCAGCAATAATCCACAAGCCGCAGATTTCCCTGTGGACAACCGCGCGCCTTCCCCTTGGCGCGCGTTTTCATTTCTGGCAGGTTTGACCCATGTCTTTGCCCCCCGGATTTCTGGATGAACTGCGCACGCGCCTCAGCCTGTCTCAGGTTGTCGGGCGCAAGGTCATGTGGGATCAGCGCAAGTCCAATCAGGGCAAGGGCGACATGTGGGCGCCGTGCCCGTTTCATCACGAAAAGACTGCCTCGTTCCACGTCGATGACCAAAAGGGTTTCTATTACTGTTTCGGCTGTCACGCCAAAGGCGACGCGATCAGTTTTGTGAAAGAGACCGAAAACGTCTCGTTCATCGAAGCGGTTGAGATTCTGGCCCGCGAAGCTGGCATGCCGATGCCCGCGCGTGACCCGAAGGCGCAGGAGAAACAGGACCGCCGTTCGCAATTGGCCGAGGTGATGGAACAGGCGGTGCAATTCTTCCGCCTGCAACTCAAGACCGGGGCCGGGGCACCAGCACGCGATTACCTGACCCGCCGAGGGTTGGATGCACAGGCGCTGGACCGGTGGGAAATCGGCTTTGCCCCCGATGGCTGGCAGGCGCTGTGGGATCATCTGACCGGAAAGAATGTGGCCGAGGACCTGATCCTTGGGGCCGGGCTGGCCAAGCCGTCGAACAAGGGCAAGAAGCCCTATGATACGTTCCGCAACCGGATCATGTACCCGATCCGCGACCCACGCGGGCGGTGCATCGCGTTCGGTGGTCGGGCGATGGACCCCAACGACAACGCCAAATACCTGAATTCACCCGAGACCGAGTTGTTCGACAAGGGCCGCAGCCTCTATAACCACGGCCCTGCGCGGCAGGCGGCGGGGAAGGGTCAACCCCTGATCGTGGCCGAGGGATATATGGACGTGATCGCTCTGGCCGAGGCCGGGTTCGGCGCGTCGGTTGCGCCGTTGGGAACGGCAATCACCGAACATCAGCTCCAGCTGCTTTGGCGCATTTCGAACGAGCCCATAATTGCGCTGGATGGCGACACGGCGGGTTTGCGCGCGGCGATGCGGGCGGTTGATTTGGCCTTACCGCTGCTAGAGGCGGGCAAGTCCCTGCGCTTTGCCCTCATGCCCGAAGGTAAAGACCCCGACGATCTATTGCGTGCCGAAGGGCCGGGTGCGGTTCAGGCGGTGCTGGATGCCGCCATCCCGATGGTCAAACTTCTGTGGCAGCGCGAGACCGAAGGCATGGTTTTTGACAGCCCCGAGCGTAAAGCGGCGTTGGACAAGTCGCTTCGAGAGAAGATCAAGCTGATCCGCGACCCGTCCATCCGCCAGCATTACGGGCAGGAAATTAAGGATCTGCGCTGGCAATTGTTTCGCCCCCAGCGACAGTCACAAAATCGTGCTTGGCAGCCGCGTGGCAAATGGCAGCCAGCGCAGCAAGCCGCCACTCCGGGCGCGCGCGCCTCGTTTCTGGCGTCTTCGGATAATGCAGACATTCAGCTGCGCGAAGCGGCCATTCTGGCCATCGCAATCCTGAACCCCCAAGTTGTTGTTCAGTTTGAGCATCAGCTTGAGGACATGGAGTGCCAGAACCCCGACTATGCCGCGCTGCGTGATAGCGTGCTAAGGCACGCGATTGACGACCCGGACAACATCAAGGACCACATCGTTGAAACTTTGGGGCATGAGCCCCTTGAAAACCTGCTGACCCTTCGCCATGTCGCTGTGATCCCCTGTGTGAACAAACCGGGCGACGTTGAAAAGGCTCAGATGACGCTGGCCGAGGAACTCGCAAAGATCAAAGCGCTCCGGGGGTTGGATGCTGAGATTGCCGAAGCGGCAGAGGAATTGTCTGATCTGGCCGATGAGGCGCTGACATACCGGCTGGCGCAAGCCGCCGAAGAGCGCAACCGCACGAGCCGCAGCCAGAATGAGGACAAGGCCGTTTTCGACATCGCCGATAACGGTGCGCGAATCAACCGCGACGAGAAAGACGCGTTTGAAGCCATCATGTCCGGTATCAATTTCGAGCGGAAACGCCGCTAAAGTGGTGTTTTCGTAAGGCACTGGAAAAGAAAAACGGGTAAACGGGTGGCCGAATCACTTCTACGCGCTAATGATTCGGCTTTAACGAATCACCCATCCCTGCAGGAGCATTGAATGGCCGCCAAGGATACGAACGAAGACCGCAAATCCGACGAGCAGGAACAGGAAATCTCGCTGGACATGAGCCAGGCCCAGGTCAAGAAGATGATCGCCGAGGCCCGCGAGAAAGGTTACATCACCTACGACCAGCTTAATCAGGTTCTGCCGCCTGATCAGGTCAGCTCGGAACAGATTGAAGACGTGATGTCGATGCTGTCCGAAATGGGCATCAACATCATCGAAGATGAAGAAGCCGAAGAGGAAGAGAACAAAGGCTCGACCGACCTGGTTACAACCGAAGGCCCGCGCGAGGTTGCGCTGGCTGGTGCCGCCACCGAAAAGCTGGACCGCACCGACGACCCCGTGCGCATGTATCTGCGCGAGATGGGTTCGGTCGAACTGCTGAGCCGCGAGGGCGAGATTGCCATCGCCAAGCGGATCGAAGCTGGCCGCAACACCATGATTGCGGGCCTGTGCGAAAGCCCGCTGACCTTCCAGGCGATCACCATTTGGCATGACGAACTTCTGTCCGAAGACATCCTGCTACGCGATGTCATCGACCTTGAGACCACCTTTGGCAATCAGATGGACGAAGACGGCGACGTCGAAGAGCCCGTCGTTGATACCTCGGCCGTGCAGGCGGCCAAGCCTGCCAAGGAAGACACCGGTCCTGAGCTGGACGCTGACGGTAACCCCATCGCCAATGACGATGACGATGACGAAGACGATCAGGCCAACATGTCTTTGGCTGCAATGGAAGCGGCGCTGAAGGATCAGGTTCTGACAACGCTCGAACGTATCTCGACCGATTTTGCAATGCTGTCGGAAATGCAGGATAGCCGGATTTCGGCCACCCTTAACGAAGACGGCACTTTCAGCGAAAAAGACGAAGAGACCTATCAGAAACTGCGCGCCGAGATTGTTGAGCTGGTGAACGGGCTTCACCTGCACAACAACCGGATCGAAGCTCTGATTGACCAGCTCTATGGCATCAACCGCCGGATCATGTCGCTGGACAGCGCGATGGTGAAGCTGGCCGATCAGGCCCGTATCAACCGTCGCGAGTTCATCGATGCCTATCGTGGTCGCGAACTGGACCCGAACTGGCTGGCCGAAATGGCTGAAAAGCCGGGCCGGGGCTGGCAGATGTTCATCGAACGCTCGACCGACAAGGTTGAGGAATTGCGCAACGACATGGCTCAGGTCGGTCAGTATATCGGTCTGGACATCCCTGAATTCCGCCGCATCGTGCAGCAGGTTCAGAAGGGCGAGAAAGAGGCGCGGCAGGCCAAGAAGGAAATGGTCGAAGCCAACCTGCGTCTGGTGATTTCGATTGCCAAGAAATACACGAACCGTGGCCTGCAATTCCTTGATCTTATTCAGGAAGGTAACATCGGCCTGATGAAGGCGGTGGACAAGTTCGAGTATCGCCGCGGCTACAAATTCTCGACCTATGCAACCTGGTGGATCCGTCAGGCGATCACGCGCTCGATCGCGGATCAGGCACGGACGATCCGTATTCCGGTGCACATGATCGAAACGATCAACAAGCTGGTTCGCACCGGTCGTCAGATGTTGCACGAAATCGGCCGGGAGCCAACTCCGGAGGAGCTGGCCGAAAAGCTGCAGATGCCGCTTGAGAAGGTGCGCAAGGTGATGAAAATCGCCAAAGAGCCGATCTCTCTGGAGACGCCGATTGGCGACGAGGAAGACAGCCAGTTGGGCGATTTCATCGAGGACAAGAATGCCGTGCTGCCGCTGGACAGCGCAATTCAGGAAAACCTCAAGGAAACCACGACGCGGGTTCTGGCCTCGCTCACCCCGCGCGAGGAACGGGTTCTGCGGATGCGTTTTGGCATCGGTATGAATACCGATCACACACTGGAAGAGGTCGGTCAGCAGTTCAGCGTGACCCGCGAACGTATTCGCCAGATCGAAGCGAAAGCGCTGCGCAAGCTGAAACACCCCAGCCGGTCGCGAAAGCTAAGATCCTTCCTGGATCAGTAATTGAAAAAGGCGCCCAATCGGGCGCTTTTTTTGTTGATGCGGCTGCAACGAAACTCACTTTGGCAGCCCGGCAGATAACATTGGCGAGAAATCACAATGAAAGGGTTGGCATTCTTTCTATATCGCCAATGTCCACTCATGGGACAGGCCGGGGCGAGGTGACACGCGCCAATGACCCCCGGCCACCCTCAGCCCGGGTTTAACGGTCGATCCACCCGCTTGCGGAACGTGCTGGGGGTTTGACCCGTCCACCGTTTGAACGCGGTTGAAAACGCGGCCTGATCCCCATACCCCAATGAATAAGAGATTTCGGACAGGTTCATCCCGTTCTTGATGAATGTCTGTGCCAGATCACAACGCAGATCATCGATGATTTCACGATAGGTCGTGCCCTCATCCTTTAACCTGCGTGCCAGAGTGCGCGCGCTTAGCCCAAGCTCGGCTGCAACCTCTTCGGCGACAAGGATATAGCCGGGCATCGAGCGCGTAATCAAACCCTCGACCAGAGCACGGGTTTTTTGTTTCGGCGTTCTGCGCTCGGCCAACAGCCGTTCGCCATACTCCAGAAGATGCGCGCGAAGGCTTGGATCATAGGTCGGAACGGGCAGATCAAGCGACGACAGCGACAGGATGATTTCCAACCGTTCTGTACCAAATTCAACCGGGAAGCCGCCGATCTTGCGATAGCTATCCCTGTGCCGCCCGACCTCATGCTGAAAACGCATCTGTATCGGGTGAACATCGACCTGCGTCAACGCCCGCATCCGTGCGACGGCGGCAAACAACATAAATTCGGTGCGCCGGTGATAGCGCGAGAATGTGGCGTCTTTCCAGTCAGCTTCGAGCGTGGCCGAGTTTCCTGACACGCGCAGGGCGAACGCCAGCGATGGGTCGATGATGTTATGGAATCGTGTCGTGTTTTCCATCACCTGCCGCAGGTCGCGTGAGTATTTACTGATGTAGGCGGTTACGCTTGAGGATGAACTGAACTGTAGCCCGGCCTGCGCGCCGAATGTGATATCCTCAACCGCGTCGCAGGCGTTGCGGACAAACTGAGCCTCGCTATGCGCGCTATAGCTGAGGGCCGGAGGTGCGATTTCAGGACGGCTGAGCCCGCTTTTATGTAAAACCTGATCTACCAGAGACGGATCACCTGTCTGGTCTTCCAAAACTTTGGTCAGCAATTGAATTCTTGAGATATCGACGTCCATATTCCTGTCTGGCCGCCGTATCCGGCATTCGTCAAGTCCAGGGATGAATTCTGGATTATCCACTTGTCACTTAAAACCCGCCGTACATGGCTTTCTTTGCGCATGTTTTGACTGATTTCCACAAAACCTTGTCACCTGAGGCCAAGACCAGAGCCCGAAGCCCGAGTACATTTCCGGTGTTGTCGGGTCAGTACCCTCTGGGGATGGGGCAGAGCCTGGGAAAGCGGCATACCAAAACCGCTTCAAAAGGTTCCCCGGCACGCCACGCCCTCTGACGCCGCTCGAGATGTCGCATTGCCCGCGCAGTGGCTTGCATGTCAGCATGATTGTCAGAGAACGGGGCGGATTTGCGAGATGACGAACGACGACCCTCTGCCGGACTTTGACCTGATCGTCTTTGACGGTGAATGCCTGCTGTGTTCAAGGTTCTTTCATTTCATGCTGCGGCATGATCCGGTGGGGCAGTTCCGATTTGCAACCGCTCAGTCCAAGCTTGGTCAGCGTCTCTATCGACACTTGGGTCTGAGCGCCGACGATTTTGAGACCAAACTGGTTTGCGTGAACGGGCAGGTTTATCAGAAACTTGATGCCTTTGCGGCCGCCATGGCGGCTTTGCCTGGGATCTGGCGGCTGTTATCGCTGTGCCGGCTACTGCCGGTATGGCTTAAAGACCCGCTGTATCATCTGATCGCGCGCAATCGCTACAGGATATTCGGGCGGTCTGACATTTGCCTGATTCCCGATCCTGCGTTAAAGGCGCGGTTTGCGCAGGATGGTTACTGATAGGATGGACGATCCATTTCTGCGCGCGCTGTCTTTGTCTGAACCACTGCCCTTGGCCATTCAAGAACTGCACTGCCAACCAGGTGTTTTTTCCGGTCGCTGCCATGTCGAAAGGGGCAGGGGGATGCTAATTGAGCTGGCCTTGCGTATCGGTCGTTTTCCCCGTTCGGGCTTGGACCAACCGGTCACGCTTGTCACGCAGATCCGGGGAACGCGCTGGATCTGGTCGCGTGACTTCGCGGGTCACAAAACCCGTTCAGAACTTAGCTATGACGCTGGTCGCGACTGTGTAAACGAGCAGATTGGTGGGCTGACCATCCGTATGCGTCCGGTTGTTAGTCAGGGCGTAATATCGATTGAGATCATAGGGCTAAGGGTGTTTGGCCTGCCGTGTCCCGCTCTGCTTTTGCCCCGATCGGCTTCTTGTGAATGGCAGGACGAAGAGGGTCGATTTCGCTTCGACGTGTCTGCCAGCCTGCCGTGGCTGGGGCGTCTGATCCGGTATCACGGCTGGTTAACGCGGGATCACGAACATCATAATTTCACTTAAATGAACGTGAGGCGCACTGTTTTAACCCGGCACCCGACCTACTTTACGAAGCATGACCAAACAGGAAAGATGTTAACGATGAAACAGGTTTTTGCTTACGCCATGGTTGCTGCGATTTCCGCGACCCTTCCAGCTGCGGTCAGCGCGGCCCCCAACGGTTTCCGGACTGAGGCCATGAGCGCAACAAGCTTTGAGGTGATCCCAAGGGCACGTCAGGACACGGATGGCTACTGGTGCGCCGCCGCTGATTTTGCGCGCCGAAAATTGGGGGCGGGCTGGCAGCAGCAGATCTATGTTCTGCGCGGTTACGGCCCCAGCGTGACGACAGGGCGCAAGACAGCGGTTCAGTTCTCGCTCAAGATGCCCACAGATGTACCGCAACAGGGAAGCACCCCGTTTTCTCCGTTCCGGGCGGGTGATAGCATGTCGGTTCAGGGGGCGAACGGTCGCTGCAGTGCGTTTCCGCTTTTCCGGGACTGAGGAGTACTTTCACAAGGTGCAAACTGAATTCATGGTTAATACACAGGGTGCCGGACTCTATGAGTTTACGGCCCCTGTCTGTGCATGGGCGGGCGGCTTTCCGGGTGACGGGCTGCTGACGCTGTTCGTGCGCCATACCTCGTGTTCGCTGCTGATCCAGGAAAATGCCGACCCCGAGGTGCAGACCGATCTGCAGGCGTTTTTTGACCGGTTGGTGCCGCCGTCGGATAATCCTTCGATGTCCTATCTGCGCCACACCTATGAAGGACCTGACGATATGCCCGCCCACATCAAAGCCGCCATGATGCCGGTTTCGCTATCCATCCCGGTCTCGAACGGGCAACCTGTATTGGGAACGTGGCAGGGGATTTATCTGTTCGAGCATCGCAACGCCCCGCATCATCGCAAGGTCGCAGCGCATATTGCATGACCCCTTTATCTTGCGGTGGAAAATTCCGACTACCCAAATCCTAGAGGCTCGCCTATAGTTGTGGATAAGTAGGCCAGAGCGCTTACAAAAAGAGGTAAGCTAGGGACGAGGAGACGGCGGATGCGCTGCCCGTTTTGCGGAAACATCGACACTCAGGTGAAAGATTCACGCCCGGCAGAGGATCACGTCGCGATCCGCAGACGCCGTTTTTGCCCGGCCTGTGGGGGACGCTTTACCACCTATGAACGGGTGCAGCTGCGCGATCTGGTTGTGATAAAGACCAACGGAAAGCGCGAAGATTTCGACCGCGACAAGTTGGAACGCTCGATCCGCATTTCAATGCAGAAGCGTCCGATTGATCCCGAGCGGATTGATCAGATGATCTCGGGCATTGTGCGTCGTCTGGAAAGCATGGGCGATACGGATATCCCATCTAACAAAATCGGCGAAATCGTCATGGAGGCACTGGCCCGGATCGACACTGTTGCGTATGTTCGGTTTGCGAGTGTGTACAAGAATTTCCAGGCGGCCGATGACTTCGAGGAGTTTGTCCACGAACTGCGCCCGCCGCAGCCTTCTTCGGACGAGTGAGCGAAACAGATAGACGTTTTATGGCGCTGGCCCTGTCTTTGGGACGGCGCGGTCAGGGGACGTGCTGGCCCAACCCCGCTGTGGGCTGTGTAGTCGTGCGTGATGGACGCATTGTTGGTCGCGGTTGGACACAACCGGGCGGACGCCCCCACGCCGAGACCGAAGCATTGGCTCAAGCTGGGCAAGCCACCCAAGGGGCGACGGCTTATGTTTCGCTGGAGCCTTGTGCGCATCACGGAAAGACACCGCCTTGCGCGCAGGCGCTGATCAATGCCGGTGTGGCCCGCGTTGTGTCTGCGGTCGAGGACAGCGACCCACGGGTCGCAGGTCAAGGCTTTGCAATGCTGCGCGAAGCCGGGATTGAAGTAACGACCGGCGTTCTGATGGATCAGGCGATCTGGGACTTGTCTGGGTTCTTTCTGAAGACTGAACAGGGCCGCCCCTTTGTGACCCTGAAACTGGCCAGCAGTTTTGACGGCAGGATCGCTACTGAAACCGGCCACAGCAAATGGATCACCGGATCCAAAGCCCGGCGCGCGGTCCACGCGATGCGGGCTCGACATGACGCTGTGATGGTCGGTGCCGGTACGGCGCGGATTGATGATCCTTCGTTGACAGTCCGGGATATTGGGATTGAGCAACAACCCGTCCGGGTCGTTGTTTCGCGCCATCTGGATCTGCCATTGATGGGGCAGTTGGCGCGGACGGCTAGGGATGTCCCTGTTTGGCTTTGCCATGGGTCACATCCTGACGCTGAACGCGCGCGGGCATGGGAAGATCTGGGCGCGCGGTTGATATCCTGCGCATTGAACAACCACCAAATCGATGCCACCGATCTGTTGCAGCAATTGGGCAATGCCGGTCTGACACGCGTGTTCTGCGAAGGTGGTTCGGCATTGGCGGCGTCCCTTTTGGCAGATGACCTTGTCGATGAGCTGGTTGGATTCAGCGCCGGAGTGACCATTGGCGCAGAAGGATTACCTGCAATCGGAGCGCTGGGGCTGGAAACTCTGGAAAACGCGCCGCGATTTGATCTGATCGAAACGCAGGTCATTGATCGCGATATTCTGCACCGATGGGGGCGGACGTCGCGGTAAGGTCAGCGCCAAAGATGCGTGTGGGTGGCAAATGCGCCCTGTAGTTTTGACAGCAAGCGGTTGAAAGCGTTCGACGGGGCTTGTGCGCCCTGTGCCAACCGCTCGACCGCAACCTCAACCGGGCAGGGCAATCCTGTGATCGGGTCCAGATAGCGGGGATAGTCGATTAGCGCCGCGTGTACCAACCCCATCAATGTCGGCCGCGCCCCGCGTCGGGCGGGAACAATGTCCAGATCGGTTGTCAGGCCCCAACCGGCATAGAACGGCGCGCCCAGAGTTGTCACGCTGACATTGCGCAATAGGGCCTCGAACCCCAAAAGCGAAGTCATGGTCCACACCTCTTGCACCTGCTCAAGCAATTGTGCCGGGTCTGCGTTGTAAACCACGATATCGGCCAACCCTTCAGCATCTATCCGACCATCTCGCAAACCCGCTTCGACATCGGGGTGCGGTTTATAGATCAGAACCGCGTCTGGATTTGACTGACGCACCGCACGCAGAAGGTCGAGATTGGTACGTGTACCACTGGTTCCCATCTGGATCGACGCATCATCTTCGACTTGTCCCGGAACCAGAATTCGATGCCCGTCTGGCAGATCAGGTGCGCGCTGTCCGATGTTGTATTTGCTCAGCCTCTCCGACACCAACTGCGTAGTCAGGCGTTCGGCTCTTAGTTGCTGATCCGGGCGAAGAGTTTCGCGCCGGGCAATAAGTTCCTCCAGCCGACTGGGGCGCGTTGGGTCATAATATATCCCCTGATCATCCGTCACCAAGGACACCGGCGGCACCAGTTCGGCCCCCAATCCGCGAGAACGCAGAAAACCGTCCTCGACACGCGTGATTTCGGATGTTTGTCCTGCATGACGAGCCCAGACCATATGTGGTTTTTCGCTGGTTTGTAGCGGCTCATTGGTAAACCGGATTTTGCTTTGGCGTCCGAACATCTGTTGCAGATGCCTGCGTTTCCAAAGACGCATCCCCGAGGCGGTCCAACCCTTGCGGTCCTCGCGCCATACGCGGGTCTGTGCTTCTAGCGTGTCGAGGATCGTTTCCAGTTCACACAGCTGATCGCGATAGGGGTCGTACCACGTCGGATAAAGGATCATGGCAGCAGCAAAAAGCTGCGCGCGTGTGAGGTTGCGCTGCCTGCGGGGCAGGGGGTTTTCGTCCTGCGTCAGCCCCCAGCCAGCGTAAAACGGCTGCCCAAACACACGGGGTTTGTGACCGGCCAGAATGGCCTCGAACCCCAATTGTGACGACAGGGTGTAGACACCGATTGCACCCTCAAGCAACGGCCATGGGTTGATCGCGTCGGTCAGAAATGACACGCGATCACTCAGGTCCTGATCCGAGTAGTACCCGGTGCGATGCCCGGCATTGGTTTCCGGGTGTGTTTTAATAATCACCCGCGCGCCTGGATGTTCCTCTTGCGCGATGACCAGCATTTCGTGAAACCGCGCCGTGTCGCCACCGCTGGCGGTCACGGCCGCATCGCTCTGGGTTTGGTCCACGACCAAAACATAACCGGGATCAGGCGGCGAAAGGTCCGGGTCGAAGGCAGAGTATTTGCTCAACTCCAGGTCACGTACCCGCTCAATCCCGCCGCGTGCACGGTTCAGCAGGGCAGTGTCATCAAGCGGATTTTCAGCCAGTATCTGCTCCAGTTCAGAAGGGGCGGAAGGATCAAAATGAGGGCCGGAATCATCAAGCAACAACCCCAGAGGGGGCTCTCCGCTACGACCGGGGTGCAGAGATCGTAGAAAGGCGTCCTCGACCCTTAGAACCGGGGCCGCGTGTTTTTCAGCGACACGCAGCCCGCGATGGGCGGTCGGGCTGTTGCCCCAAACCCCGATCTTGTCGCCAGGCTTTGGCAGGCCCAAACGAATGTCATAGCCTGCAAGATCAAGGATGCGACGAACCCGCCGCTGCGTCAGAAACCCACCGTTGTAAACAAAAAGCGCTGTCCGCACGTCGTTGTCCGAGGCTTCCATCTCTGGAATCACCAGACTCATCCGCCGGTCAGGGTTGCCACGTTTGCGATGGGCGTCAGACCTCCGGCGATCAGCGAAATCGATTTGGTCCACTGCGCATAAGGTGCCTCGGTCACATAGATCGTGTCGTCGTCGCGAATGACAAAGTCCCGCGCCACGAATAGCCCGTTTGGTGCGGTAAGGTTCAGCAGATAGATCATGCGCTGATCCCCCTGCAGGTCTGCGCGTCCCATCACATTGCGGGCGATATCCTGTCGTTCCTTGCGCAAGATAAATATGCCAGTCGGGTCGGCGGAGAGCGGTTGCAAGCCACCGACCTGCGCCAGTGCCTCGAGAGCAGTGAGATCCTGACTGTCAAAGGCTACACGGGACTGTCCACCGGTGGACCCCAACGCGATATAAGATCGGCGGTCTTCTTCAACCAGAATACGGTCTCCTCCGCGCAGGGCTATGTCTGTTGCCGGTGAATGAAACAGATCATCATACCACACGGTGCCTTTGTGGTTGCCGCGAATAACCGTGACCAAGGCAATCTCGGACGAGACCGAGACGCCACCGGCTTGGGCCAGCATCCCCGAAAGCGTTCGGGTCGGACGCTCGATCGGGTACACGCCGGGCGCGCCGATTGTGCCGGTTAGCGAAACCGTCGAACCATCGCCCGCCACACGGCGCACCTGTACCTGCGGATCGGGAGTCTGTTCCTGCAGGCGCGATGAAATCAGTTCGCGCAACTGCTCGGGCGTATTGCCTGCGGCGCGCAGCCGCCCGGCGTAGGGGACAAAGATATAGCCGTCACTGTCCACCTGTACCTCTTCCAGCGCAGTGGCCGTGCCGGTGCCGGTAGTTAGCAGACCGTCTTCGACGTTCTCCCAGATCGTCAGGCCCAGCACGTCACCCGGGCGAACGGTATCCGAAGTCAGGCTTTGGGCGCTGCGAAAGGACTGCGAAAACCCGTATTGCGGAATGGCCGCTGTTGCGCGGGCCACCCGGTCGTCAACCTCGACGACAAAGGCATTGCCGCCATTCACCGTCGAACCTGCCAGAATCTCGGTCTTGTTCGGACCGGATTTTGGAAGCTGGCAAGCCGCCAGCACGCCTGCGGCCACCACAAAAGAAGCCGCCCGTAGCCATCGGGTTGGAATGCGCGTCACTGCCGATTTCCCTCAGTTTTCATTCTTTTTGGGCAAGCTACCCGGTTCAGTGAGAAACATCCAGTAACAGCTTGATGCGGCTCACTGAACGATCTTCAACTGTGGCGTCACAGTCGCGTTGCCGGTCAGAACGGCTTCGTATGGGTCCCCTGATTGCAACATCATATCCGTTACGCGGCGCAACAGTTGTTTGCGGCCGCTATGCGAATAAAACCCGCCGGGGATCTGGCTGGTTTCCAGTAGAAACTGCCGATAAGCGCGATACGCGGTTGCGTCCGGTGGGCTGGGTTTGGCGAAAAACGTGGCGATAGGCTGGTGCGACACAAACTCGGCCTTGTCATACACCGACCGACCGAAAGCGCGCAGCGGAATACCGCGCCAAAGCACCTGTTGCCCGGCAGTTGAATTTATCGTGATGGCCGAACGGGCGTCGTCCAGCAACCGCGCCAGTTTTCCGCCGGGGACATAGTGGATGCGATCCGAAACCCCATGCGCCCGCGCCATCAGCCGAACCCGTTTGCGAAGGGGCTCGCGATGGTTCTCCAGGGGATGTTCTTTGATAACAAGGTGATGATGTACCGGCGCGCCAGCTGCGAAACCTTCAATAACGCGTTCAAGAAATTCACTCATACCCGAGAAATCGGAATGGGACTGAACCGAACTGTCATGCCCAAGCTGCAATAATACAAGGTGGAAGGGGTAGCCTCCCCATCGCACCTTTGCGGTTGCCCAGCGGCGCTGTAACCTGTGAATTGGCATCAATGCCAGTCGCTTGAAATATAGCTGAAATTCTCGCGAGACCGGCAATTCCCGGTGCGTTTGAAAATTGCGATAACCGCGATTCAGAAACATCAGGAATCCATGATAGAGGGCTCCGTAAAAAATGTGCTGCCGCATGTCCCCCCAATGTGAAGGCGGTGGTGGCGACTGGGCACCTGAATGTGCCAATGCGGATTGCATCTGATTCACGCTCAGGTCCATCAGCCGCGAATTGCCGTTCGAGCCGTTGCGCTCATAAGTCACCCACCAGGGACGCAGATAGCCTTCTTCAAAAACATGAACTACCAAACCCAGAGCCCGGGCAAGGATAACCGCCTGTGCATGGATGGGACGTGTATCGCCATAAAGCACGATGTCGGTAATGCCATGGTCGCTGATCACTTCTTTCAGAAACTCAGACCAGTCCGCCATGGGCGCGCGATAGGGAATGTAGCTCGGTTTATCTCGCCAGAACATCTGATCGCCAGCGTTAAACCCGACGCGCCAGGTCCTTGCACCTGCTGCACGCAACATACGGCCCAGAGAATTGAAGAACGGTCCATGTGGTCCCTGCAGAAACAGAAACACACGTTGCCTGAGATGGTCAGCGTTTTGCGTCATGCTGGTAGTGAAGTACTGCATTTATCTTATTCGTTGCGGAAATTATGCCTGTTTGCCACTTTCCCGGCAAGCCGGGTCTTGTCGCTGAGGCTTATGGCCTTTACCTCGGTTTTCAAAGTTAAGCGCAGAGGGTTAACGAGATGTTCACAGGGATCGTCACAGATATCGGCACAATCACCGAACTGGACCAGCAGGGTGATCTGCGCGCGCGGATCAGGACGGGTTATGACACCTCGGGCATCGATATAGGTGCGTCAATTGCTAGTGACGGCGTGTGCCTGACCGTGATTGCATTGGGCGATGACTGGTACGATGTGCAGATCAGCGCGGAAACGGTGTCGAAAACCAATCTCGACACCTGGAGCGTTGGCAAGCGCGTGAACCTTGAACGTGCGCTCAAGGTCGGGGATGAACTGGGCGGGCACATCGTCTCGGGGCATGTGGATGGCGTCGCCGAAATCGTCGATATCAGGGACGAAGGTGACAGCACCCGCGTGACATTGCGCGCGCCAACGGATCTTGCGCGCTTCATCGCGCCAAAGGGGTCGGTTGCCCTGAACGGAACCTCGCTGACGGTGAACGATGTGGACGGGTGCGACTTTGGCATCAATTTCATCCCGCACACGAAAGAGGTCACAACCTGGGGCGACATCGCGCTTGGGGGTCGTGTCAATCTTGAGATAGATACCCTCGCCCGGTATGTGGCGCGATTGGCCGAGATGTCCTGATCGTCAAGTCGACGGGCCAAACCGGGCCGTCAGCTTCTTTGCCAGCCACCACAGAAAAAACGCCAGCGCGGTTGCCGCGTAACCGTCCACGGCATAGTGCCATGCCAGGTGGACGGATCCCAACATGATGACAACTGCAAAAGCGGTCAGCGCCCAGCCTAGCATTCGCGAATACGTGAACCCATAGATGGCCAGCAACACACTGGTTGCGACATGCATACTGGGCATCGCCGAGATGCCTTTGATTGGTCCGTCATTGAAATGACCATCCAGCAGCAATTGCTGAAGTTCCAGCGCCCAAACGGGGCTGACGGTATGCGATTGTTGCAACAGGTCGAGTTGTACAGCGAAGGTATCCCCAAATCCGAAAGCCTGATAGTAGACCGGACCCACGGAAGAAAAAACAATCGCAAGAAGGTTTCCACCCACTGACCAGCACAACGCAAAAGCTACGAGGAAAACCATGCTTTTGATTGGATCGCGCCGGTCGAGACACGCCAGGCAAATCGCGAGATAAATCAATGCGAACCAGCCATGGTATGCCATGTTGATCAGTGTTGTGACATAGGGCGACCCCAATACGGGGTGAAGCAATCGCCAGACATCAACACCGCCATGTATCGACCTGTCCAATTGTGCAAAAAACGGGTCCCAGGAGAACGAATTGACTTCGGGGATCACGCCTTTGAGGTAGGTAAACGACAATATGATCACGTTGACGCAAAGGTAACAGACCAGAAAATCGACAGCTTGAGTTCGGTCCGACAATACCGAGCGCAGATCGGCGATCATCCAATGGATGGGTTTTCTTGGTTTGATCTGAAAGATTGCTACCGCAAGTCGCCACAACAGATAGTTGGCAACCATGAACAGCGAAAGGATCTTGAAACTGCCCAATACCTTTGGTGCGGTTGAAGACCAAAACGACTGATGCAGATAAGCACTTACTCCGATCCCGGCGAGCAAATGCAGCCCGACGATAGTCAGCAACAACCTGTTACGCCGTATTGCGCCGCCAAGGTCAAAGGCTGAGGCTGATAGATCGCTAGAATACGCCAAAGCTGCTCATGCTCGTTGTGGGTTTTGCAGTAATTTCTGATTGAAATTATTCTGCGGCGATCCAGCGGCTGGATTGGGGCAATTTGTGGACAAAGCGACGGTTTCAGCTGACAAAGTACTCTTTAGGTGAACAATCGATGTTGTACTGCCCGCTCTTCTGTGTGGCTGGTTGGGTTGGGGGCGGATTAAATTGGATGGTCGTTGCCAGCGTCTAGTTTGCATGATTTGCCATTGGGCCATGAAATCTTGTTCTGGGTACTCTGGCTTTTGCCGTTCGACTGGTCTATCCCGCCTTGCAATAACGCTCTGCGAAAGGCTGCCCCATGAGCTTTGAAACCCCCGGTCCGGTCGAGGCCCAGTTGCGCGAGGCTATCAGCCCGATCGAAGATATCATCGAAGACGCGCGCCAAGGCCGGATGTATATTCTGGTCGATCACGAAGATCGCGAAAACGAAGGTGATCTGGTGATCGCGGCCGAGTTTGCGGATGCGGACGCGATTAACTTCATGGCGACGCATGGGCGCGGACTGATCTGCCTGCCGATGACCGCTGAACGGATCGAGGCTCTGGGCCTGCCGATGATGGCGGTGAACAACTCATCGCGGCATGAAACGGCCTTTACGGTATCGATCGAAGCGCGCGAGGGCGTCTCTACCGGTATTTCTGCAGCTGACCGGGCGTTGACCGTGGCGACAGCGATCAATGAACAGAACACGATGGCGCATATCGCGACACCGGGGCATGTCTTTCCGCTGCGCGCCAAGCGGGGTGGGGTGCTGGTGCGTGCCGGCCATACCGAGGCCGCGGTGGATATTTCACGCCTTGCTGGACTAAAACCGGCCGGAGTGATCTGTGAGATCATGAAACCCGATGGCACCATGGCGCGGCTGCCTGATCTGGTGACCTTTGCCCAGGAACATGGCATGAAGATCGGCACGATCAGCGACCTGATCACCTATCGCTCTCGCAACGATAACCTCGTGGTGGAAACGTCGCGCGATACAGTAAACTCGGAATATGGCGGCGAATGGGAAATGCGGATATTCACCGACCAGACCCATGGCATCGAACACGTCGTCATGATCAAGGGTGACATCACCACGCCCGAACCTGTTCTGACCCGCACACATGCCCTGCACGAAGCGCCGGATATTCTGGGCCTCGGTCCCAAATCCTCGCGCGAATTGCCCCGCGCAATGGAGAAGATTGCCGAAGAAGGGCGGGGCGTTGTCTGCCTGTTCCGGCAGCCGCGCAACTCGCTATACGCCGCCGAAGACGAAGGCCCGCGGACCATCAAACAAACCGGTCTGGGCGCGCAGATCCTGTCCAAGATGGGCGTGCAGGAACTTGTGCTGCTGACGGATTCGCCGGAAACCAAATATCTGGGCCTCGACGCGTTTGGTCTGTCCATCGTCGGAACCCGCTCGATTCTCAAGGATGATTAATCGTGGCTGAACAAGACAAACATGGCGTCCTGCCAACCCCGAAATTCGACAAACCAGTGAAACTGCTATTGGTAGTGGCCCCGTTCTATCGCGCCATTGCCGACAACATGGTCGCTGGTGCCAAGGCCGAGATTGAGGCTGCGGGCGGAACCTACGATGTGGTCGAGGTGCCCGGCGCGCTGGAAATTCCGACTGCTATCGCCATGGCTGATCGCCAATGCAACTACGATGGCTATGTCGCGCTGGGCTGCGTTATTCGCGGCGAGACCACGCACTATGAAACGGTGTGCAATGACTCTAGCCGTGCCATTCAGTTGATGGGTCTGCAAGGACTTCTGATCGGCAACGGTATTTTGACTGTCGAAAATGACGAACAGGCCGAAGTACGCGCCAATCCGGAAAAGATGAATAAAGGCGGCGGCGCGGCCGCTGCGGCCTTGCATCTGATCGCGCTCAGCCGTAAGTGGGGCGCTTCGAAAAAGGGTGTGGGCTTCAAGCCCCCGTCCGAGTCCATCCTTGTGGCGGGCGACAGCAACGGATCCACGACAGCATGACACAGACCGACGCGCCGAAACCGGCCAACCAGAAACGCCTGATGAAATCCGCCGCCCGGCTTTATGCCGTGCAGGCGCTGTTCCAGATGGAGCAATCAGGCCAGACGACCGAACAGGTCGTGACCGAGTTTCTGGATCACCGGTTTGGCGCCGTCTATGAGGGCGAGGAAATGCTGGACGGTGATATCAGCGTCTTTCGCAAGCTGGTCGACGACGCGGTCAACTATCAGGCTCCGATTGATCAGATGACCGACCGCGCGCTGGTTGCCAAGTGGCCGATTGCGCGCATCGACCCGACACTGCGTGCCTTGTTCCGCGCCGCAGGCGCAGAACTGACCCAAAGCGACACGCCGCCGAAGGTCGTGATCACCGAATTCGTCGACGTGGCCCGCGCCTTTTTCCCCGAAGGCAAAGAACCGAAATTCGTCAACGCCGTACTGGACCACATGGCGCGCGAGGCTCAGCCCGAGGCGTTCTGACACCTTTACCGCAACCTCATGCGCGCTAGTCTGAAGGTCAGAGCGCAAGGAGGTTCGCCATGCCCAAACTGGTCCGTCTTTACATCACGCAAGTGGCTTGGGGTTTTGTCATTTCGGCAATCTTTGTTGGCGTGCTCTTGACCTTTAATGTAGCCAGCCTGCGCCATCTGATCACCGGTTCGGAAATCGGACTGATCGCTTTGCTGATGATCTGGTTCATGAACGGGATCGTATTTGCGGGTGTGCAATTCGCCTATGCGATCATGAGCATGGCTGAAAAGCCAAAAGGCCCACGCGGCGGAACGCCTGTTGCGCATGGGCTGAAACCGGCGCTGGTCAAGCAAGAGGTGCGCGCATCACGCTGAAAATCAGGGAAAATGTGGCGGGACCACCAGTCAACCGTGGGGCTTTGATTCCCGAGGACCTGTATATACAGGTGGGCGCCAGGTAATCAGGCCAGGACCTGAACAGAGCCAGCTCCCTCGGAATTGCTTAAGGCCACCGGAATGCTGCCTGTCACGAGAAGGGCAGAACCCGCCACAGGCCTAAGTAGGGTGTCTGGCGGGCTCGCACAAGGGGTTCATTGGGGGTCAGGCGTCAACAGTTTCGTGTAGCGCGGTGCGCATCTTGCCGAAATGTTCGTCCCAACCATTGTCGAGAGCAAGGATCAGACCGAAGGCATCGGCGCCTTGCGGCAGCCCTTCATGCATCAGGCCAAGGCGGGTACCGCCAGGAACAGGCTCCAGCGTCCATTTGACGACGCTGACCGCGTCGCCCATCGGTTTGACGGTGAAAGTGTATTCCAGATATTCGGGCCGCCGCGCCGCTTTGACCTCGCCCCAGATCAGCAGATCGCCGCTGGTGGTTCCAAACATCTCAAGCTTTTGCCCTTCGGCCAACGGGTGCTCTGGTTTGTGGAACCACTCGGCCAGCCGATCCGGTTCGGTCAGATAGTCCCAAACCGTTTCGGGCGTCGCGCGGAGGAAGATGGTTTTCTGCAAAACTGCTTGGGTCATTTCTTTGGTCCTTCAATTGCTTTCTTGAGATTGGCAAGGCGATCATCCCAGAACCGGTCAAAATAACCGAGCCAGTCCAAAACAGGGGCCATCCCCTTGGGTTCAAGCCGATTGATACGTTCGCGCCCCCGTGCCTCGACGGTGATCAGACCGCCATCTGACAAGACGGTCAGATGCTTTTTGACCGCAGCGCGGGTCATGTCGAATTGATCGGTCAATTGTGCGATCGTCATGTCCTGCGCTGCCAGCATCTGAACGATGTCCCGACGGGTTGGATCAGCCAGAGCGCGAAACGCGTTTTGGGTTTGCATGTTCATGGGTACCTCATTGTGATACCGTTTGGTATCGCAATATTTATGATACCAAATGGTATCGAGTCAAGTGAGGTGCAGAACTTGATTTTTGTTCATGAATTGTTCACATTTTGAGGATGATGTTGGATTTACAGCCCGGACAAAAACTGGCGCGAGGTGTTTCAAGGCACCTGACGACCCATGGCTATGTTTCGATTGAAGAATTCGTCCCCACGCGCGGCCTGCGTGTGGATGTTATGGGGCTTGGCCCGAAAGGTGAGCTATGGGTGGTTGAATGCAAATCCAGCCGGGCTGATTATCAGTCGGATTCGAAATGGCAGGGCTATCTGGATTGGTGTGACCGATTCTTCTGGGCAGTCGATACCGAGTTTCCGGTGGATCTGCTCCCGCCCGAAACCGGCCTGATCATCGCCGATGCCTATGACGCCGAGATCATACGCATGGGGCCTGAAACCAAATTGGCCCCGGCAAGGCGTAAAAAGATGATCCAGAAATTTGCGGTGGATGCGGCCCGCCGGTTACAGACCCTGCGCGATCTTCGGGTTTAGCCTTTGACTGCCCGCGCGGCCTGTGCGGCGGCACGGATCTCCTCGGCAATCTCTTCGGCCTCTTCCGGTTCAAAGTCCATCGGGATCTCGATACCAGCGCCTTCGATGAACAGACGCACCATGCCCTGATCAGTGGGTCCGATCTGCAGGTTTGCTTCGATGTCGCGTTCGGTGTTGATACCCATAGGTGCCTCCGGGGAATGAGCCTGTGTGCTAGCGTGTGGAAGGTTGAGAATCAAGCGGTTGATAAAGACAGATAGAGCATGGACAATGTAACTTTCAGACGTTTTCGAGCCGAAGATGCGGATTGGCTGGTTGAACAGCACGGCACGCTCTATGCCCGTCACGATGGCTTTGACGACAGTTTCGCACCGCTCGTCGCGCGCATTTTGGATGCATTCATTGCGGATCATGATCCTGATCGGGAACGAGGCTGGATTGCTGAAATGAATGACAGGCGTCTGGGCAGCATCTTTTGCGTCTCGCATGACAAGCACACGGCCAAATTACGTTTATTTCTGTTGTTGCCAGAGGCAAGAGGGCAGGGTGTCGGAAAACAAATGCTGACGACCTGCATGGAGTTCGCGCGCAACGCAGGATATCGAGAAATGGTATTGTGGACCCACGAAAGCCATCGCGCCGCATGTGCACTCTACCGCGCATCTGGTTGGCAGTTGACCGACAGCAAGCCTGTGCATTCCTTCGGCGTCGATCTGGTTGAACAAAGCTGGAGAATTCAGCTCTAAGACCCTTGCAATCCTCGTGCACGTTCGCTAAATCGCCCTCCACAAGTGCCGCCTTAGCTCAGTTGGTTAGAGCGCTGGATTGTGGATCCAGAGGTCCCCTGTTCAAGCCAGGGAGGCGGTACCATTTCCCGCCAAATCATCCAAATACGTCGGATTTAACTGACGCATCAGTTCTGTGGTTCTGTAAAGAGAATTTCGGTGAAATCCGAAGGAACTCGCACCCAAAGGGCTGATGTATCAGGCCGTGAGTTCCATAGGGCAATAGGCCTTGACCCCAGATCGGCACAATAGAACTTTGGTTTGGAGGGGATTGGAGGCGAGTACCGGAATCGAACCGGTGTACACGGATTTGCAATCCGCTGCGTCACCACTCCGCCAACTCGCCTTTTCAAGTAATATCAATCACTTGCCGTGGTGTGAGGGGCGTTCTAGCAGCTTTCCGGGGGGAGGTCCAGAGGGTTGAGGGGAAAACTCTTCTTCAAACGTCCGGTGGGAGCTTCCGGGTCGGTGGTGATTTGCCACGCCCTGTCCGGCGCATGGCCCGTTGCCGCACCGGGGCAGATGTGGCAAGAAGCCAGACAAAAGCCGAAGATGAACGAGCGACGCCATGACAGATTTCGCAGCCCGCCGCCTTACGATGGTCGATACGCAGGTACGGCCGTCCGACGTGACGAAATTCCCCATTATCGACGCCATGCTGACCGTCAAGCGCGAGAACTTTGTGCCGGACGCTCAGCGAGAGGCCGCCTATGTCGAGAGTCTGATCGATCTGGGCAAAGGACGCTGCATTCTTGAGCCGCGCACATTCGCCAAGATACTGGATGCGCTAAATATTTCGAACGACGAAATGGTTTTGGATATCGCGCCGGCCTTTGGCTACTCGACCGCAGTTGCGGCGCGTATGGCGCAGTTGGTTGTTGGGGTTGAAGAAGATGAAGATCTTGCCGCTGAGGCGCAAACTGTGCTGATGGAGGCGGATATTGACAACGCCATCATTCACGAAGGTCCGCTGGAGCAGGGCGCGGCAGAGCATGGGCCTTACGACGTTATCATGATCCAGGGCGGCGTCGAACAGGTCCCGCAGGCCATTCTGAATCAACTCAAGGATCAGGGGCGCATCGCCTGTTTGTTTATGGAAGGGGATTTAGGTACAGTTAAGATAGGTCACAAGTCTGCAGGGCGGGTCACATGGCGGTATGCATTTAACGCATCGGCCCCTGTTTTGAGTGCGTTTTCAGGCGTGGATGCATTTTCGCTATAGTCCACGGGCAAAATTAATTGCCGCCTTGATTACTTGAAAACACTGACGCAAACTGTTGGTTGGCTGCGTAAATTTGGTTTGAGAGGATTACGATATGCGTGGGACGGCAAGGGGAAAGCTCGTCAAAGCACTGGCTTTGACAGCAACTATTACTCTGGGAGCGCTGCCTGGGCGGCCTGTTTGGGCCGACAATCTGACCGATGCGTTCATCGGCGCGTATAACACCAGCGGCCTTCTCGAACAGAATCGGGCGTTGCTGCGGGCTGCGGATGAAGATGTCGCCATCGCACTGTCTGCGTTGCGACCGATCATCGACTGGACGGCGCAAATCCGGCAGGAATACAGACGCATTCGCGCCGCGGGAACCGTCACAACCGATGAGCCTACGGACTTTTTTTCGGGCCTGACCCTCAGCCAGTTGATCTATGACGGTGGCGCAGCCGTTCTGGGTAAGCAATCGGCTCAGGAAACCGTTCTTTCGACGCGTCAGTCCCTTATCGATATCGAACAACAAATCCTGTTTCGCGCCACCACTGCGTACTTGAGCGTCCTGCTGCAGGAAGAAACCGTTGCCATTCGTCAGAACAACGTCGATCTGTCAGCAGAAGAATTGCGCGCCTCGCAGGATCGGTTCGAAGTGGGTGAGGTCACACGAACAGACGTTGCCCTGTCCGAGTCGCAGCTGGCAAGTTCGCGCGCCGATCTGGCGGATGCGCGGGGCGCGCTGAGCACGGCACAGGCTGAATATGTGAACGCCGTGGGCAAGTTGCCTGGGCGCACAGCTGGACAGCCCAGCCTGCCCAAGTTGCCACGCTCGGAATCCGAGGCGCAATCGCTGGCGCAGCGCAATCACCCGGCCATCCTCTCGGCCCAGCATCAGGTGCGGGCGCTTGATCTGATCGTTCAACAGCAGCGCGCTAATCTTGGGCCGAATATTCGGCTGAACGCTGATGTTGGCGTGACCGAAAGCTATGACAACAGCGACAGCCGCAATGACGCAAGGGTTTCGCTGGATCTGAGGCAGTCTATCTACGCAGGCGGTCGACTGGCGGCTTCGGTGCGGCGTGCAATGGCGACGCGCGATGCGTCGCGGGCAAATCTGTTGAACGTGCAGAAAAACATCACGCAGGGCGTCACTGATGCCTATGTCCGGTTCCAGACCGCAACCGCCAGCCTGACGGCCTCGACCGAGCGGGTGCGCGCCTCGCAGGTTGCTTTCGATGGTATCCGCGAAGAGGCTACCCTTGGTGCGCGGACCACGCTGGACGTGTTGGCCGCCCAGCAGGATTTGCTGGATGCGCAACTTGCTGAGATTGCATCCCGGACCGAACGGTCATTAGCGGCCTATCAGTTGCTGCAGGCACAGGGTTTGCTGACAGCAGAGCGCCTGGGGCTTGCGGTGCAGATTTACGATCCGACATTGTACTATAACCTTGTGAAAAAGGCCCCCGCGCAGGTCAGCAAGCAAAGCAAAGACCTGGATCGGGTGCTCAAGGCATTGCGGCGCGACTAGGTTGCGATACTACTGGTTGTTCGCATTGGTCCGATTGGCTACAATCGGACCAAAGGGCAAGAGCGGTAGAGAGCAATGTCAGACAATGTCGTGAAAGCGGGTGTTGAGGATGTTCTGTCCTCGGTAAAGCGATTGGTCAGCGAAGAAGTGCGCGAAGACTCTGAGTTCATTTTCGTTCCGACAGCCCCGGACAGAAAGCCCGGTCGGTTGGTGTTGACCGAATCGCTGAGGGTGAGTGAACAGGAAACCCTCAAACCTCTCAAACTTGTGCCAGAGCTTCAGCCTGACAGGGCGACGACCGATGCTGCGGAACAGGTAGCGGCAAACAAGCCCGCTCCTATGCGTCTTCAACCCGGTGATATTGTCAAACCTGACGAGCCGGATGCGGCCGGGACCAAAGCCGAACCACCTGAACCGTCTGTTGCGCGCGAAGAGAAACGCGATTTGGCAGGCAGCCTAAGTGCCAAGATCGAAGCCCTTGAGGCCGCAATCGCCCGGACAGAAGATCAGTGGGAGCCGGACGGCGAAAGCGACGATGCCTATTCCGGAACACCCACCAAGGCGGTGAACTGGCCCGAAGACCCTGCCGGACAGACACCGGCAGCCGAACAAGACACGCCAGTGATTTTCACCCGAAGTGCCGGTCCTCGTCAGCCTGCAAAGCCCGCATTGGACGATGATGCGCTGACCGAATTGGTAGCCAGGATCGTCCGCGAAGAACTGCAGGGCGCGTTGGGCGAAGGGATCACGCGCAACATTCGCAAGATGGTGCGGCGCGAGATCAACAAGGCCCTTGCAGCGCAGGACCTGAAGTAACGGCTACGCCCGCTGCGGATTGCGGGCGAGGGATAGCAGCAGATCAAGGTCCATATGCTGTTCCAGATGATCGGCCAAGGCGTCCAGAACCTGTTCTACTCCATCGTCGTAGGCAAGGTCCGAGGTGGCACCCAACTGCTTGAGAAAGCTGGCGCGAAACGCGTCTGACGCAAATATCCCGTGCAGATAACTGCCGCGAATACGTCCGTTCGGGCTTGCGGCACCTTCGGGGCGACCCTCGATTTCCAACCATGCACGCGCGCAATCGGGGCCCTCGGTCCGCCCCATGTGAATTTCGTACCCGGTGACGGGTTGCCCACCGGGCAGGGCGGTCGCATCGCGCAATGTGACCTGCTTTTGCCCCGCCATGATCGTGTCCACGTCCAACAGACCCAGCCCCGCTACATCTCCGGCTCGACCATCCACGCCATTGGGGTCGGAAATCTTCTTGCCCAGCATCTGATAGCCGCCGCACAGGCCCAGCACATGCCCGCCGCGTCGCACATGGGCGTAAAGGTCGACGTCCCATCCCTGCGCCCGAAAATAGGCGAGATCGCCGATGGTGGATTTGCTGCCGGGCAACAGCACCAGATCGGCGTCACCGGGCAGGGCGCGACCGGCAGGTACGATTTCAACTGTAACGCCGGGTTCGGCGGATAGCGGGTCGAGATCATCGAAATTGGCCATACGCTCAAGCTGAGGGACCACCACCTTGCAGGTGCCACCGCTGTGAGAGCGGATGTCCATCATGTCCTCGGCGGGCAGTCTCCATGCGTCGTCAAACCAAGGCACCACGCCCATACAAGGCCAACCGGTCCGCGCAGCAATATCGTCGCGGCCTTCGTCAAACAGCGACACGTCGCCCTTGAAACGGTTGACCGCAAACCCGCGGATCATCGCAAGATCACCCGGGTCCAGCACGGCCTGCGTGCCCACGATCTGCGCGATCACGCCGCCCCGGTGAATGTCCCCGACCAGAACGACCGGAACGCCAGCGGCGCAGGCAAAACCCATATTTGCAATGTCGCCCTTTCGCAGATTGGTTTCAGCCGGGCTACCAGCGCCTTCGATCAGCACCAGATCGGCATCGGCGCAGAGGCGGTCGAAACTCTCTAGCGCGGCGGCCAGCAGTTTTGACTTGTCCTTGCGATAATCCGCAGCCCGCATCGTACCGGCCCGTTGACCCTGTACGATCACCTGCGCGCCGGTATCGGTTTCCGGTTTCAACAGGATCGGGTTCATATCCGTATGCGTCGGACGTTTTGCGGCGCGTGCCTGCAGCGCTTGCGCCCGCCCGATCTCGCCCCCGTTTTCTGTCACGGCGGCGTTGTTGGACATATTCTGAGGCTTGAACGGAGCTACCCGCAGCCCGCGCCGCGTAAACGCCCGGGCCAGACCGGCCACAAGAACCGATTTGCCAACATTGCTGCCGGTGCCCTGAATCATGATGGCGCGAGTCATGGCCTGCCTCCTTTGCTGAAGCGCAGATGACCTGATTTGCAGGCAAAGGAAAAGACCAGATGACCTGCACAAAGAAAAACGCGCCCCGGGATGACGGAGCGCGTTTATTCAATCAGGTTCAGATTGCGATCAGGCGGCTTCTGCCTGATGCGCAGCGTTACGGCGTTCACTTTCCTCGCGCGACAACGCAACCGAGGTGCGCACACCGCGGCCAACGAATTCCATCAGGCCATCCACAACCCGCTCGTTCGGGTCGATACCGGCGCAGGACAGCACCTCGCGCCCATCGCGCGAGCGGGCCCAGCGGGCGATTTGTTCGGGGCCATTGCCGTATTTCTTGTCATCGGCGATAGCATCATCCAGAGCAGCCAATACAACGGCCGCGAAAAGCTTGCGTGCACGATTGCCTTGCTCATTGTTAAAGGCAGTGCCGTCAACGAAATCTCTCATCTCGTTATCCTTGTTGTTCTTGCTCTTGCATTTTCGGCATGACGGTCCTTATGACCTATTAGGTGCGATTCGGATACACCTAAAATGCATAGTTGCGTTGCGTCAATTGCATGGCTTGCTGCAGGTGCAGCACTAGGTCTCGTTGTCTTGTCAGGTGTGTTCCCGCCAGATATAGGGACGGCAACTGACGCATCAACCGTTTGTGAAGGAAATAAGTCATGCCCAAGATAAATGGGAACGAAATTCGCCCCGGCAATGTGCTTGAGCATAACGACGGGCTGTGGGCCGCTGTTAAAGTGGATCACGTAAAGCCCGGTAAAGGCGGCGCTTTTGCGCAGGTTGAACTGCGTAACCTGCGCAATGGGTCCAAGCTGAATGAACGGTTCCGGTCTGCGGACAAGGTCGAGCGTGTGCGTCTGGAACAGAAGGATCAGCAGTTCCTTTACGAATCCGACGGAATGCTGGTCTTCATGGATACCGAGACCTATGAGCAGATCGAGCTGCCTGCCGACTTGCTGGGTGATCGCCGTCCGTTTCTGCAGGACGGCATGACAATCGTGGTCGAGTTCTACGAGGCCGAGGCGCTGAACGCCACGCTGCCCCAGAAAGTGACCTGCAAGATCGTCGAGACCGAACCGGTGGTCAAAGGTCAGACCGCCGCGAACTCGTTCAAACCGGCCATTCTGGACAATGGCGTCAAGGTCATGGTGCCGCCCTTTATCGGTCAGGATGAGATGATCGTGGTGAACACCGAGAGCATGGAATATTCTGAACGCGCATAATCGCAGAGATGTGCACGAAAAGGGCCGCTTTTGCGGTCCTTTATTATTTGCGTTTCAGCTTTCTGTACCGCTCGGGGTGGTCGCCAAAAAGTTCTAGCATCAGATCGTATTTGATCCGGTTTGCGCTGACCTGACGATAGAAAGCGATCAGGAAGGATGTTGGCCCCTGAATGCGGCTTAGACCGCTGGTAGCTGCGACCACTGTACCAACATCGGTTCGCCCCTGCATAACCAGCCATCCGCCCAGCATAAGAACACCGACCGTTCCCGCGCCGTTAATTACGCTCAGCAGGAATTTGGCGGATAGTTTCCAGATGAACATTTTGCGACGCGTCTCGAATATCTCGTCAAATTGGCGCTCAATGCCCTTTGCCACCTCATTGATGTCTTTCAGGGTCAGCTCATCCGTAGCGCTGCGCAATATCCGCACCCGTTCCGCGACGAATATGTTCACCTTGCGCTGCGAGATCAGGACGATGATGATTTGTGGCACAATCATCGAAAACGCGATCATTCCAAGACCGGGCTGGGTCGATGAGATATAGCCGATCACACTGACCAGCGTACCGATCTGCACAACCGGATCTGAAAACGCACCGCCTGCGAATTTACCCAATTCTTCCGCTTCGGCGGAGATCGCAGTCGTCATCGTGCCTTTGCGAATGTTTTCGCCGGTTTCATCCACATCCACAGCGCGGGCCAGCAGGCGCTGACGGATCATGCGGATCAGATCCTCGCCCAGCGTTCCAGCACGAAAACCCAGAACCCATTTCAGTCCGAGGCTTAACAGAATGACGCCCATCATCCCGACGCCCAGCGTTAGCAGCCGCTCGGCCTCGATATCCTTTGATGTCAGATGGTTGATGATATCGCGCTGAAACTCCAGCGGGACAGCGGCCAGACCGGCGATTGCCAGAGACAGAATGATAAGAATGATCTGACGGCCAGCACTGGCGCGCCAGATCGCGGTGTAAAGGCGAAACATGCATTTATCCCGATGACTACCCTGACACCAGTGATACCGCGATGGGCAGGGGGATCAAGCAGCGCGCGTCAGAGGGCCAGCCGAACAATGGCATCTCCGGCTTGCATATCGCCGTTGGCCCGGTCAAATCGAAGATAGGCGATGGCCTGATTGCCTGATTGGGTGAACAAAGTGCCGACAGGTTTTCCGTTGGACAGGATTTGTGTTCCAATCGGCGCTTCGCCCTGAACAACGACCTGCCGCAAACCTTTGCGCAATTCGGTTTTGTGCTTCATGCGGGCAGTGACTTCCTGACCGACATAACAGCCTTTCTTGAAATCCAAACCATTTAACGCCTCGAACCCCGATTCAAGGATATAGCTGTCTGGCGTCAATTCGATGCCGGTCTCGGGGATGCAATGGCGCACCCGGATCGCGTCCCAATCGGTTCCATCATCGCTTTCCGGCGCAGCTGAGTAATGACGCCACCCCATATCCGGATGGCGCGGATCGGGCAGGGCGTCATCGGGGGCATCCCCTGTACCACGGCGAAGATTCAGGTCTGTTTCTTCGATAGCAACATTGGCGCGCAGTTTGTACATCGTCAGGCGCTTGATAAACCCGTCCGCCAATTCTTCGGCGACGTCCAGCAATACCGCTTCGCCTTCACGTTTCAGAAAGAAATCCGCCAGATACTTACCTTGTGGTGTCAGCAGGGCGGCATAGACCAGCCCATCGTCCAGCCGGTTCACATCATTGGTGATCAGACCTTGCAAAAAGCTGTCGGTGTCCGCCCCGGTCAGGCGCAAAATCCGGCGATTGGGCATGGGTTGATCCTCGTCAATGGTCTTGGCCTCGTGATATAGGGGATCGCATCGCCATGACCAGAGGGTTTCACACGTGTCCGCCCCGATCAGCATCGTTATCCCTACTCTGAACGCCGCTGACCAGTTGCCGCGAACGCTTCAGGCGTTGATGGAGGGACTGCAGGCCGGTCTGATCCGCGAGTTGATCGTTAGCGACGGCGGGTCAAGCGATGCGACGGTTCAAATGGCCGAGGACTCGGGCGCTGTCGTCATAATCGGCCCCGCATCTCGCGGTGGTCAGCTGCGTCGCGGTTGCAAAGCGGCAAAAGGGGACTGGTTGTTGATCCTGCACGCTGACACTGAACTGCAACAAGGCTGGACCGATACCGTCTTGGACCATCTGCCAACAGGCAGGCCGGCAGCGTTTCGCCTGAAGTTCAGGGCCAGCGGTCTTGGGCCAGCTTGGGTTGCGGGCTGGGCGAACCTGCGCAGCCGCTTGTTCAGCCTTCCTTATGGCGATCAGGGGTTGCTGGTCCGGCGGCAGGATTATCTATCTGCCGGAGGCTACCCGGATCAGCCTTTGATGGAAGATGTCGCGTTGGTCCGAGCACTGCCGCGCGCGGCCCTGTTGCGGGCGGATGCCATCACGAGTGCGGAACGCTATACCCGTCAGGGTTGGTTGCGGCGGGGCGCTCGGAATCTTTGGACGCTGGTACGGTATTTTCTGGGGGTTGATCCTGAACGGCTGGCGCGGGCTTATCGGCGCTGAACGAAGCGCGCAGCTCGACCAGAGATTTGCCCAGACGGAACGGGGCTGCAAAGCTGACGAGGCACAGGGCGATGATTTGCAGAACCAGAATATGCGCGTTGGCCTGCAGATATTCCCATTCATCTTTCAGCTTGCCGACCTGTTCAATCAGATCGTCATAGCTTTGCGCCAGTATCAGGTAGTCTCCGGCAATGGCAGGCACCTTGCGGCGCATATTGTCGATTGCCGTCTGAGTTGCTTCGTCCAAAGAAGTAAAGACAAGGAATTGATCAATATTGAAGGCATCTGCCTTGGCGGCCATATCACGCGCTTCATCCATATCGTCTTTCGACGCCCCCCCGAACAGAAATTGCAGTCCTTGCAGGGGCGCGACTTCGTTTGTCACGGCAATGAACAAAGGCAGGTCCGCGTTGCTGGCGGTCGAGGCCGACAGGAACTCGACCTTTTCGCATAGCACCGCGGTATCCGGGTCATAGGCCGGGTCGCAGAACCGCAAGCGGAACCGAGCTGCGTCGCGATCAAAGGCCAGCGTCGCCGCATAGGCCACGTCGATTTGGCGATCCAGTCGCGAACTGTCTGCTGTATAAAGCCCCGCCAGGATCGCCACCAGCGCGCCGATGCCACCCAGAACGACCCAAACCAGATCGGCCAGTTTCCACGCCCGATGTCCTGCAGGTTTGCGAAACAGAAAGCCCGTTCCGATGAGCCCGGCCAGAAAGAACAGGATCAGCAGTGGCAGTTGGTTCTCGGCAACAAAAGTCATAGGTCCAAGTGTACGTCCTGCGCGTGTACTGGCAACAGTCCTCACGCGCAGTTGTAGCTGACGAAACTTTTGGGTGGGGCCTAAGACCCCGAACTTTGACCAAATTTGCGAAACAGCTTGGTTCTGTCGAACGCCTGCTCCAGCGCATCGGTCCGTTCCTTGACGCTGTCCCAGAGACGTTCCTGTACTTCGGCAATCACGCATTCCATCAGCACCAGCGGCGCTGCCATGGAATCCCAGGCCGAGGGAACTGCGATGCGGGTGGCAAACGTGTGTTTGGCCAGCCTGTGTATGGGCGAGCGCCATTGATCTGTCAGCAGCACAACGTCAGCACCGCGCTCGTGGCAGAGTTGCCCGATCAGCAGCGTGGTGTTTTCATACCGGCGCACATCCAGCGCCACCAGCACATCGCCCTCTCGGACCTCCAGCAGATCGTGCGTCCAGGATGCGGCATCGGCAAGCAGTTTGACATCCGGACGGATCATTTGCAGGTGCAGATAAAGATATCTCGCCAGCGTCCCGGTAATGCGGCCACCGGTAATGAATATGCGGCGTTTGGGATCGCAGAGCAGGCGGCAGAAGCTGTCAAACTCCCCGGGGTCGACCTCGTCAACGGATCGTTTCTGGTTTTCCAAGGCCTGACGCGAATAGCGGTTCAGGATATGTTCCTCAGGCAAATCGTTTTGCCAAACATCGCGTTTGGCTTCGGGCCCCGAGATCATTTCCTTGACCTCTCCGCGCACGGCAGCCTGGAACTGAGGATAGCCATCAAATCCGGTCTTTTGCAGCATCCGCGCCACGGTCGTGGTCGAAACTGAGGCAATGCCGGCCAGTTCCGTAATGCTGCCCAGCCCTGCCATCGGATAATCATCCAGCAATACGTTTACCAGCTGACGCTCGGACGGCGTCATCTCTTCCCGATGCGCAAGGAGCTTTTCGGTCACCCGCATGGGCTGCCTCCTTCGGTTTCAGGATCGCTTCGTATAAATTTTGACATTATGAACAATCCCGTTCGATTTTATACAGGAAAATTATTGACAGGTGAACCGGTAATGTGGAGATTTTTCCGCATGAGCCAGATGGAATCGCAGGACATCACATTCCGGTATGGGCCGGTTGTTCACATATCCAAGGCCGAGGGAGCGCCCTCGGCCCTTGTGGTGTGCGAACATGCGTCGAACCGGGTTCCGGAGTTTCTTGGAGATATGGGGCTGAGCCCTGATGCGCTGCAAAGCCATATCGCATGGGATCCCGGTGCCTTGCCGGTTGCGCAGACGCTGTCGCAACACTTGTCGGCCCCGTTGGTTCATGGCGGTATCTCGCGGCTTGTCTATGACTGCAACCGCCCGCCCGAGGCCAGCGATGCGATGCCGACCCGCAGCGAGGATATAACGATCCCTGCGAATGCGAATCTGGCTCCGGCACAACGCGCCGAGCGTGTCGCGCATATTTATCGCCCGTTCGAAACGGCCTTGTCTGATGAGATTGCGCGCCATCAAGATACGCTTCAACTGATGGTCACCATCCACAGCTTTACGCCGGTCTATCGGGGCCGACACCGCGCGGTCGAGTTGGGGCTTTTGCATGGGGCAGATGACCGCTTTGCCAGGGCGATGATGGCATCGGCACCAGATAGCTTGTCTTTTGAAACCCAATTGAACGAGCCTTATTCCGCTGCCGATGGTGTGGCGCATACGTTGGATGTTCAGGCTGTTCCGAACGGGTTACTGAATGTGATGATCGAGATCCGGAACGACTTGATCCAGACATGGTCACAGCAACAGGCGATGGCTGACCTCCTTGCACCCTGGATAGCGCAAACCTTGTCTGATTTGCGCGAAAGGGGGCGGGCGTGATCGGGGCGATGGCCGGATATGTGCGGGTCGTGGACGCTATCAACTACCGGATCGGGCGGGTCATGATGTGGGGCCTGTTTGCGATGATGGGAATCCTGCTTTGGTCTTCGATCTCAAAGACCTTTTTCCTTCCGTCGCTCTGGACGCTGGAAATGGCGCAGTTTGCGATGGTCACCTACTACATTCTGGGCGGCCCCTATTCGATCCAGCTGGGCTCGAACGTGAGAATGGATCTGTTTTATCACAACTGGTCGCCGCACAGGAAAGCCTGGTTTGATGCCTTCACCGTATTGCTGCTGATCCTGTATCTGGGTGTGTTGTTTTACGGCGGTCTGGGGTCGACTGCCTACAGCCTTGGATACTGGGGCGACGCGCCGGTTTCCTACTTCGCCGGCCTGCTGACCGGCAGCGAGGAAATTGGACGGCTCGAACGCTCGTCAACCGCGTGGCGGCCTTATATCTGGCCGGTCAAGGCGATCATGGTTTTCGGATTTTTCCTGATGTTGCTTCAGGCGGTCTCGGAGTTTTTTAAGGACATTGCCCGGATCAAAGGGCAAGATATCGGGGTCAAGCGGGTATGAGTCAGGAATACATCGCCATCTTCATGTTTGCCCTGATGATGCTGATGCTGTTCACCGGACAGCGCGTCTTTGGTGCTATCGGAGCCGTCGCCACCATCGCCGCGCTGGCGCTGTGGGGTACAGGCGGGCAGGACATCACGTTTTCGGCCGCGATGAAGCTGATGAAGTGGTATCCGCTGCTGACGCTGCCGATGTTCATTTTCATGGGCTATGTACTGTCGGAAAGCCGTTTGGCAGATGACCTTTACCGGATGTTCCATGTCTGGATGGGTCCGGTAAACGGCGGGCTGGCGATTGGCACCATCGGCCTGATGGTGCTGGTTTCTGCCATGAACGGTCTCAGCGTTGCTGGCATGGCCATCGGTGCGACAATTGCGCTGCCCGAACTGCTGCGGCGTGGGTATGACAAGATCATGGTGACTGGTGTCATACAGGCCGGGTCCAGTCTGGGCATTCTTGTACCACCATCTGTCGTGCTGGTGCTTTACGCGATGATCGCGCGGCAACCCGTCGGGCAGCTTTGGCTGGCTGGTATCCTGCCAGGGTTGATGATGGCGGCGATGTTCATCCTATACATCTGGATACGCTGTCGCATCCAGCCGCAGCTTGGCCCGGCGATGGAGGACGTGCACGAGGTTACGCGCGCCGAGAAGATCCGGCTGCTGGGGGCAGGGGCGCTGCCGCTGATCATCTTTGCGGCGATGATGGTGCCGTTTGTGAACGGCTGGACCTCGCTGGTGGAAAGCTCTGCCATTGGTGCCCTGACCGCGCTGATCGTTTCGATCCTCAAGCGGCGCATGACATGGAAGATATTCGAGACCTGCACCAAGAACACTCTGGCGATTTCGTGCATGTTCATGTGGATCATTCTGGCGGCCCTGGGTTTTGGCGCGGTATTTGACGGGCTGGGTGCGGTCAAGGCCATCGACAATCTCTTCACCGAACAGCTGGGCCTGTCACCCTGGATGATCCTGATCCTGATGCAGCTGAGCTTTATCGTCATGGGCACTTTTCTGGACGACACGGCGATGCTGGTCATTGTTGCGCCGCTTTATGTGCCGCTGGTCGGTGCTCTGGGTTTCGATCTGATCTGGTACGGCGTGCTTTACACGATCACCACGCAGATCGCGTATATGACGCCACCCTTCGGCTATAACCTGTTCCTGATGCGCGCCATGGCCCCGCCCGAGATTGGGCTCAAGGACATCTATCGCTCGATCATCCCGTTTGTAGGTGTGATGGTTCTGGCGTTGATTATCATCATGGTCTTCCCGGAAATCGCGCTTTGGCTGCCCGGATATGTCTACGGAAATTAACCAGAATGCCCGGCAAACGGGCACGTAAACTTAATCGGAGAGGAAATTGACATGACGACAAGACGTAAGTTTCTGAAAACGGCCGGTGTCGGCGTTGCTGCGGCACCGCTGGCGGCACCTGCGCTGGCGCAGAGCACCATCACCTGGCGGATGCAAACCTATGCCGGCCCCGCGCTGGCGGCCCATGTGATCGATCCGGCGATCGAGATGTTCAACAAGATCGCCGGCGACCGGATGCAGATCGAACTGTTCTACGCAGACCAGCTTGTCCCGACCGGCGAACTGTTCCGCGCCATGCAAAAAGGCACCATTGATGCGGTGCAGTCGGATGACGACTCGATGGCGTCGCCGACCGAAGTGACCGTCTTTGGCGGCTACTTCCCGTTTGCGTCGCGCTATTCGCTGGACGTTCCGGTTCTGTTCAACCAGTGGGGTCTGAACGAAATCTGGGACGAGGAATATTCCAAGGTAGGCGTCAAGCACATCAGCGCAGGCGCGTGGGACCCGTGCCATTTTGCCACCAAGGACCCGATCAATTCGCTGGAAGACATGAAAGGCAAGCGTATCTTCACCTTCCCGACTGCGGGTCGGTTCCTTAGCCAGTTCGGTGTGGTGCCTGTCACTCTGCCGTGGGAGGATATCGAGGTCGCGGTGCAAACCGGTGAGTTGGACGGCATCGCATGGTCGGGCATCACCGAAGATTACACGGTCGGTTGGGCCGATGTGACAAACTATTTTCTGACCAACAATATCTCAGGTGCCTGGGCTGGTCATTTCTTTGCCAACATGGATCGTTGGAACGAACTGCCGGAAGACCTGCAAACCCTGTTCCGCGCTTGCTGCGATCAGTCACATTACTATCGTCAGTGGTGGTATTGGGGTGGCGAGGCCAACCTGCGCGTGAACGGCACCAAGATGCAGTTGACAACCATCCCGGATGCGGAATGGGCAACTGTCGAAGAGGCTGCGGTGAAGTTCTGGGACGAGATTGCGGCGGAATCCGAGACCAAGGCGAAGGTTGTGGATATCTTCAAACGCTATAACGCCGAAATGCTCAAGGCCGGACGGCCTTATCGCTACGGCTGATAGAAATTGACCGGCCCGTTCGAATGCGGGCCGGTCGCAATGGGGCCAAGAATTTTCGTCGAAAATTCTCGCATAGCACAGAGGGTACGTATGCTGACATTCGAGCATCTGAAAACGCAGGTCGCAGCCGGAGAGGTCGACACCGTTCTGGTCTGCATGGTCGACATGCAGGGACGTTTGATGGGCAAACGGTTTCATGCGGGCCATTTTGTGGCTGGCGCGTGGGAAGAGACCCATTGCTGCAACTATCTGCTGGCCACCGATCTTGAGATGGGGACGCCTGACGGCTATGCCTCGACCAGTTGGGAACGGGGGTATGGCGATTATGTCATGAAGCCCGATCTTACCACGCTGCGCCCGGTGCCGTGGCTTGAGGGCACGGTGATGGTGATGTGCGATGTGTTGGATCACCATACGCATGAGGAAGTGCCCCATGCGCCGCGTTCGATCCTGAAACGTCAGGTCAATCGTCTGAAGGCGATGGGCTATGAGGCGATGTGCGCCACCGAATTGGAGTTTTTCCTGTTCGAGAAAAGCTTTGATGAAATCCGCAAGGAAGGCTTCCGCAATCTTGAGCCGATCTCGGGCTACAACGAAGACTACCATATCCTTCAGACCACCAAGGAAGAACATGTGATGCGCCCGATCCGCAACCATTTGTGGGATGCGGGGCTACCGGTTGAGAACTCGAAAGGCGAGGCCGAGACCGGGCAGGAAGAGCTGAACATCAAATACGCGCCTGCGATGGACACGGCCGAATATCACTCGATCGCCAAAAATGCGGTGAAAGAGATCGCCTGGCAGCATGGTCACGCGGCGACGTTCCTGCCGAAATGGCATCATGAAAAGGTGGGCAGTTCATCCCATGTGCATCAGTCGCTATGGTCTGACGGGGTGCCGGTCTTTTTCGACGAAAAAGATTCGCTCGGCATGTCGGATTTGATGAAGAATTATATGGCGGGTCTGCTGAAATACGCCGCCGACTACACCTATTTCATGGCCCCGTATATCAATAGCTATAAGCGGTTCATGAAGGGCACTTTTGCACCGACGCGGATCATCTGGTCGGTGGACAACCGCACGGCGGGCTTCCGTTTGTGTGGAGATGGGACCAAGTCAGTACGGGTTGAATGCCGGATACCGGGCTCGGACATGAACCCCTATCTGGCGATGGCGGGTATGCTGGCCGCCGGAATCGCCGGTATCGAGGAAGGGTTGGAGCTGCAACCACCCACAACAGGGGATGTCTATCAGGGTGAGACGGGCATGATCCCCGGCAACCTGCGAGCCGCACGGGATGCTCTGCATGGGTCGGCCATGCTACGAGCCGCCATGGGGGACGAGGTGGTCGATCATTATGCACGTGCCGCCGAGGTTGAGATCGAAGAGTTCGAACGCGTGGTGACGGATTGGGAAATTGCCCGCGGGTTCGAGCGGGCTTGAGGTCGGATCAGGCTGGGGGCTCTGCCCCCAGACCCCCGGGATATTTTTTGACAGATGAAGCAGGGGACCCTGCTGTTCTTCGAGATGGAGTGACTATGGGGCAGATGTTGCAATGTGTCTCGCCGATTGATGGATCGGTTTTTGCGGAGCGCGAAGTGTTGGCGCGCGAAGCGGCGTTTGAGGCGGCGGCGCGAGCGCGGGAGGCGCAGGTGGCTTGGGCGGCGCGGCCGTTACAGGAGCGGGTTGATCTTGTAATGGCAGGAGTTGCTGCTGTCGGCGCAATGAATGATGAGATCGTGCCCGAGCTTGCGCATATGATGGGGCGCCCGGTGCGCTATGGTGGCGAATTCGGTGGGTTCAATGAGCGCGCCAGCCATATGGCGCAGATTGCCGGGGCATCGCTGGCTGATATTGAAGTGGGCGAGGACGAGACCTTTAAACGCTATATCAAGCGCATCCCGCATGGGGTGGTATTTGTAGTGGCCCCTTGGAACTATCCGTACATGACGGCGATCAACACGGTTGCGCCGGCGCTGATCGCAGGGAACGCGGTGGTGTTGAAACACGCCACCCAGACCCTGCTGGTGGGCGAACGGATGGCACAGGCGTTCCACGCGGCTGGGGTACCGAATGATGTGTTCCAGAATGTGTTCCTCAGCCATGATGTGACCAATGATCTGATCGCGGGCAAGGCGTTTGATTTTGTGAACTTCACAGGCTCGGTCGGTGGCGGGCAGGCGATGGAACGCGCTGCGGCGGGCACCTTTACCGGTGTTGGTACCGAGTTGGGCGGTAAGGATCCGGGCTATGTCATGGAGGATGCAGATCTGGATGCGGCGGTCGATACGTTGATCGACGGGGCCATGTTCAACTCGGGCCAGTGCTGTTGCGGGATCGAGCGGATTTATGTGCATGAAAGCCTGTACGATGATTTCGTCGCCAGGGCGGTTGAGTTGGTGAAAGGCTATAAGCTGGGCAACCCGCTGGACCCCGAGACCACGATGGGCCCGATGGCAAATGTGCGCTTTGCCGATGAGGTGCGCGCGCAGATTGCCGAAGCCGTTGCGGCCGGAGCGGTGGTCCATATCGACACCTTCCCCGAGGATGATGGCGGGGCCTATCTGACCCCACAAATTCTGACCAATGTCACCCATGATATGCGCGTGATGCGGGATGAGAGCTTTGGGCCTGTCGTCGGCATCATGAAAGTGTCCTCGGATGACGAGGCCATCGCGCTGATGAATGACAGCGAGTTTGGCCTGACCGCAAGCCTGTGGACCCGAGATGTGGATCGCGCCGCGCACGTCGGGGACCAAATCGAAACCGGCACCGTATTCATGAACCGAGCGGACTATCTGGACCCGGGCCTGTGCTGGACGGGCTGCAAGAACACCGGGCGCGGTGGCGGATTGTCGGTCATCGGCTACCACAACCTGACGCGCCCCAAATCCTACCATCTGAAAAAGGTGACATCATGAGCCTTGTTGGAAACTGGTCCTATCCGACCGCGATCAAATTCGGCGCTGGCCGGATCAAGGAACTGCCCGAGGCCTGTGCCGCCGCCGGAATGAAGCGCCCGCTGCTGGTCACGGACAAGGGTTTGGCCGACCTGCCGATCACCACGGCCACGCTGGACATTATGGAGGCCGCAGGGCTGGGCCGCGGTCTGTTCAGCGACGTGGACCCGAATCCCAATGAAAAGAACCTCGAAGCCGGGGTTGCCGCCTATAATGCGGGTGGCCATGACGGGGTAATCGCGTTTGGCGGCGGTTCGGGGCTGGATCTGGGTAAGATGGTCGCCTTTATGTGCGGTCAGACGCGCCCGGTTTGGGACTTCGAAGATATCGGCGATTGGTGGACCCGTGCGGATGCGGACGCCATCGCGCCCATCATCGCGGTGCCAACAACGGCCGGCACCGGGTCCGAAGTGGGGCGCGCCAGCGTTATCACCAACTCGGAAACCCATGCGAAAAAGATCATTTTTCACCCCAAGGTGCTGCCCACAGTCGTGATCTGCGATCCGGAACTGACGGTCGGAATGCCCAAGTTCATCACCGCAGGCACCGGTCTGGATGCGTTTGCCCATTGTGTCGAGGCGTTTAGCAGCCCGCATTATCACCCCATGAGCCAGGGCATCGCGCTGGAGGGGATGCGGCTGGTCAAGGACTACCTGCCGCGCGCCTATGCTGATGGCACCGATATCGAAGCGCGTGCCCAGATGATGAGCGCAGCGGCGATGGGGGCGACGGCGTTCCAAAAGGGCCTCGGCGCGATCCACGCGATGAGCCATCCGATTGGCGCGGTGTTCAACACCCATCACGGCACCACCAACGCGGTCTGTATGCCCGCTGTGCTGGATTTCAACGCCCCCGCCATCGCGGATCGCTTTCAGCAGGCCTCGGCTTATCTGGGCATCGACGGTGGCTTTGACGGGTTCCGCGCCTTTGTGCAGGAGTTCAATGACAGCTTCGCCATCCCGCGTAAACTGTCTGATCTGGGCGTGACTGAAGGCTCCATTCCTGAACTGGTCAAAGGCGCGATCATCGATCCGTCCTGCGGCGGCAACCCGATTGAACTGACCGAAGACAATCTGACTGCGCTGTTCAAATCCGCGCTGTAACAGGGTTGCAGACCCGCTCCCTCACCTCGCATACTGCGTTGAGGTGAGGGAGATTTTCATGACAAAAGAGATAGTTCTGATCCACGGGGCCTTTGCCGGGCCGTGGTGTATGGAAGACTACGCGGGCTTCTTCCGCGCGCGCGGCTGGACGGTGCATACCCCCGCGCTGCGCTATCATGACGGAGACCCCAAGGCCGATCCCGATCCCGGCCTGACCGACACCAGCGTCATGGACTATGTCGATGATATTACTGAGTTTTTACAAGGCTTGGACAGTAAGCCGGTGCTGCTGGGCCATGCCATTGCGGGGGTGGTCGCGCAGCAGGTGGCGTCTCGGGGGTTGGCCAGCGCCATCGTTCTGATCAACCCGAACGCGGCTTGGGGGACGCTGCCCGAAACCGACGACGAACGCGCCGTGCCGCGCGCGTTGATGGAGGGCGGGGCGTTCTGGAAACAGCCCATGCGCGTCGATTTCGACCTGATGGCCCCCTTTGCGCTGAACAAGATGCCCGAGGCGCAGCAGCATGAGGTCTTCGACCAGCTTGGTCCCGAAAGTGGGCGGGTGATGTTCGAGATGTTCTTTTGGATGTTCGACGATCACCACGCGATGAAGGTCGATATCGACAAGGTTGACTGCCCGGTTCTGATCGTTTCCGGCACCGAGGACCGGGCCGTAAACCCCAACACCTGCCGCGCTTTGGCGAAGCTTTACGGAGACCGCGCGACGTTTTTGCCGGTCGAAAACCACGCGCATTTTCTGTTCATGGAGCCGGGGTGGGAGGGGCCAGCGGGGCAGATTGCGGAGTGGTTGGAGGGGGTGTCGGATTGACGCCCAAACGGTCGGAGATCGGGAATTGTATGATTTGTACGTGATTTCAGATGGGGTTTGTTCTGATTGTACAAATTTTTCGGGGCAGTGAGTGTTTAGAATCCGTTAGGAATTCGGGCGTGTGAAGGGCGAAATCGGAGGGCGTTTGGAGTGCCGGGCTGAAGCCCGGCCTACGGGGAGATGACCGGGATAGGACGCGGGAGTTGTGGTGATATAGGATGGGTGTTTACACCCATCTGGATGTGGGAAATTTGATGGGTTAGAAACCCATCCTACGATTGCTGAAGACTGATAGATTTATTGGCAACTATTCTCAAAGACGTCTTTTAGTCTCAACTTAGTTTGCGCATGAGATTGACCCGGCTTCACGAGGTCCGAATACAGAACGGTTAAACCTAATGAGTTTGCGTCAAGCCATGAGTTTCCCAAGCCACCTTTGTAATATCTGGCATCTTCAAGCTTCCTAAGGCCCATTGATTTCATCATAACGGCTTCTACGCAGGGAAAGGTCTCGTCATCAGAATACCCAAGTTTTATCCAAATCTGCGCGTCCTGGATCGCACCGGTATCGTATTCTGTGGTTATCTCATTACACAGAAGGTTACTTTCCAGCCAGTTTGAGAATATCTTTCTGCGTGTTTCTGAAGATCCTAGGTTTGCAGGGGCAATTATGTTGTCGATTGTAGCGTTGTGTTCGCCTGTTGAATCCTCTTCGTCCACAAATACCAGCGCCAAAAAATTTAACGTTTCAGGGATTTGCAACTTGGCGTGTTTTTGGGTGACTTCATTGAGTTTCGTGAGCGACGGAAAAACACTATTTTTTAGCGGTTTCGCTACATCAACGCCGGTTGGGGCTACTATGAATAAGCTATAGTCTTCGATGCGTTTTGATGCAGGAGTGTAACACTCGCCCCCGTCATCACAAAAACGGTTATGGTGAATAGAGTCCGCTAGTTTGTTTGTCAGGGATTCAACGTTTCCGCCGAGGCGTTTGAGTTCAGCGCATAGTGCTTCGGTTTCGGGTTCCGAAAGCGCTCCAGATGTTTGGCCCATAAAACTGAATAGAAAAACGCTTAAGCTGAAAGCGATTTTTCGCAGATTCATCTTCGAAAATCCTTTCTGAATTCAAGGTCGCAAGGCATTATTATCGAAAATTATATCACTTAATATCAAATGTTTATCCGGATTTCAAACATCCAACTCCGCCACAAACCGCGCGTTCTCTTGAATATACTGGAACCGCAGTTCAGGTTTCTCGCCCATCAAGCGCTCGACGAGAACCACAAGTCAATCTGATTTTGCCGCAGCAAAATAGAGAAAACCCGCCAGTGGCCACCAAACGGCTACGAAAAGATAGACTTTTGATCGTGCGCTAGCGACCGGTAAGTAATCGGGGAAAATCACCGCCCAAATTACAAATGCAACCCAAATCAGACTAAAGATTTTGATCGCGCGTATGATCCGCAGTCGGCCTAACTTGTCTTTCTTGTTGTGGGAAGTGTCTGCAGAATTTTCAGACATTTTTCAAACATCCAACTCCTCCACAAACCGCGCGTTTTCCTGAATATACTGAAACCGCAGTTCAGGCTTCTTGCCCATCAGGCGCTCGACGAGGTCTCCGGTTTCGCCGGGTTCGTCCTCATCAATCGTGACGCGGATCAGTTTGCGCGAGGCGGGGTCCATTGTGGTTTCTTTCAGGTCTTTGGCGTCCATTTCGCCCAGACCTTTGAAGCGCGAGACGTCGATTTTGCCTTTGCCGCCCAGACCTTTTTCCAGCCATTCGTCACGCTCGGCCTCGTCCAGGCAATAGACGCGTTTGGCGCCCTGGGTCAGGCGGTAGAGGGGCGGGCAGGCGAGGTACAGGTGGCCCGCGTCAATCATCGGGCGCATCTGGGTGAAGAAGAACGTCATCAGCAGCGAGGCGATATGCGCGCCGTCCACATCCGCGTCGGTCATGATAATGATCTTGTCATAGCGCAGGTCGTCGACGTTGAACTTGGTGCCAAGGCCCACGCCCAGCGCTTGGGTCAGGTCGTTGATCTCGGCATTGGTGCCCAGCTTGGAACTGGCTGCGCCCAGCACGTTCAGGATCTTGCCGCGCAGGGGTAGCAATGCCTGGGTTTTGCGGTCGCGACCCATTTTTGCGGAACCGCCCGCAGAATCTCCTTCGACGATGAATAATTCGGTTCCGTCCCGTGTTGAACTTGAACAGTCCACCAACTTGCCGGGAAGACGAAGTTTTTTTGTGGCGGACTTACGTTGTGTTTCTTTCTCGGCCCGCCTGCGCAGGCGTTCTTCGGCGCGCAGGATCAGGAAATCCAGAATCGCGCCTGCGGATTTTGTGTCGGCGGCGAGCCAGTTATCGAAATGGTCGCGAACCGAGTTTTCGACCAGCCGTTGCGCCTCGACCGTGGCGAGGCGGTCTTTGGTCTGGCCGACAAATTCCGGCTCGCGGATGAAGCACGACACCAGCGCGCAGCCGCCGGTGATCAGGTCATCGCGGGTGATCTGCGCGGCTTTCTTGTTGTTGATCAGCTCGCCATAGGCCTTGATCCCCTTGAGGATCGCAGCCCAGAAGCCGGCCACGTGGGTGCCGCCTTCGGGCGTGGGGACGGTGTTACAGTAGGATTGGATGAACCCGTCGCGTGAGGGCGTCCAGTTGATCGCCCATTCAACCTTGCCCGGGGTGCCGAATTTTTCCTGAAAGTCCACGGTGCCGGCAAAGGGTTGTTCGGCGTAGGTGGACGAGCCGTTCATCGTTTCTTTGAGGTAATCGCTGAGGCCGCCGGGGAAGTGAAAGGTTGCCTCGGTCGGGGTTTCGCCGTCGTCGATATGGGACTTCCAGCGAATTTCGACGCCCGAGAACAGGTAGGCTTTGGAGCGGATGGATTTGAACAGGCGGGCCGGTTTGAACTTGTGGTGGCCGAAGATGTCGGCATCGGCGTGGAAGGTCACCGTTGTGCCGCGCCGGTTGGGGGCCGCGCCGATCTTTTCCACGGGGCCCAGAGGGACGCCGCGCGAGAATCGTTGTTCGAACAGGGTCTTGTCGCGGGCCACCTGCACAACCATGGAATCGGACAGCGCGTTGACCACGGATGCACCGACGCCGTGCAAACCGCCCGAGGTCTGGTAGGCTTTGCCCGAGAATTTGCCGCCCGCGTGCAGGGTGCACAGGATGACCTCGAGCGCGGATTTGTCGGGGAATTTCGGGTGCGGATCGATGGGAATGCCGCGCCCGTTGTCGCGCACGGTCAGGGCGTAGTCTGCGTGCAACTCGACCTCGATCCGGTTGGCGTGGCCCGCGACCGCTTCGTCCATCGAGTTGTCCAGGATTTCGGCGACCATGTGGTGCAAAGCGCGTTCATCGGTGCCGCCGATATACATGCCGGGGCGTTTGCGGACAGGCTCCAGCCCTTCGAGCACCTCGATGGACGAGGCGTCATAGGTCGTGGTGGCTTCGGGCGTCAACAGATCGTCGGGCATGGGTGCTGCTCTTATTCTTGGGTTTGCCCCCATTATGGCAGGTGATGTGGTCCGGGGGAAGAGGGGCGCGAGGTGTTGTGGCTGGATTGAGCATGGGAAAACCGCGGGCACATCGGGTTAGTCGCGGTCAGCCAGCTTGTTTTGTGCCATGAGTTGGCTGATTTCGCGGTCGGGGATGGCGTTCTGGGCGTAGTTGAAAGTGCCTGACGTCATGACTTCCTGCGCGGCCGACCTGAGGGCGGCAAACGCGGTTCGGGCAAATGAACCGCCGACGCTGATGCGGCGCACACCTGCCTGCGAAAGTTGGGGCACCGAGTAGGTCGCGCCGCTGAGGCCCATGACGACGTTCATGGGTTTGTCGACTTCTTGGCAAACGGTTCTGATCGCGTCCAGATCCGGCAGGCCGGGGGCATAGAGCACGTCTGCTCCGGCTTCGGAAAAAGCTTGCAGGCGCTTGATGGTGTCGGACAGATCGGTCCGGCCCCAAAGGTAATTTTCGGCGCGGGCGGTCAGAAGAAACGGCAAACCGCGCGCGGCCTCGGCGGCGGCCTGAATACGATCAATCGCGTGGGCGATGTCATAGATCGGGGCGTCGGGATCGCCTGTTGCGTCCTCGATCGAGCCGCCGATCAGGCCGGTTCGGCAAGCTGCGCTGACCGTTTCGGCGCAGGCTTGCGGGGTGCTTCCGAATCCGTCTTCGAGATCGGCCGAGACCGGCAGGTCCACGGCGTTTGCGATCTCGGCAGCGTTTGCAAGGATTTCGTGCCGGCCCAGTGCGGCAAAGGAATCGCGTTTGCCTTTTGAGAATGCATATCCGGCGCTGGTTTTCGCAAGCGCGTCAAAGCCGAGATGGGCCAGCAACCGGGCCGACCCTGCGTCCCACGGGTTGGGCATGACAAATGCCTCGGGCCGCTGGTGAAGCAGTTTGAAGTGTTCGAATTTGGCGCGTTGGTCCGGCATGGGTGGTCCTTTGGCTTTTGGGTATCTTAGAGGGGCGAGAACGAAAAGAGAACATATTTGTGTTCTGCCAGCCGTCGGGTGCTGTTTTTGCCTCGTCACCTGGACAAAACGCTCTTACAGTTTGCCGAAAGCCAAGTCAGAAACAAAGCGAGGGCCGTATGAGTTGGATTGAAACCATTCCTTTTGAGGCGGCGACCGGCAGGTTGAAGAAGCTTTATGAACGGGTGACTGGCCCCGGCAACAATGTGGACAACATCATGATGGCGCACAGTTTGCGCCCTCATTCGATGGAGGGGCATATGGCCATGTACAAGGCCGCGCTGCATCATTCGGGCAACAAGGTTCCCAAGTGGTTTCTTGAGGTTCTGGGCGTTTGGGTCAGCTCGCTGAACGGCTGTGGCTATTGTGTCGAGCATCATTTCAGCGGGTTGCAGCGGCTGTTGAATGACGCGCCGCGCGGCGATGCGATACGGGCCGCGATTGAGGCGCGTTGTCCAGAGGATGCGCCCCTGAGCGCGGCGCAGGTTGCGGCGATGGACTATGCGCGGAAGCTGACGGAAAACCCTGCCGGGATGGTTGAAGGCGATGTTCAGGCATTGCGTGAGGCCGGGTGGGACGATGGTGAGATATTGGAGATCAATCAGGTTTGCTCTTATTTCTCTTACGCCAATCGCACTGTGTTGGGGCTGGGGTGTTCGACCGAGGGGGATGTGTTGGGGTTGTCTCCGAACAATTCGGATAATCCTGATGATTGGGGACATCGGTGAGGGTGGGGGCGAGGGGTCAGCCCGCCGCCATTGGTGCTTGAACCAATGGCGCACCAATGGCGGCTCCCCGGAGTATTTTAGAAAAGATGAAGGGTGGGGTTTTCGGGTGCAAAGATAAGTCAGTTTGACACCAATCAAAGCGAGGGTCTGTGGGGGCTGTTAGAGTTCGGCGCAAAGGCAACCCCGAGGAGAAAGAACGCATGGACGCAGCGCCCAAGACCACAGAAACTCCATCACAGATCAATTCCGCAGGGCCGGTCTCGGCCGAAGCGCCATCGCCCAGCCCCGAGAAAATCCGGCAGGCGTTTGAAAGCGGCAAATACCCCTATGACCGCAAGCTGGCGCGCAAGGAGTATGAGGCGCAGAAGGCCAAGCTGCAGGCGGAGTTGCTGAAAGTTCAGTTGTGGGCGCAGGAAACCGGCCAGCGCTTTGTGCTGTTGTTCGAAGGCCGCGATGCCGCCGGTAAGGGCGGTACGATCAAGCGGTTCATGGAGCACCTCAACCCGCGGCAGGCGCGTGTGGTTGCGCTGAACAAGCCGACCGACGAAGAGCGGGGGCAGTGGTATTATCAGCGTTACGTTCAGCAATTGCCGACCCAGGGTGAAATGGTGTTCTACGACCGGTCCTGGTACAACCGGGCCGGGGTCGAGCGGGTGATGGGGTTCTGTTCGCCCAACGAGTACCTTGAGTTCATGCGCCAGACGCCCGAGTTGGAGCGGATGCTGGTGCGGTCGGGTATCCAGCTATATAAATACTGGTTCTCGGTGACCCGGCCCGAACAGCAGAACCGGTTCAAGAGTCGCGAGATTGATCCGCTGAAGCAGTGGAAACTGTCGCCGATCGACAAGGCGAGCCTGAGCAAATGGGACGATTACACCGAAGCCAAAGAGGCGATGTTCTTTTACACCGACACCGCTGACGCGCCCTGGACCATTGTCAAATCGAATGACAAGAAACGCGCGCGGCTGAATTGTATGCGCCATTTCCTGTCGACGCTGGATTATCCCGGCAAGGATATGGACGTTGTCGGAGAGCCCGACCCCCTGATCGTTGGTCAGGCCCATCATGTCATCCACAGGTCCGAGCATATTCTGGGGACCGCCCTGCATCCCGATACACGGGTGGGCTGAAGGTCTGACCCCGGAGCCCGACCCGACGCAATGCCCGGGTTGGGCGGCGAGATAAATCTCATTGTGATATTTTAGCGATCTGCTCTTGTCCCGCAGGTTAGCCGCGCATATGGCTGATGGAATGAACAGGACAACGACATATCCCGCCCATTTCAAGGCGATTACGGTGCTGGGCCTGCCTTTGATCGGCGGGCATCTGGCGCAGTTCGCTATTGGCCTGACCGATACGGTCATGTTGGGATGGTACGGGGTCGAGGCGCTGGCGGCGGTGACGCTGGCCAACAGCTATTTCTTTGTCCTGTTTCTGTTTGGTGCCGGGTTCGGCTGGGCCGTGATGCCCATGGTCGCGACGGCGGCTGCCGAAGAGAATGAGACCAGTATCCGCCGTTCGACCCGCATGGGTCTGTGGCTGTCGCTGATCTATGCGACGGTGATGATGCCCATGCTATGGTGGTCCTATCCGATCCTGATCGCCCTCAAGCAGGAGCCGCAAATCGCTGAGACAGCGGCGCAATATCTGCGGGTTGCCGGGTGGGGTATATTCCCGGCCCTGTTGGTGATGGTACTGAAATCCTATCTGGCTGCGTTGGAGCGCACGCAGATCGTGCTTTGGATTACGTTGGTGGCCGCGCTGGTCAACGCGCTGACGAACTATGCGTTGATCTTCGGCAATTGGGGCGCGCCCGAGTTGGGGGTGATCGGGGCTGCCATCGCCTCGGTCGTGACGCAGATCGTGTCGCTGGTGGCGGTGGTGATCTATGCGGTGCGGGCCTTGCCTGAACACAGCCTGTTCCAACGCTTTTGGCGCCCCGATTGGGAGATGTTCCTGAGTGTTCTGCGACTGGGCGTTCCCATCGGTCTGACTACGCTTGCCGAGGTGTCGTTGTTCGCGACCTCAGCCGTCATGATGGGCTGGCTGGGGCCGGTGCCGCTGGCGGCGCATGGGATCGCGCTGAACCTCGCTTCGGCGACGTTCATGGTGCACCTGGGCCTCTCGAACGTGGCAACCATCCGGGCAGGCAATGCGCTGGGTCGCCGGGATCGGCCGCATCTTGAGAAAGGGGCGATTGCGGTGACAGTTATGTCGTTGGTCGTGTCGGTCCTGACGGTGATCCTGTTCCTGACCTGCGCCGAGCCTCTGATTTCGCTGTTCATGGAGCATGATGATCCGCAGCGGCCCCAGATCCTGCTGATCGGCACCGGCCTTCTGGCCATGGCGGCGCTGTTCCAACTGGTTGACGGGGCGCAGGTAATCGCGCTGGGTCTGTTGCGAGGGCTGCAGGATGCCAATATCCCGATGGTGATGGCGGCGCTGAGCTATTGGGCGATTGGCATCCCGGCCTCTTACTATTTTGGCTTTGTTGTCGGGATGGACGGGATCGGCGTTTGGCTGGGGTTGGTGCTTGGGCTGGCCTTTGCGGCGGTGATGCTGATGGCGCGGTTCTGGTTGCGCTCGGTACGCATCGTTGGTGTGCCTGCGCAATAGATCGCGTCAGTCTTTCCGCAGCCGGTCTGCCTTTTTGCGCACCAGAACCGACCGCAGATCGTGCATGGCCATCAGCAAACGGTCCGTCACATCCTCAAGCTGGTCCGGCGTGGCCTTGGATTGCGCCCATTGGGTCGTCAGGTTCAGGTAATCCACAGCGCGGTGAATGTCGTCGATATCGCGCTGCGCCAGCAGGGTTTTGCGATCCTCTATCCAGCGCGCGATTTCCGTTTTGTCAGCGTCGGTCAGGCTGCGTTGCCCGTGCGGCTTGACCTCGCCATTGCGGATATTGATGACCGCGATCTGATCCATCTCAATCCGGCGCTGGCGGTTTTCGGTGTCGATCCTGAACACGACCGCTCCGTTTTCGCGCACGCGAAAGTAATATTCGGGCAACTCAGCCGACATCAGGGGCCTCCGATCAGGTCAGGGATGCGCAAAAGCGCTGGATGCGGGTGCAGGCTTCGGTCAGAGCCTCGTCCGAGGTTGCATAGCTGACGCGGAAATTGGGCGACAAGCCAAAGGCCGCGCCGAAGACCACGGCCACGTCAGCCTCTTCCAGCAGCGCCGTGGCGAAGGCTTCGTCAGTGTCGATGACCGTTCCCGCGGGCGTGGTTTTTCCGATCAGGCCCGCGATGGAAGGGTAGACATAGAACGCACCTTCGGGGGTCGGGCACGAGATACCGTCGATCTGGTTCAGCATCTTGACCACCAGATCGCGGCGGCGTTTGAAGATTTCGTTATTTGGGGCCAGAAAATCCTGCGTCCCGTTCAGCGCCTCGACTGCGGCCCATTGGCTGACCGAGCAGGGGTTCGAGGTGGACTGAGACTGGATCTTGCGCATGGCGGCGATGATTTCGACCGGACCCGCCGCATATCCAATCCGCCAACCGGTCATGGCATAGGCTTTTGAGACGCCATTACAGGTGAGGGTCCGGTCATAAAGCCCGGGTTCAACCTCGGCCGGGGTGCAGAATTCGAACCCGTCATAGTTCAGGTGTTCGTACATATCGTCGGACATGATCCAGACATGAGGGTGCCGCATCAGAACGTCGGTCAGTTCCTTCAATTCCGCACGGCTATAGCCGGCGCCCGTCGGGTTTGAGGGCGAATTGAAGATGAACCATTTGGTTTTGGGCGTGATCGCCGCCTCAAGCTGATCTGCGGTCAGTTTGAAATTGTTCTCAAGCGACGTTTCGACCACGACTGGCGTGCCACCTGCGAGCAGAACCATATCCGGGTAGCTGACCCAGTAGGGCGCGGGGATCACCACCTCGTCGCCCTCGTTCATGGTGGCCATCAGCGCGTTATAGAGCGTCTGCTTGCCCCCGGTTCCGACAGAAATCTGGGCGGGCGTATAGTCCAGCCCGTGATCACGCTTCATCTTGGCGCAAGCGGCTTGCTTTAGCTCGGGGATGCCATCGGGCGCGGTGTATTTGGTCTTGCCTGCGGCAATCGCTGCAACAGCGGCATCCTTGATATTCTGCGGGGTGTCGAAATCCGGCTCACCCGCGCTGAGGCCGATGACATCGCGCCCGGCGGCCTTCAATTCGGCCGCTTTTGCCGTCATTGCGATGGTGGGCGAGGGTTTTACGCGTGACAATGTCGCAGACAGGAAACTCATGGTCGGCCTCGGTTTGTATGTTCAGCCTGACTGTCATAGGGTGCGCCCCGATAACGATCAAGACATATGACATTCGAGGATTGGAGACAGTGATGACCGAAGAAACAGACTGGTTCGGGCCAGATGCAGCCACCTTCGGTGACAGGGTCGCAGGCGCGCGCGAATATGCTGGAATGACTCAGGTGCAGCTGGCGCGCAGACTGGGTGTCAAGAAAGCGACCATCGTCTCGTGGGAGGATGATCTGTCCGAGCCGCGCGCCAACAAGCTGTCGATGATGGCGGGGTTGCTGAATGTCTCGATCATGTGGTTGCTGACCGGCGAGGGTGACGGCATGGATGCCACCAGCCTGACCGGCGAAGAGGATACCGAATTGACCGAGATGGTCGCTGAACTGCGTACCATCCGGGGCGAGATGCGCGCCAGTTCCGAGCGTTTGGCCCGTGTGGAAAAGGCGTTGCGCCTGAAACTGGAACGCGACCAGTGAACGAACCCCGCGAAACCCGCATCAAGCGCATGAAAATGCGCTCGATGCGCCGTGGCATCAAAGAGATGGACCTGATCCTGACCGCCTATGCCGATCGCAACCTGGATGCGATGGACGTGGCGCAGCTTGATACCTATGACGCGTTGCTGCACGAAAATGATCAGGACCTTTACCAATGGGTGACAGGGCAGGCCGCAGCACCTGCGCCCCTGGCTGACCTGATAGCTGATATCGCGCAGACCTTTCAAAAATAAAGAAAAACCCGCTTAACTGAATTTTGGGGAATTCCTTTCATCCTGCCTGAAACAGCGCGACTGAATCGGAGGGTCGGATGAGTATGGAAATGCAGGTCGCCGCACCGGGCGCCAAGGGATTCATGACCAGCTATCTTGAGGCGTTGGCCCTGGTCGAACGTCTGCACCGGCTGCTTCTGGATGTCATCAAGGATGAGTTCGAGCGCGTCGGCGTGCTTGAGATCAACGCCGTGCAGGCGCTGTTGCTGTTCAATATCGGCGATCATGAGGTCACGGCAGGCGAGTTGAAAAGCCGTGGTTATTATCAGGGCAGCAATGTCAGCTATAACCTGAAAAAGCTGGTTGAAATGGGGTTCATGCATCACCAGAGATGTGAGATTGACCGGCGGTCTGTTCGGGTTCGGCTTACGCCCAAAGGGCGCGAGATACGCGACATTGTCGCCGAACTGTTTGCGCGCCATGCAGGTGGTCTGCAGGATCGCGGCGTTTTGGGGGCCGAAGGGATCGAGGACATCACAACCGCGCTGCGCCGGGTCGAGCGGTACTGGACGGATCAGATCAGGTATATCTACTGATCCGAACGCTGCAAGTGTGACAGGGTAAGCCCGTCCAGCTCCCGGATCAGTTTGCGGGTCATCGCCTCTTCGTAGGCGTCAAAGCCCAAGGCGACCTCGACAAAGGCATCGGGGCCAAGGATGACCCAGGCGGTGTAGTAGGCCGAAAGCTCTGATATCTCGACAAAGCGCACGTCGCCCTGTTTGGGATCATCGGCGCCGATCACAAGGCCGTTGATGGTGATGCCGGAGGCCTGAAGCTCTGATTTCACCGCGCGCGGGTGGGGACCGACATTGTGTTTGCCGTCGCCGGACAGGTCCAGCGTGCGTTTCCAGCAGTCCTGTTGACCCGCCAGCAGACCGGCACCGAACATCATCGCCGATCCGACAGCGGTGCTGCGCGGGGCGTTGCCGCGCTGTGTGGCATCCAGCTTTTGTGCGATTGCAGCCAGATCGCTGGGCGCGCGAATGTCTGTCCAGTTGACCAGCATCCGCTGATGCTCGGCCGCGCTCCATTCAAACACGGCCAGCCGCACGGGGGCGGCGGGGTTTGACAGAAACAGGCTAACAACCTCGGGGTGGTTCAGGGCCGCGGCCAGACCGCCCAGTTGCACCCGGTATTCACGCCCATCGACCGAGCCAGAGACATCCAGCCCCAATGCCAGCGCCTGACGGCATTGAGATGCGGCAGGACCGCACAGCAGGCACAGTATGACGCCAAACGCCCGGATCATTGTCTCGGCTCGTTGCCCAAAGCGCTGAGTTGCAGCCCTTTCAACTCGCGCTCGAGTTTCCGCCGCATGGCGCGTTCAAAATCCTCAAATCCGTCGGCAATCTCCAGAAACGCGCCAGAACCATGCAGGACGTTATTGCGGTAAAACGGGATCAGATCGATTTCGCCATCTGAGTCTGCGGCATCGATAACAAGCCCATTGACCGTGATGTTGTCGAACGGGAAATGTTTATAGGCAGTCCCGGGCCCATAGCCGTCATTGTTCTGGCCGTCGCCCGAGATATCGATGGTTCGAAACAGACAGTTTGGCGCGCGCCGCATCAGCGTGGCGCCATAGGCCAGCGCGTGGCCCATTGCCGTTGGAAACTCGGTCTGGGAACGTGCGGATTGCCCGATCCGCTGGGCGGCAACAAGCAGGTCCGCAGGGGTCGCAACCAGATGCCAATCCAGCACGAGGGTTTGGTTAAAGCGTCCTGACCATTCGTACACCGCCAGCGCAACGGGCAGGGGCGCGGCAAGGAATGCCTCTTGCACCTCGGGCGCGATCAGGGCTGCGGCCAGCCCCTGTCTTTGCAGCGTGTCCTCGGACGCATCGACCGAGGTCGAGATGTCCATGGCCAGTGCCAGCGCCAGACGGCACGGCGCGGACCAGGCGGGGCTAGCCAGACCGGCCAGCCCCAAGGCTGCCAGCGCCCGGATCACCAGTGGCCTGTGCTTTCCATGCTGGCCCAAGGCTCGACCGGTTCCAGCGCGTCACCGTTTTGCAGCAATTCGACCGAGATATTGTCAGGCGAGCGAACAAAGGCCATACGCCCATCGCGCGGGGGGCGGTTGATGACGACGCCATTGTCCTGAAGGTGCTGGCAAACCTCGTAGATATTGTCGACCCCATAGGCCAGATGCCCGAAGTGACGGCTGTCGCCAGGCAACCCGTCATCACCATCCCAATTATATGTCAGCTCGATCGGTGCATCCTCTTGTCCCGGCGGGGCCAGAAAGACCAAAGTGAATCGTCCGGCCTCGCTTTCGTACCGGCGGGTTTCTTTCAGGCCCAGCAGCGCATAGAACGCCATGGATTTTTCCAGATCCTTCACGCGGACCATGGTGTGAAGATATGTCAGCCCCATTGCGGCTTTCCTTGTTCTGATTGTGATCCTTTGCAGCTTAGCGCGCTGTTGGGACGTGTCGAGGGGCAGGGCGGACACAAATCCAATTTTGCGCGCTACGCCGCACATCTGGCGGTTTCGGTGTTTGATGCGTCGATATATAGTGGTCGGCGACTCATTTCTGGAAAGGATCATTTCATGCCGCTGTCTTCCGACCAACTGGCCGAAATCGAAGAGCAACGAGCGCAAACAACGCAAACCCGCCGCGTCGTTGCCCCGGGGATGGAAGACCACCTGTACACCGCGCATCAGGTTCTGGATCACGGTTTTGTCCGTGTGATCGACTATATGGGTGACGATGCCGCGATCTGTCAGGCGGCGCGGGTGTCCTATGGCAAGGGTACGAAATCGGTGCAGAATGACGAGGGGTTGATCCGCTATCTGATGCGGCACTGGCATTCGACGCCTTTCGAGATGTGTGAAATCAAGCTGCATGTGAAGCTGCCGGTATTCGTCGCACGGCAGTGGATTCGTCACCGGACGGCCAATGTGAACGAATACTCGGCGCGCTATTCGATCCTGGATCGCGAGTTCTATATCCCCGCGCCCGAGCATGTCGCGGCGCAGTCCGAGATCAACAATCAGGGTCGGGGCGATACGCTGCAAGGCGAAGAGGCGGCGCGCGTTCTGGAAATCCTCAAAGCCGATAGCGCGCGGTGCTACGACAATTACGAGGCGATGATCGGGCAGGACGGACAGCAGGGCCTTGCGCGCGAGCTGGCGCGGATGAACCTGCCTGCGAATATTTATACGCAGTGGTACTGGAAGGTTGATCTGCACAACCTGTTCCATTTCCTGCGCTTGCGGGCCGATCCTCATGCGCAGTATGAAATCCGGGTGTATGCCGAAACCATGTGCAAGATCGCGGCGGATTGGGTGCCTTTTGCCTATCGCGCGTTCGAGGATTATCGGCTTGGGGCCGTGAATCTCTCGGCCCAGATGGTGACATGTCTGCGCCGGATGTTGTCTGGCGAAAACGTCACGCAGGACAATTCCGGCATGACGGCGCGGGAATGGCGCGAGTTCGAGGCCGTGATCCGCGAGGGCTGATCGCGTTGCGATAAAGTATCTCATGATGCCGGGGCGCTGGCATCATGATCGAACAATATGCAATGAAAAGGCGGGTTCGCTCTGGGTGGCGAGGAACCTAGTGGGGACCAATCGCATTGGTCGGTCAACGGCCGAGCCGGGCCGTCAACCTTATTTGAAATGCTCCGCCAAAGGCGGGTGCGCAGTTACAATGGTTTTAAGTCAGCCGCCATCTGGCGTCCGTCGCGACCGTCCTGCAACTCGTACGAGACTTTCTGATTGTCTGCGAGCCCGGTCAGACCGGAACGCTCTACGGCTGAGATATGAACAAACACGTCTTTGCCGCCTTCATCGGGGGCGATAAACCCATAGCCTTTGGTGGTATTAAACCATTTCACGGTGCCAGTTGGCATTTCCCGTGTCTCCCTTCTTCTTTCACGTTGTCCCGCAAATTGGCGGGGGCGGTGGTTGGCGCAACCGCAACACATCACTGTTTCGCCCAAACGGAACGGCCCGAATTGCGTGTTTCACCTTTTTCAACATTGCACGGTAAAGTAAAAAATCAAGGACAACCGGGCTAAGATGATAGTTTTGCCCAATATTTAGCAACAACAGGAGCCGACGAAATATGCGCCTTTACGGGTTGAAAACTTGCGACACCTGCCGCAAGGCTTTGAAATATATCTCAAATGCAGACTTCGTTGACGTCCGGGCTCAGGGCGTGCCCGACGATGTGATGGCGCAGGCGCTGGAAACTTTCGGCAAGGCTTTGCTCAATACCCGGTCAACAACCTGGCGCGGGTTGGATGAAGACGAACGCACTCGACCCATTGCGGAGCTTTTGGCAGATCATCCGACGCTGATGAAGCGCCCGCTGATCGAATCTGAGGGCCAGTTGTTTCTGGGCTGGTCCGAGGAAACCCGCAAAAGCCTTGGAGTTGGGTGATCCACTGCATATGTGTTGACCGCAAATTGCGGAGAAGAATGAATGCGTAACGCAGCCATGATATTGGGAATCATTGCCGGGTTGGTCGGCATGATCGTCGGGTTTTTCGGCTATGGTTTTGTCGAACTGATCAATCAGTTTGGCGAAATCAAAGGCATTGCCGAACAGGTTGAGAACCCCGAACTGGTTCAAACGGCCTCAATTCTGGCACCCTTGCTGGCCATCGCGGGCGGGGCCATGGCGCAGTCGCGTGCCTTGATTGCCGGGGTGCTTTTGTTGATTTCTGCTGCGGGAATGTATTACGCGTTTGGGTTTGGTGTCTTCACCATGTTCCCGATTGCCTTTGCCGGGGTTGCCGGTGTCCTTGGGCTGGCCGCGGGTAAACCGGACGAGCCCAAGGCACATTTCTAGCTTACTTGATGCGCAGGATCCGATCGACCGAGAGCGGACCTGCGCCGTTGATTACGATAACCAGCAACAAAAAGGTCCACATGGTGCGTTGATCCAGAATGTTCGGCGCTGCGGTGAAGAAATTCCCCAACGCGGCACCATGCCCGCTGACATCCACGATGGTCTGGACCCAGACAAACGCAATCATGCCAAGGGCCGCAAAACGCGACAGAAGGCCGATCAGGATCAGCGCCGGCAGAAGAAACTCGGCCCATGTTCCGGCCACGGCAATGGCCCAGTGGAAGATACCCAATTGCGAGCTGTCATAGCTGACAGCCTCCATCGCTTTGGGGAAAATCTGGACATAGGCGCCGTCCGAGGGGAACAGGAATCCGAATAGACCGCTGCCCAGCTTGGTGGTTGCCGAGTTCCAGTAGTAGATCAGCAGCGTCGCCGCAAAGACCAGTCTGGCCAGGGTCGGCGTCAGCCAGCCAGAGGTCATTTCCAGCTTTCCCAGTGTGTTGTTGTGCAATGAGATCAGAGCAGTCATGTCTCGGGCCTTTCTGTAGTCACGGAAGTTATTGCACCGCCCTGCAAGAGAAGTGCCAGAGTGGTTCCAAGGTCAAACTCGGGTGTTTCGACGATGGTTGCCTCGAACGCCTCACCGATGCTGAGGCCGGTCTGAATTCGGGAAATCCAGCTTGCGCCGCCGGGGGGCAGCAGGTTGGGTTCGGGGTCAAATTCGGGGCGGGTGATCAGGACGTCCTGCGCCCCGGCTTCGGGTTTTGGGGCGTCGGTCTGGGTGTTGAATTGCCAGATCCCGAAAATCGGCCAGTCCGAGCGAACGATCCGCACCGCCGGGGCAATTGTAAGCGTCGCCGCCATCAGATCCTCGGGCGGAATGGCCAGTGCCTGCGCGTCGATCGGCTGACTGTCGGCTGCGTGATAAGCGCGGCGCAGGGCCAGTTCCAGTCGCGCGACATCCGGCAGATATCCCAGATGAGACAGTTGCTCCATGCCCGCCAGAAACGCGGGGAATTCCTCGCCATAGAACATCATCAGGGGTGAGGTCGGGGGGTGTTGGCGCAGGAAAATCCCCGCCAGCCCGTCCATGTTCTGCGGTCCCAGCAATTTGGTGATCACGGGAAACGCCTGATGCATGGCTTCGGTCAGGGAAACGGCGACATTGTTGCGATAGACGCTGAAGCGGCGACCGGCGGGCTGCGACGCGGCATCCAGTAGCCCGTCGGGCACCGGCTGGGCTGCATCCAGAAGGGCCGCGTGGAAGTCGGTCTGCGTGACGTTCATGCCGGTACCCGGTCCAGCGCGACCTGCGCGCGTTCAGCCTCGGCCCGTAAAACGGGCCAGTCGGGCACATCCGTGTCCCACTCGACCAGAACGGGTTTGGGGCCGGATTTTTCCAGAACATAGTCCAGCAACGCCCAGACCGGATCGACGACTTCGCGCCCATGACTGTCGATCAACAGGGGGTGACCATGGTCGTCCTCATCCTCGTCATGGCCGCCAAGGTGAATTTCGCCAACCAGTTCAAGGGGGTAGGCGTCGATGTAGCCTTGTGGTGAGAAGTCGAGATTGGTGGCGGAGACAAAGACATTGTTTACGTCCAGCAACAGACCGCAGCCGGTGCGTTTCGAAACCTCGCGCAGGAAATCGGGCTCGGACCATGTGCTTTCTTCGAAGGCCAGATAGCTGGAGGGGTTTTCCAGCAGCATTTGCCGCCCGACAACTTCTTGCACCTGATCGATGTGGTCGCAAACCCGGGCAAGGGTTGCATCGGTATAGGGCAGGGGCAGCAGGTCGTTCAGAAAGTGGCTGTCATGTGTGGACCAGGCCAGATGTTCGGAAAAGCTGGCGGGGTTCAGCCAGCCGACCAGATGTTTCAGCCGGGCCAGATGATCACGGTCCAGCGGGGTTTCGCCGCCGATGGACAGGCCAACGCCATGGACCGAAATCGGAAATTGTTCGGACAGGTGACGCAACTGCGCCAGCGGCCTGCCGCCGTCGCCCATGTAGTTCTCGGCATGGATTTCCAGCCAGGAAACGGGCTTTGCGTGGTCAAGTATCTGCGAAAAATGCTGCGGTTTGTAGCCAACACCCGGCGCTGCGGGCAGTCGGTTCGACCTGAGTGCATCGTCCAACATGGATCGCTCCCTTGATCACGAAAAGGGCGGGCGACATTGCCCGCCCCCTGAATTTTCGTATGGCCGAACTTATGCCGGCAGGTCGCGATCCAGCGGTTCGAGCGAACCTTTGCGGTTGTCCGGCAGCGCGATATCGGCACATGTGCCTGCGTCGACCAAGGTCCAGGCGTTGCCCTGATAGTCAACGGTCGAAGTGCCCGCGCAGGTTGTGCCGGGGCCTGCGGCGCAGTCGTTCTGACCGGCCAGCGATACGCCATAGCATTTCTCTTTTGCTTGTGCCGACGCTGTTGTGGCGGCGCCGGAAACGGCGGCTGCAACTGCGCTTGCGATAACCAGGGTTTTTGCGGTGTTCGACATCTCGAATAATCCTCTTGCTGACTGCGTGTGTCTGCTTGTGACACCAACCAAACTAGTGGCTTGGACCCCGTGTTTGAATTCACGAGCCCGTGTCTCACAAGCGCGTCAAAGATAGTCATGCCATCTTGCGCGTTAACAATCTGTTTTTGAAGGGGAAAAGTGAAAATGTTTCAATCCGGCCCCGGGAATGGGGCCGGATTCTCGGCAATTTGGTGCCGAATGTTACAGCAGATCGGGCGGAGTTGCCGCTTGGGAAAGCTCATTTGTTACAGACTCAAGTGACTGAACCTGTGTCTGTTTTTCCCCCAGACGGCGCACGCTGACGGTGCGTTCGTCGACTTCGCGGTGCCCAACGGCCAGAATCACGGGGACTTTACCGACCGAATGTTCGCGGACTTTATAGTTGATCTTTTCGTTGCGAATGTCGGCTTCGGCGCGGACACCGGCGGCTTTGAGGGTCTCGACCACCTCGGCGACATAATCGTCGGCCTCGGACGTGATCGAGGCGACCACGACCTGACGCGGGGCCAGCCAGAAGGGCAGTTTGCCTTCCCAGTTTTCGATCAGGATGCCGATGAAGCGTTCGAACGAGCCGAGGCAGGCCCGGTGCAGCATATAAGGACGATGCCGGTCGCCATCAGCAGCGACATAGGTTGCGCCCAGCCGCCCCGGCAGGTTGGGATCAACCTGGAACGTGCCGCATTGCCAGACCCGGCCGATGGCGTCGGTCAGATAAAAATCCAGCTTGGGGCCGTAGAATGCGCCGTCGCCGGGTTCCAGCGTATAGTCACGGCCCACCGCCTTGATCGCGTTTTCCAGCGCGCCTTCGACATAGTCCCAGCTTTCATCCGTGCCCACGCGCTTTTCGGGACGGGTGGCAAAACGGATCTCGAACTCCTTGAAGCCCAGTTCCTCATAGACATTTGCCAGAAAGTCGATGAACCGCGCGCATTCGTCCTGAATCTGATCCTCGGTACAGAAGATATGGGCGTCATCCTGCGTGAACCCGCGCACGCGCATGATGCCGTGCAACGCGCCCGACGGTTCAAACCGCGAGCAAGATCCGAATTCCGCCAGTCGCAGCGGCAGATCGCGATAGCTTTTGAGGCCCTGATTGAACACCTGCACATGGCAAGGGCAGTTCATCGGCTTCAGCGCGTTGATCCGGGTCTGATCGCGGTTTTTCGAGCTTGCGTCATCATGTTCGCCATCCCGGCTTTCGTCCACTTCGACGAGGAACATGTGGTGCTGGTATTTTTCCCAGTGACCCGAGGCCTCCCACAATTTGCGGTCAACGACCTGCGGCGTGTTGATCTCGTTGTACCCGCCCGCGCGTTGTTTGCGCCGCATATAGTCCTGCAACTGCGTGTAGATGGTCCAGCCGTTCGGGTGCCAGAACACCTGACCCGGGGCTTCTTCCTGCATGTGGAACAGGTTCATCTCGCGACCCAGCTTGCGGTGGTCGCGTTTGGCGGCCTCTTCCAGCATGTGCAGGTGGGCTTTGAGCTTTTCCTTGCCGGTGAAGGCCACGCCGTAGATGCGTTGCAGCATCTGGCGCGAACTGTCGCCGCGCCAGTAGGCGCCGGCGATGGACATCAGTTTGAACGCGTCGCCCGGCACTTGTCCGGTGTGCTGCAGGTGCGGCCCGCGGCACAGGTCCTGCCAATCGCCGTGCCAGTACATGCGCAGCGGCTCATCCCCGGGGATGGCGTCGATCAGCTCGACCTTATAGGGCTCGTTATTGGCGGTATAGAAATCGATCGCGCGCTGGCGGTCCCAGACTTCCGTTGTCACGGCGTCGCGCTTGTTGATGATTTCTTTCATCTTTTTCTCGATCTGGCCGAGATCTTCGGGGGTGAAGGGTTCGGCGCGGTCGAAGTCATAGTACCAGCCGTTTTCGATCACCGGGCCGATGGTCACTTTGGTGTCGGGCCAGATTTCCTGCACCGCGCGCGCCATGATATGGGCCAGATCGTGGCGGATCAGCTCGTTGGCTTGTTCCTCATCCTTCATGGTGTGGATGGCGATTTGCGCGTCGGCGTTAATCGGCCATTGCAGGTCCCAGTGCTGGCCGTTCACCGTGGCCGAGATGGCCTTTTTGGCCAGCGAGGTCGAGATGTCGGCCGCCACCTGCGCGGGCGTGATGCCTGCGTCATAAGATCGTGCATTGCCATCGGGAAAGGTAAGGGAGACGGATTGTGCGTCCAAAGCCATGCTGGCTCTCCTCGTCGGTTTGGCGCCCACTGAACGCCCGGTTGCGGGTTATGTGTGTTTGGCCCATGTGGCAGGTGGTGGTGCTTGTGTCAAGGGTGGGTGGGAGGGGCGCTGCCCCTCCCGCTCCCCGGAGTATTTGGAAAAAGATGAAGTTGGAATTGCGAGTGCAGGGTGGTCGTGCATGATGTGGGAAAACGGAGGGTTTCATGGCAGAGGCAGAGATTCTGGAGACCGCGCAGGGGCGGCGGCTGGCGTATCACAAGAGTGAAGGCGCAGGGCCGACGATTGTTTTTCTGGGCGGGCTCAAGTCGGATATGGAGGGCACCAAGGCGGTGCATCTTGAGGCTTGGGCGCAAGAGCGGGGTCAGGCGTTCTTGCGGTTTGACTATTCAGGGCATGGAGAAAGCTCGGGCGCGTTCACCGATGGGTGCATCGGTGATTGGCACGAGGATACGCTGGCGGCAGTGTCGCGGTTGACGGATGGGCCGTTGATCGTGGTGGGGTCATCCATGGGCGGTTGGCAGGCGCTATTGCTGGCGCGGGTCATGCCGGAACGGGTGGCCGGGATGGTGACGATTGCCGCCGCGCCGGATTTCACCGAAGATGGCTATTGGGCCTCGTTTTCCGATGCGCAGAAGGCGGCGGTGGAGGAGGTGGGGCATGTTGAACTGCCCTCGGACTATATGGAGCCATATGTCATCACCAAGCGGATGATCGAGGATGGGCGTCAGCGTCTGGTTTTGCGTACGCCGCTGGAGCTGCCGTTTCCGGTGCGGTTCCTGCAGGGTACTGCGGATACCGCAGTTTCGGTAGAAACGGCAGTGCGGTTGCTGGACCACGCGACGGGACCCGATATGCGATTGCTGTTGGTCAAGGATGCGGATCATCGGTTTTCCGATGGGTCTTGCCTTGTGATAATCGAGCACGCCGTTTTGGAAGTGATCGGGTCGGAGTGATGTCGCCGGGATGCGGGGCTGGCTTGCGGAGCATGGGATAGAGTGACGGTCTGATGCGAAAACCCGGCAGCATGTGGAGTCTGGAGACATTGGGGCGGGTGCGCCTGTCGCGGTATTTCTACATGCGCGAATTTCTGTATTCCGAGATCGGCAATTTCCATGGCAAACAGAATATCCCCGACAACCCGGACCTTGCCATCGAGACCGGGAGCGCGTTTTGGAAGACCTTACTGGATCCACTTGAGGAAACCTTTGGCCGCGTTGCCGTGCGTTCGGGATATCGCTCGCCCTCGCTGAACCGGTTTGGCAATGAGAACAAGCTGAATTGCGCGCGCAATGACAATCCGCTGGAGTGCCATATCTGGGACCGGGGCGAGGGAGATGCGCGGATCGCGGGGGCGTCCATCGTCATTCCCTGGTTTGCCGATCAATATGATCGGGGCCGCGACTGGCGTGATCTGGCGTGGTGGATGCACGATCATCTGGACTATTCCGAGATCTGGTTCTTTCCCAAGCTTTGCGCGTTTAATCTGGTCTGGCGACCCAAACCGGTGCGCCGGATCGACAGCTATATCGCGCCGCGCGGCTGCCTGTTGCGGCCCGGCGGAGTGCCGGGTGAAAGTACGCCCCAACGGCAGGCGCGATACGCTGATTTTCCCCGGTTTCGCGGGTTGGATTATCCCTGAAGATTAACTTGCCCATCGGGCCAAAACCTCTCATCCTGCGACTAAGCAAGGACGCAAAAGACGTCAGATAACGGAGGCCCCGCGTGATCGAGCCGCTGGTTCTGTTACCCGGACTAATGAGCGATGCGCGGCTGTTTCGCCCGCAGGTCGAGGCGTTGTCCCGCAGTCGGGCGGTCACGGTTGCACCGCTGTTGATGGGCGAACGGGTTGAGGAAATTGCGTCGGGCCTGCTGGATGTGCTGCCGCGCAGGTTTGCGCTGGCCGGGCAGGGGCTGGGCGGCATGGTGGCGCTGGACCTGATCCGCCGTGCGCCCGATCGGGTGACGCGGCTGTGTCTGATGGCAACGGACGGGCAGGCGGATACGCCCCATATGGCGGCGGCGCGCGAAGAACTGATTGTGGGTGCGCAGGCCGGGCGGCTTGAGGATGTGATGCGCAAGGCTGTAGGCTCGGACACGCTGGCCCCGGGGTCGCAGCGTATTCCGATCCTGAATGATGTTTTGCGCATGGCCGAAGACCAGGGTGCGGATCATTTCGTGCGGCAAATGCGGGTTTTGCAAAGACGACCGGATCAGCAGGTCACGCTGCGTCGGATCAATGTGCCGACGCTGATCCTGTGTGGGGCGCATGACACGCTGACGCCGGTTCGCAAGCACGCCTTCATGGCCGATCTGATCCCGGATGCGCAGTTGCAAGTGATCGAAGCCGCGGGGCATCTGCCGTCGCTCGAAGCGCCCGATGTGGTGATAGCCGCGATAGAGGGTTGGCTGGGGGTGCCGCTGCGATTGGCCTAGTAAAGGCCCGCGCGTTGATCCTTGGTCAGGATGACCGGGGAAGCAACCGGCGCGCCGGTTTTGACGTCAAAGAACGGCGTGTCCTTCCAGCGGCCAGAGAGGCGCGATTTCACCACGCGGGACAACAGCCCGACGACCGCGTGCCGCAGGCCCTGATGCGATTGCTTGCCGCCGGGGCCGGGGACAAAGCCGCGGGTCACGACGGGGCCCAGTTTTTCAGGGTGTTGCAGGCGTTTTCCGATGAACCCCGCAAACGGGAACTTTGGCGTCCGGGTTGTCGTGGCCAGCGGGGCGTTGCAGCATTTTGCATACCAACGCAGCATTCCTTTGGGGCTCAGCTGCATCAGCGCAAGATGTTCGGCCCCGGTTTCGAAGATGATAAATTCGGGCGAGGTTTGCAGAACATCGACGGGGCCGGGGGCCGGGTCCGGTTGCTTGAAATAAAGCTGCGCTGCGCGGCAGTCGTGGCAGAAACATTCGGCATGGGTGCCCGATGAAACGCCAGCGGCCTTGATATGGCCGCTCAGCGCGCCACAGTTGCAGGCGAAAGCAAGATCAGAGGCCTGCCTACGGCGCATGACGTTCAGGCGACCTTGTTCTTGTTGGCGGCGTGGCGCTTGGGCTTGCGGCTGTTTTCGTTCATGAAATCAATGACAAGCGGGCGGATGTTATCGCGCCAGCTGCGACCCGCGAAGATGCCATAATGACCCGCGCCGGGTTCGACATGGCTGGCTTTTTTGCTGGCGGGCAGACCCGTGCACAAATCCAGCGCCGCGATGCACTGACCGGGGGCCGAGATATCGTCGTTTGCGCCTTCGACGGATTTGACGGCAACGTCGGTGATCTTGCCGATGTCGACCTTGTGGCCGTTTACAACAAACTCATTCCGCGCAATCTCGCGGTTTTTGAACACGCGTTCGACGGTCGACAGATAAAACTCGGCCGTCATGTCCATGACGGCGAGATATTCGTCGTAAAAGCGGTTATGCGCGTCCTGATCTGACGCTTCACCGCGTATGACGCGGTGGATCTGATCGGTGAAGGCTTTGCTGTGACGTTCGGCATTCATCGACATGAACGAGGCCAGCTGCAGCAGGCCGGGATAGACCATGCGCCCGACGCCCTTGTATTTGAAGCCGACGCGCTGGATCATCGTCTCTTCCAACTGGCCCATGGTGACGCGTCGCCCGAAATCGGTCACTTCGGTGGGCGTGGCGTCGGGGTCAACCGGGCCGCCGATCAGAGTCAGCGTGCTGGGCTGCGCCTTGGGCTCGACCTCGGCCAGATAGGCGGTGGCGGCCAGCGTCAGCGGGACGGGTTGGCACACAGCAACAACATGGGTGTCGGGGCCAAGTTCCTTCATGAAATCGACAAGGTAGAGCGTATAATCCTCGACATCGAATTTGCCTTCAGACACAGGGATATCACGCGCGTTATGCCAATCGGTGATGTAAACCTCGCAATTGACCAGCAGGCTTTTCACGGTCGAGCGCAGCAGGGTGGCATAGTGCCCCGACATGGGCGCGACCAGCAGTACCTTGCGCGGCTGTTCTGCGCGCCCGTTGACGCGAAAATGCAGCAGATCGCCAAAGGGGCGTTCCAGTACGGTCGCAATATCGACCAGATGATCCTTGCCGTCTTCGCAGGTAAAGGTGCGGATACCCCAGTCGGGCTTGGCGATCATGCGCTGAAAGCTGCGCTCGGTGACCTCGCCCCAGGCTGCCATCCAGTTAAACGCCGGGTTGGGCACCATGGAAAATTGCGGATACGAGGCGACGGCGCTGGCGGTTGCACCAAGCCACTGATTGGTATTCCGAATAGTTTCCATCAGGTCGTAGGTCATCATATAACGCATAAAGCGGGCCTCCTGAAAGTTCGGACTATTCGCCGCTTTGCCCCCCGACGCCCACGACGTTATTCTGCATGGCAGCGAAGTTAGGGTGGAATTGTTAAAATGACAACTAGCGATGGCCAGGTGCCTGAAATGACCGAAGAAAATATTGAAAAGCTTAAGAAAAATATGGAAAAGGTCGAGGCGCTATCAAAGCGACTGGTCGAAGTCATGGCCGGCAAAAAGGGTCATAACCCCGCTTTGGACAGTCCGAATCAAGAACTTTTTGCAAAAGCAGCAACGGCCTATTGGGCCGAGGCATGGCAGAATCCCGCCAAAATGCTTGAACAACAGGTCGAGTTCTGGGGAAAGTCGGTTCTGAATTTTGCCGAAGCGCAGAAGGCGATGACCACTGGAGAGGTCGACGATGACGAAGATGCCCCCCGCGACCGTCGCTTTGCAAATCCGATGTGGAATACGAACCCCTATTTCCGCTTTATCCGCCAGCAATACCAGACGAATGCACGCGCGGTAGAACAGGCCGTTGCCTCGGTCGAGGATCTGGACCGCAAGGACATGCAGCGACTGAAATACTTCTCGCAGCAGATCATCGACATGATGGCGCCGACCAATTTTCTGGCGACCAATCCGGACGCGTTGGAAAAGGCGGTCGAAACCGAAGGGAAATCCTTGATCAAGGGGCTGGAAAATCTGGTCTCGGATCTGGAAGCCAATGATGGCGAACTGGTGGTCAAGCTGGCCGATGACACCGCGTTCGAGATCGGCGGAAACATCGCGACAACGCCCGGCGAGGTGGTTTACCGCAACCGCATGATCGAACTGATCCAGTACACGCCGGTGACGGAAACGGTTCATGAAACGCCGATCGTTCTGTTTCCGCCCTGGATCAACAAGTTCTATATTCTTGATCTGAAGGCGCAGAACAGTCTGATCAAATGGGTGACCGAGCAGGGTTATACCCTGTTCGTGGTCAGTTGGGTGAATGCCGACAAGTCGCACGCGGATATCGGATTGGAGGACTATATCCAGGAAGGGTATCTGACCGCCATCGACGTGGCCAAGAAAATCTGCAAGGTCAAACAGGTCAACGCTGTGGGCTATTGCATCGCGGGCACCACGCTGAGCCTGACGCTGTCGCTGTTGAAACAGCGTGGCGACAAGTCGATCAAATCGGCGACTTTCTTCACGACCCTGACGGATTTTGGCGAGCAGGGGGAATTCACCCCGTTCCTGCAGAATGACTTTATCGACGGTATCGAAGCGCAGGTTTCCGATGATGGTATCCTGAGCGCATGGATCATCGGGCGGACCATGTCGTTCCTGCGGTCGCGTGACCTGATCTATACGCCTGCGATCCGCAGCTACATGATGGGCGAAACACCCCCGGCTTTTGATCTGCTGTTCTGGAACGGGGACGGGGCCAATCTGCCGGGCCGGATGGCGATGCAGTATCTGCGCGGACTGTGCCAGAGCAACGACTTCGTCGGCGACGGGTTCGAATTGCTGGGCCATAAGCTGCACATCAAGGATGTGGATGTGCCGCTGATGGCGATCACTTGCGAAACCGACCATATCGCCGCGTGGAAAGATTGCTATCGCGGGGTGCAGCAGATGGGATCGCGGTCGAAATCCTTTGTGGTCTCGGAATCCGGTCATATCGCGGGCATCGTGAACCCGCCCAGCAAAAAGAAGTATGGCCATTATACGAACCCCGACATGAAAGCGGACGCCGACACCTGGCTGAAGCAGGCGGATTTCCATGAAGGTTCATGGTGGCCGCACTGGGAAGCCTGGCTGAAAAAGCGCTCTGGCAAGCAGGTGCCCGCACGTAAACCGGGTGATTCGAAGCACCCGCCGCTCTGCCCGGCACCTGGGACCTATGTTCGGGTCAAGGCAAACCGCTGATATCACTTTGAAACGCGATTTTTCTGCGGTGCGGCAAGAAAAAACTTGCAATGCTGCACCGCAGCAATCATATTGTCCTCAAGCTAATGAAACCCGGGGTGGGCCCGGACAAGCTAAAAGGATTAGGACAATGGCAAAGACCCAGGACTTTACCGCGACCCTGAAAGACGTAATGGGCGCATTCCCTGTTGATACCACCGCTCTGGAAGATGCATTCAAGTCGACCGCTTCGCTGAACGAAAAGCTGTCGGGCGTTGCGCTGGACGCTGCTGAGAAATCGGCAGAAATCTCGAACAAATGGACCAAGGACACTCTGGCCAAGCTGACCGAGATGTCGAAAGCAAAAGCCGAGCCTGCTGACTACGCCAAAGCCGCAACCGACTTTGCAAGCGCATCGGCTGAAGTTGCTGCTGAAAACCTGGCTGCTTTCGCTGAGATCGCGAAAAAAGTTCAGACCGAAACTGTTGAGCTGCTGATGGCTGCTGGCAAAGACGCTGCTGAAGACGCAACCGCTGCTGTCAAGAAAGCAACCAACGACGTGACTGCCGCCGCCAAGAAAGCCGCCGCAGCCAAGTAAGTTAAGAGGGCGATAGGCATCTGTTCCTCCCATAAGATGCCATTGCTTCGGGCAGGTCGCTTGACCTGCCCTTTCTTTTTGTTCTGCGCTCGCATAATCTCTGCTGCAGCGCATCAAATATTGGGGAGGGTAAGCGGTGTCGGAACAGGAAAAACCGCTGTTGATCAAACGGTATGCCAGCCGTCGGCTGTATAACACCGAGACCAGCGACTACGTCACGCTTGAAGACATTGCCGGATTCATCCGGGATGGGCGCGAGGTTCAGATCATCGACCTGAAAACCGGCGACGACCTGACCCGCCAGTATCTGCTCCAGATCATTGCCGAACACGAAAGCCGGGGCGAAAACGTTCTGCCGGTCAACGTGCTGAACGACCTTGTGCGCAGCTATATGGTGCCGGGCGGCGGGATGATGCCGCAATTCCTGCAAAGCTCGTTCGAGATGCTGCGCGAAAGTCAGGCCAAGATGGTCGAGAACATGAGCGCGATGAACCCGATGTCGCAGATGCCGGGATTCGAGGCGATGCAGGCGCAGCAACAGGCGTTTCTGAAGGCCATGACCGGTGGCTTGTCGGGCAACTGGTCCGGGCCGGGTCAGGACGACGAGGACAAATCCGAGCCGAATGAGGATCTGAACGATATCAAGAAGCAACTGGCCGAGTTGCAGCAGAAACTCTCCAAGCTTAGCTAAGTGCGCCTGCTGCCCCTGATCACGGCACTGGTGCTGGCAGGGTCGGCGCTGGCGCAGGGGCGATATTCCACGGTTTGGGAGCCGGTCTGCACCCTTGGTGCAAACTCGGACGCGGGGTGCGAGGATATTCGTGCGCGCAAGATCGTGGATGCGGCGGCGGCCCCGTGGCGGGCCATTGGGCGTGTGAATTTCGCAAGCCGAAGCCAACGAAGCCATTGCACCGGGGTTCTGGTGTCCGAACGGCATGTGCTGACAGCAGCGCATTGCCTGTATAACAGCGCGCGCAAACGCTGGATTCCACCGACGAGCATTCGGTTTGCTGCCGGGTATCAACGGGGAGACTACGTGGCGTTTTCGCCGGTTGCGACCTATCGCATGGCCCCTGATCAGGGGCAGGGAACCGCGTTCGATCCCCGCGCAGACCGCGATTGGGCGGTGCTTGAACTGCGCGATCCGATTGGTCGGGATGTGGGCTATATGCCGATCATCTCACCGGAGGGGCAGGGCACATTTGTGGCCGGCTATCCGGGGCTGCGCCCTCATGTTCTGAGCCGGACGCCAGACTGTGTTCACCGAACGTTGGCGCAGACCCTGCTGCGGGCGATTTGTCCGGTGATGATGGGGGATTCCGGTGCGCCGCTATTGGTGCAGACCGATGACGGGTTGGCGGTCGCCGGTATCCTGTCGCGCATCGCGCCAACCCCGGAAGGGATTGACGCGATTTTTCTTTCATCAGAGATACTTGGGCCAAACGAGCCCTGACCCTCAGGTGCCGTAAACCGGGATGGGACCGGTCACTTCGGCGACCGAGGCCAGCAGGATATCGGCGATCACATCCAGTTCCTCGCGGGTCAGGCGGACTGGCAGACGCACGTCACAGGCGCTCATCAGCATGGCGCGGGTCTGGGGCAGCTCGACCTGCTCGGGCAGGAATTGCCAGTTCCAGAAGGCGCGGGCGTTGTCCTCGCTTTGGCCAAAGACCTGAACCTTGACGCCACGCCCTTCGGCTGCGGCGGCGAAGGCGCGTATCTCGGCGTCATCCATCCCGACCAGATTGAACTGGATCGAATCCGGGGCGCGTTGTTCCGGCGCCAGAGGGGCGGGGACGTCAATGTAAGGTGATGAATTCAAACGATTTGCGACGTAATCATGGTTCGCCAGACCGTCGCGGACGCGGCGGGCGAGTTCGGGAATCTGGGGGCGGATCACGGCGGCGCTGAGGTTGCTCATGCGCAGATTATAAAGCGGCAACTGGTTCTGCCAGCGGCCAAAGGCCTGCGCCAGTTCGGGGGCCTCGGCGTGCTTTTTCCAGTTGTGTTCATAGGCACCTGACATGATCACGGCGCGCGCGATCAGGTCGGCGTCGTCGGTGATCATGATGCCGCCTTCGCCCGCATTGATCATCTTGTAGGACTGGAATGAGAAACAGCCGATCTTGCCGATGGTGCCGATATTGCGGCCATGCCATGTGGTTCCCAGCGAATGCGCGGCGTCTTCGATCACCGGAATGCTACGGGCATTGCACAGCGACATGATTGCATCCATGTCCGAGGTGTGGCCCCGCATATGGCTGATGATCACCGCCTGAACACCGTCAAGTTTTGCTGTAAAGTCATTGATATCAATACGATAATTCGGACCCACCTCGCACAGAACCGGAATGCAGTCCGCATGAATGACCGAGGACGGCACGGCGGCGAAAGTAAAGCCCGGGATCAGAACCCGCGCGTCACGCGGCAGGTCAAGCGCCTTGAGCGACAGGAACAAAGCGGCCGAACAGGACGAGACCGCAAGGGCATATTTCGCACCCAAAAGCGCGGCAAATTCGGCTTCGAGCAGCGCAACCGGTGCATCCTGCGGCGCTGTGTAGCGGAACAGGTCGCCCGACTGCATCAGCGCATCGATGGCGTCGCGGGCTGCGGCGGGGATGGGTTCGGCGTCATGAACGTTTGGAGGAAGCGTCATATTTGGATTTCCCGAATTTAATATTTGGAATATATAAATCAGACACCGGGATATGCCAAGTGCTCTTTCGCGTTTCGGCAAAATTTCACCAAACTGTCACGATCCCCGTTGCGCGCCTGAACGGTGGGATTGTTCGTTTTGTACATCGTAAAAACCCGGGATCTTTCGGTTTGTACAAAACCGGCCAGCCGATTGTGCCTGCCCAACCTTGGCGATAGTGTCGCGCCATGTTTATCTTCCTTACCATTCTGTTACTGATCGCGGCCGGTCTGGGCTGGTATGTCTGGTCGAAGAAACAAGCCCGCGCGGCGCTGTTGGCGACGCCGCTGAGCGCACATCAGCGACAAGTCATCGACCGCCAGGTGCCGATCATCCGACGGCTGCCGCCGGATTTGCGCGCGCATCTGGATGGCAAGGTGAACCTGTTTCTGGATCAGGTGAGTTTCCATGGCTGTGACGGGCTGGAGGTGAGCGAAGAAATGGAGCTGTCGATTGCCGCGCAGGCCTGCCTGTTGGTGATCAACAGCGACCTTTGGTACGACAACCTGACGACGATCCTGATCTACCCAAATGCGTTCAAGTCCAAGCAGCAGCGGCATTCCGGCTTTGTGGTGACAGAAAAAGAGATCGTGCGCACCGGCGAAAGCTGGGATCGCGGGCCGGTCATTCTGTCCTGGGCACACAGCCAGCAGGGGGCGCTGAATGATCGGGACGGGCAGAATGTGGTGCTGCACGAGTTTGCGCATCAGATTGATGATCTATCTGGCGGCACCAACGGCGTTCCGATCCTGAGCGAGGGGCAGAGCTTTGCCGAATGGGAAAAGGTGTTCCTGACTGCTTATGACGCCCATGTGAGTGCTGTCGAACACGGGCGACACACTGTCATCGACCCTTATGGCGCGACAGGTCATGAAGAGTTCTTTGCGGTCTCGGTCGAGGTGTTCTTTGAGCGCCCCAAGGCACTGAAACAGGATGTGCCCGAGGTCTATGAACAGCTTTCAAAACTGTTCCATCTGAACCCGGTCGACTGGGCCTGACCCTAGCGCGCCAGGTTCAGCCGGAACCGCATCTTGGCTTTGCGTTCGGCAGGCAGGTGCCGGTTCAGGCGTTTGTTGACCATGCCGAATCCCCAGACGATCAGCAGCGTCAGCAGGATGAAATAGAAGGCCAGAATCGGGTAGGGCACGAAGGGGTTGAACGTCTTGTCGGCGAAGTAGCTAGCGTAATAGAGCGCGTCTCCGCGTTGTTGCCAGGCCGGAAAGGCCGAGAAGAAGACCAGCGTGGTGGACTGGAACACAAAGATCGCCTCGTTCGTGTAGGCGGGCCATGCCAGACGCAGCATGGTGGGCCAGACGATGCGCCGGAAACGGGACCAGCCGGACATGCCATAGGCATCCGCAGCCTCGATATCGCCTTTGGGGATGGACCGCAGCGCGCCATAGAAGATCTCACCCGAATAGGCCGAAGTGTTCAGGAACAGCACGATCAGCGCGCCCAGCCAGGCCGAGGTCAGCGGGTCGAACATCGGATAGGGCTTCTTGAGCGACAGGAAGAAGAAATAGGCAAAGAAGAACTGGATAAACAGCGGCGAGCCGCGGAACAGGAAGATGAACCATTCCGCCGGTTTGCGCAGCCATTTGTTCGGCGATGCCTTTCCGACCGCCAGTGCGGTTGCCAGAAAGAAGCCAGTGATCATCGCCATGACGCCGAAATAGATATTCCAGATCATGCCCGAGCCGATCAGCGTAAAATGCTCGCATAAGGTGAAATCGGTCTTGGGCAGCAGGCGTTCGCCATAGCCCAGCGAGCGCAGGCCGTAATCCTGAATGGTCTGGATGCAGCTCATGCCGTGGTCTCCTTGCGCAGAAGCTCTCCGCCGGATGTGGCCTGACCGTGGGACAGGCGGCGCATCAGCTTTTCAAGCCCGATCTCGGAGACGCGGGTCATGCCGAGGTAAAAGATCAGCAGAGCGAGGAAATACCACATGCGCCAGTCGCCATGGGGGTATTGCGTAAATTTCGAGGTTTTTGTGCCGCCCAGTTCGCGTGCCCAATAGACGATGTCTTCGATGCCCAGCAGGAACAGCAGTGGCGTGGCCTTGATCAGGACCATCCACAGGTTCGACAGGCCGGGCAGGGCATAGACCCACATCTGCGGCACAAGGATGCGCCAGAAGGTCTGGCGGCGGGTCATGCCGTAGGCTTCGGCGGTTTCAAGCTGCGCATGGGGCACGGCGCGCATCCCGCCGAACAGGACATTGGCGGCGAAGGCTCCGAACACGATGGAAAAGGTGATGACCGCAAGGAAGAAACCGTATGTTTCGTGAACCCACTCAGGCGAGGTGCCAAGCGGCATCTTGGCGGCCTGACAGACCAGGAAATCGTTGCCCTGACGGATTGGATCAGTCCAGTCGGGGCACAGGACCTTGTGCCTGATCCATTCGAACCCCTGATCCAGCGCGATGACGAAGAACAGAAAGAAGGCAATATCCGGCACGCCGCGAACGATGGCGATATACCCTTTGCCCAGCCAGCTGAGGGGCGGGATATGGGACCGCGCGGCCATTGCGCCCAAAAAACCAAAGCTCAGAGCGACGGGGGCGGTAACGGCCAACAGGGCCAGAACCTTGACGAACGAAAAGTAGAACGACCAGTGGACGCCGTTGGTCAGATAGCACGAGAACCAGCGGAACGTGCCCAGCGTATCGGGATCGGTACAGTAGGAGAACATCAGGCGTCTTTCGAACGTCGGTCCGGTCCGGCGCGCGCGGGGCGCACCGGACCGTTTTCAGAAAGGCTTAGTTGGTGACAACCGAGCCGTCGGTGCCATAGGTGGCGGTGCCTTCGCCAAACCACTTGACCAGCATCTCATTCAGCGAGCCATCGGCTTTCATCGAGGTGATCGCGTCGTCAAATTTGGCACGCAGTTCAGCGTCGCTTTCGCGGACACCCATGCCAACACCACCGCCAAGCGGAACGTCGTCGCCGACAAAGACCAGCTCACCGCCGGATTCTTCGACCAAAGGTGCCAGATAGTCCTTATCCGCGAAAACGGCGTCTGCTTCGCCATTGCGGACAGCGGCAATTGTTTCTTCGGGGGTTGCGAATTCAACCAGCGTCGCGCCGCTTTCCGCAACAAAACCCGCCTGAATCGTCGCCGTCTGCGCTGCGACGACGCCGCCGGTCAGATCGACGCCTTCGGCTGTTGCCACAAAGGCCGATGCGGCAGGCGGAACATAGTTCTGGGTGAAGTCGATGACTTCGTCGCGTTCATCGGTGATCGACATGCCCGCGATGATGGTGTCGTAGTTGCCCGAGACCAGGTTGGGGATGATCGAATCCCAGTCGTTCTTGACCCATTCGCATTCCAGACCGGCGCGCTTGCACAGTTCGTCGCCGACTTCGCGCTCGAATCCGTCAATCTCACCAGCATCGTTGATGAAGTTGTACGGAGGGTAGGCGCCTTCGGTGCCCATGCGCACGGTGTCGGCCATGGCGAGACCTGCGGTCAGCGCCAGCGCTGCAGTGGTCAGAATCAGGTTTTTCATGAGTTACTCCCCTTTATATGGTTCTGTCCTGAAGTTTATGCCGCCTGAGTGGCGGAGAGAAAACCCTGAAGCCGGGCGGATTCAGGGGTGGTGAAGATGTCTTCGGGTGTGCCTTCTTCCTCGATCAGGCCCTGATGCAGAAAGACGACGTGGCTGGAGATATCGGCCGCCATTTTCATGTCGTGGGTCACGATGATCATAGTCCGGCCTTCGGCGGCCAGATCCTTGATCACGCGGATTACTTCCTGTTCCAACTCGGGGTCCAGCGCCGAGGTGGGTTCGTCAAACAAAAGCGCCTCGGGTTCCATGCAAAGCCCGCGCGCGATGGCGGCGCGTTGCTGCTGGCCGCCCGAAAGCTGCGCCGGGTAGACGTCGCATTTGTCGCCGATGCCGACCTTTTCCAGATATTTGCGGGCGCTGTCCTCGACCTCGGCCCGGTCGCGGCCAAGGACGGTGACAGGGGCCTCCATCACGTTTTGTAGGATGGTCATATGGGCCCACAGATTGAATTGCTGAAACACCATCGACAGGTTGGTGCGAATGCGCAGCACCTGTTTGGGGTCAGCGGGGCGGCGGTGATGCTGGCTGCCGGTCCACTGTACCGGTTCGCCCTTGAACAGAATCTCGCCCTGCTGGCTGTCTTCCAGAAGGTTGCAGCAGCGCAGGAGGGTGGATTTGCCGGAACCGGAAGAACCAATCAGCGAGACCACGTCGCCGCGATGTGCGGTAATATCCACGCCTTTGAGGACTTCGAGCTGTCCAAAGCTTTTGTGGAGGTTCCTGATCTCGATGACGGGAGCGGTTTCTGTCACGGGCGGTCTCGGAGTCGTTGGTGTTGGTGCGGTACTAGGGCTGAAAAAACGAACCAATGCAATGCGCAAATGACATGATTGGGCACCGAAACCGCCAAAATGATCAGGCGAGTTCGCCAAAACTGTCAGTTTGTCGGCGCAAATGCCTGTGGTGTGGGCGGATTTGGAACCGCAAGATAGTCTGTTGCCGGGATGTCGACCAAGCCGCGCAGGTGCAGCAGATCGCGATCCTGTGCCGTCAGGTCGTCAATGGCGGCGCGTATGGCGCGGGCGATCGGTGCCGGATCGCGCCCCTTGGCGGTGATGTAGGGCAGCACCGGGGTCGGGGCGGTTGTGGCAACTGCGCGCAGTGTGCTCCCCAGATCGCTGTGGTCCTGCAGCAAGGCCCATGTCAGAGCATCCAGCGCGGCAAAATCGGCGCGCCCCGTGGCCACCGCCTGCGCCGAGAGCGCATGTGCGCCGGTTTCCAGCAGTTGCTGCGGGGCAAGGGTCTGGCCCGACAGATGCGTTATTGGCGCGGCCCAGCCGGATTGGGACAGAGCCTCGTTATAAGCAAAGACACCAGCGGACAGGGCGGCAAGATCGCGCGTGTCATCGGCGCGGGCGACAAAGACCGAGCAATAGTGACCGGCAGGGCAGCCCGGCAACCCGTAATCCGGCGTGCCGATCAGTTGTACCTGCCCATGCAGCCGCGTCCGATAGGGCATCCCGCAGGTTTGGGCCAGAACCAGATCTGGGTCACGCCAGATGTCCCAGACATCACGGTCGCGGGTCAGGGTGTCGGGACCAAAGCCAAGGTGGCTGCGGATCAGAGTCCAGAAGTGGTCATTGGCGGCGCGCGTGGCGGGCATGTCGTACATGCCCAGCATCGCAATCACGATTTGGCGGCCTTTTGTCGGGCCAGAGCCGAATCCACGTCGCTGACCCCCAGCAGGCTGACCACGAGGCGCAGCAGCGAATCCTCTTCGCCGGTGCGCTGGCCGTCGGCCAAAGCGACCGACCACATGGCCTGGACCACGGCGAGGCGGTCGTCATAGGCCACCGCCTCTTTGATGGCGCGGGTAAAGCGGACGGTATCGGGGGCCTCGGCCTCAAGGTCTTCGGCGCGGGCGCGCAGGGCGGCGGCCTCGAACGGGGACAACCCGTAGCGTTCCGCCGAGATGCGGTCGATCCGGGCCATTTCGGTATCGGCATAATCGTTGTCAGAGCGGGCAATCCGCACCAGCAGAGAGGTCAGGGCCAGACGCGCATCGTCATCGGCCAGCGGGTCGGGCTGCGGCTGAGTCAGCCGGGACAGAAAATCGCTAAACATCTGTATGATATAGACCCGGCTTAGCTGGCTTCCAAGCGGGATTGCACCCGTTCGCGCGCCGCTTTGCTGTCGTTATAGCTGAGGCCCATGGCAACGCGCGCCTCTTCGACGATCTTGACCTCGCCCTCGGCCGAGTTGCCATCGGCCAGCACGACCTCCCACAGGGCGTCCAGCGCGGCGAGGCGTTCTTTCTCGCCGGTGGTTTCGCGGATCAGCTTGCCGAACGTGTCGGTTTCGGGCGCAGCGGCGTGCAGTTTTTCGCAGGTGGCGCGGACCTTTGCGGCCTCGATGGCGTTGTGCTGATAAAGACGCGCCAGAATGCGGTCGATCAGGCTGATTTCTTCGAGCTTATAGTCCCGATCCGCCTGCGCCACGCGCACCATCAGCGCGCCCAATGCAAGCTCGGCATCGGGGTCGGGCAGGTTGTCGTGTTGCGGCGGGCGGAATGCCTGAAACAGTTTTCTTAACATGGGCGTAAGCTATTCCATATTTTGTAGCCAGCCAAGCCGGGGCTACCCGTCATAGCCCTGAATGATCACAAGATCGCCGATGGACACCGGATCGCGCAGGGCTTTGGCGGCCTGATACCCCTCGCTTTCATAACAGGCCAGCGCCTGTTCATAGCTGGGGAATTCAATCACCACGGTGCGGGCGCGGGCTTTGCCTTCGGGTTCGGCGCGCGCGCCGCCGCGGACAAGAAATTTCGCCCCGTATTCGGCAAAAGGCGCAGCGTTTGCAGCGATGTAGCTTTTGTATGCCTCCATGTCGTCTACATCGACATGGGCAACCCAATATCCTTTGGCCATAATGCGCCCCTCCTGCAACTCAGCTTGTGCAGGTTGGGCGCGAAACTGGCGAATTGCAATCCCCTATGACGATTGCAGCGCCTGCCGCGCCTTGTCCTGTAACCAGGCCAGCATTTCGCGGTAGGGAACCGGTCCATAGCTGATCCTAGCGACACCGAGTTTCGCCAGTGTTGGTGTGTCGGGCGTGCCGGGCAGGGCGATGATGTTGACCGGCAAATCTGTCGCATCGCAGAGGCGCTTGATCATGGTTTCGTCTTTCAGCCCCGGCGCAAAAAAGCCGCTGGCCCCGGCCTCGGCATAGGCCAGCGCGCGGGACATGGCGTCGTCGAGCATGGTTTCGGAATGGGTATCCGGTGCGGCCTTGAGGAAGATATCGGTACGCGCGTTGATATAGGCCGGGATGCCGGCGGCATCGCAGCCTTCGCGCAGCGCTGCGACGCGGGCGGCTTGGGTTTCGATATCATAAAGCTCTTTGGTTCCAACGATCTGGTCTTCGAAGTTAAAGCCGATCACGCCGGTTTCCAGCGCGCGCTGGGCGTTGGCGGCGATCTCGGAGGGGGATTCGGCATAGCCGCCTTCGAAATCCAGTGTCACCGGCAGATCGACCGCATCGACAATCCGGCGGGCATTGTCCAACGCGGCCTGCATCGGCACGTTCTGGCCATCGGAATAGCCCTGCGCCATGGCAACCGGCGCGCTGCCTGTGGCAATTGCCTTGGCCCCGGCATCGCGCACGGCAGCGGCGCTGCCTGCGTCCCAGATGTTATAGAGGATGACCGGATCGCCCTTTTTGTGCAGGGCTGCAAACTGTTCCGCTTGGGTCGTCTGGTTGGTCATGGCGGTCTCCTGTCGCTGCTTTGGCGGCAGTTAACCGTGCAAACCCTCGGCGCGTAAAGATGTTTCACACCGAGGGGTACAATCTTGTGATCAGACCAGCCGCGAGGTGTCTTTAGCGGCGCGCACGAATTCGCGGAACAGCGGGTGCGGGTCGAAGGGTTTGGATTTCAGTTCCGGGTGGTACTGAACGCCGATGAACCACGGATGATCCGACCATTCGACAATCTCGGGCAGGCGACCATCGGGCGACATGCCCGAGAAGTTCAGGCCAGCCTTTTCCAGCTTGTCGCGGTATTTGATATCGACCTCGTACCGATGACGGTGGCGTTCCTCGATCGCGGTGCCGCCGTAGACCTCGGCCACTTTCGAGCCGTCGGCCAGAACCGCATCATATGCGCCCAGACGCATGGTGCCGCCTTTGTCGTCACCGACCTTGCGTTCAACCTTGTGGTTGCCCTGCACCCATTCCTTGAGGTGGTAAACCACCGGTTCAAAACGCTTTTTCCCGGCTTCGTGGTCGAATTCCTCGGATCCCGCCTCGGTGATGCCCGCCGCGTTGCGGGCGGCCTCGATCACGGCCATCTGCATGCCCAGACAGATGCCCAGATAGGGCACTTTATGCTCGCGCGCATATTGGGCGGCCTTGATCTTGCCTTCGGTACCGCGTTCACCGAATCCGCCGGGGACGAGGATGGCGTGGAAGCCTTCGAGATGGGGGGCGGCGTCTTCGGTGTCGAACACCTCGGCATCGACCCATTCGATTTTGACGCGGACACGGTTGGCCATGCCGCCATGGGTCAGCGCCTCGGCAATCGACTTATAGGCGTCTTCCAGCTGGGTGTACTTGCCGACGATGGCGACTTTGACTTCGCCTTCGGCGTTGTGAATGCGGTCGCTGACGTCTTCCCATTTCGCCAGATCGGGCTTGGGGGCAGGGCTGATCTGGAACGCGTCCAGAACCGCCTGATCCAGACCTTCGCGATGATAGGCGAGCGGGGCGTCGTATATGGTGGAAAGATCCTGCGCAGCGATCACGCTGTCGGGGCGGACGTTGCAGAACAGGGCCAGTTTCTCGCGTTCCTTGGTTGGAATCGGACCCTCAGACCGGCAAACCAGAATATCGGGGGCCAGACCGATGGACCGCAGCTCTTTGACCGAGTGCTGGGTCGGCTTGGTTTTCAACTCTCCGCTGGCCTTGATGTAAGGCAGCAGGGTCAGGTGCATGAACAGGCACTGGCCGCGCGGCTTGTCCTGACTGAACTGACGGATGGCCTCGAAAAAGGGCAGGCCCTCGATATCGCCCACCGTGCCGCCGATTTCGCACAGCATGAAATCAACCTCATCCTCGCCAATGGCGATGAAATCCTTGATCTCGTTGGTGACGTGGGGGATCACCTGAATGGTTTTGCCGAGGTAATCGCCGCGGCGTTCTTTCTCCAGAACGTTGGAATAGATCCGACCTGAACTGACCGAGTCGGTCTTGCGGGCGGCGACACCGGTGAAACGTTCGTAGTGGCCAAGGTCCAGATCGGTTTCGGCGCCGTCATCGGTGACGAAAACTTCGCCATGTTCAAACGGCGACATGGTGCCGGGATCGACGTTCAGGTAGGGGTCCAGCTTGCGCAGGCGGACCGAGTAGCCCCGCGCCTGCAACAGTGCGCCCAATGCGGCGGACGCCAGTCCTTTGCCCAAGGATGAGACCACACCGCCAGTGATGAAAATAAATCGCGCCATGTCTGTTCGGCTGCCCCCGTGAGATGTCAGAATCAGGTGCCCGGCGGTTGTAAAAAACCGCTGCATCACGGGACTTCACGTATAAAGGATTCGCGCGAGCAGCGCAAGAGAACCGCAAGATGCTGTTGCAGTTCTCTTTCGAGTTTCTAAGTGTAGTGGCTTAGTCGGCCTGCGGGATCAGCGGCGCGTTGTCGCCTTGGGTCGGTGGCAGCAGGTCATCTGCCGACGGAACCGCCGGTGTGCTTTCCTCGGTCGAGGCCGGGGCCGGAACGCCCAAACGGTCAATGACCGAGCTGCCCGAGGATTTCTGCGCCGCCAGAATGGTCAGCGTGATCGAGGTGACGATAAAGCAGGCCGCCAGAATCCATGTCAGCTTGCCCAATGCGGTTGCTGCCGCACGGCCAGTCATGGCCCCGCCACCGCCGCCACCCATGCCAAGGCCACCGCCTTCGGACCGCTGCATCAGAACAACGGCGATCAGGCCAAGGGCCAGAAGAAGATGGATGATGAGAACGACGTTTTCCATGGTGGTCCTGTACAGCGTGGCGTGTATCGCGTGGTACTTATGCAAGTTTGGTTCCGGGGGCAAGTCACGAGTTGGCATCACAGATGGTGATGTTGCACATCACGGCAAAGGGACTGGACAGGGCGTTGATCTGTGACGCAGGCTGCGTGCCATGCCACATGACGACCACGACCACCCGCACGCCCTTTTGCCACCTGAACCCGCGCTGCGCATCAAAGCGCTGGAAACGATTCTGACCCGCAAGGGGCTGATCGATCCTGCGGCGCTGGATGAGATCATCGACACCTATCAGAACAAGATCGGCCCGCAGAACGGCGCACGCGTTGTTGCCAAAGCGTGGAGCGATCCTGCGTTCAAGGCTGCTCTGCTAGAGGACGCGACGCCGGTTGTGGCCGATCTGGGCTATTTTGGCCGTCAGGGCGAACATATGGTGGTGGTCGAGAACACGCCCGAACAGCACAATATGGTGGTTTGCACCTTGTGCAGTTGTTACCCATGGCCACTGCTGGGCATTCCTCCGGGCTGGTACAAGTCCGATGCCTACCGCGCCCGCGCGGTACGCGAGCCGCGGAAGGTGCTGGCCGAGTTTGGCGTGACGCTGCCGGAAGAGACTTCGGTCCGGGTCTGGGATTCGACTGCCGAGATGCGCTATCTCGTGCTGCCGATGCGCCCGGAAGGGACCGAGGGGCTGGGTGAGGACGAACTGGCCGCGCTGGTCAGCCGCGACAGCATGATCGGCACCGGTCTGGCCAAGGTGCCCTCATGACCCGGGTTCACGATATGGGCGGACGGTTTGGCGATGGTCCGATCAACCCCGAAGCCGAAGATGCACCGATCTTTGCCGAGGACTGGCACGCGCGGGCACTGGCGGTGACGCTGGCCTCGGGTTTTCTGGGGCAGTGGAATATCGACGTGTCGCGCCACGCGCGCGAATGCCTGTCGCCCAAGGATTACGCCCGATTTACCTATTACGAGAAATGGATGGCCGGGTTGGCGGACCTGCTGGTGAAGCAGGGCGTGCTGACGCTGGATGATTTGCGCGGGTCAGACGATGCAGATCACCCGCTGGCGGCGCGCAAACTGTTGGCCGAGAATGTGGCAACCGCGCTGGCCAAAGGCGGTCCGGCCGATCGTCCCTCGAATGTCGCGGAGCAGTTCGAGGTCGGGCAGACCGTCCGCACCGCGCGCCGTGCCGCCAATCGGCTGGTCGAAGGTGGCCATACCCGCCTGCCGATCTATGCCGCCGGTGCAACCGGCCGCATCCTGCGCCTGCACGGCACCCATGTCCTGCCCGATTCCAATGCACATGGGCTGGGCGAGGCGCCCGAGCCGCTTTATGCTGTGGCCTTTCCGGCCTCGGAGCTTTGGGCCGACCCGGAACATCCCGGCGATGAGGTGGTTCTGGACCTGTGGCAAAGCTATCTGGAACCCGTATGAACGATTGCGCTACTCACACTGCGCCCGAGCCGGTCTTTGCCGAACCCTGGCACGCGCAGGTCTTTGCCGTCACCGTGGCGTTGAACGAGGCCGGTCGCTTCGATTGGCCCGACTGGGCCGCACGGTTTTCGGCCACTCTGAAGCGCAACGGGCTGGACCGGGAACTGGACGGGGGCGACGACTATTTTCATGCGTGGCTGGAAACGCTTGAGGCGCAGCTGGCTGAGCAGGGCGAGACCTCGCCCGACGACGTCGCGGCTTTGCGCGCGGCTTGGGAAGAGGCCTATCTGACCACGCCCCATGGCCAGCCTGTGCGTCTGGCCGAAAAATAGAGGGGGCTCTGCCCCCGCCGCCTTCGGCGACTCCCCCGGAGTATTTTTGAAAAGATGAAGCAGGGGATCCGCTCTTCATCTGTCTATAAATATCCCCGCCGGAGGCATCGCGCGGCAGCGCGATTTCTGGCTGCGGCGAAATATCGGTTTCCCTGTCGTCTGAGCCTCGTTATATGAGCCGGGTTTGGTTACTCAGCACGAAAAGGACCGGATATGGCCAACGTGGTTGTTGTCGGCGCCCAATGGGGCGACGAGGGGAAAGGCAAGATCGTCGACTGGCTTAGCGAGCGGGCGGATGTGATCGCGCGTTTTCAGGGCGGGCATAATGCCGGGCACACGCTGGTCATCGATGGTGAGGTCTATAAGCTGCACGCGCTGCCCTCGGGTGTGGTGCGTGGCGGCAAGCTGAGTGTGATAGGTAATGGTGTGGTTCTGGACCCGTGGCACCTGATCAAGGAGATCGGCACGATCCGGGCTCAGGGGGTCGATATCACCCCCGAGACGTTGATGATTGCCGAGAACACGCCGTTGATCCTGCCGTTCCATGGTGAGTTGGACCGGGCGCGCGAGAACCAGAACTCGGTGGCCAAGATTGGCACCACCGGGCGCGGGATCGGGCCGTGTTACGAGGACAAGGTGGGTCGCCGGGTGATCCGGGTGGCTGATCTGGCGGATGATGCGACGCTGGCGCTGCGGGTGGACCGGGCTTTGGTTCATCACAATGCGCTGCGCAACGGGCTGGGGTTGGAGCCGATTGACCGGGACGGGTTGATCGCTCAGCTTAAAGAAATTGCCCCTGCAATCCTGCCTTTTGCCGCGCCTGTCTGGAAAGTGCTGAACGAAAAGCGCAAGGCCGGGAAGCGGATTCTGTTTGAGGGCGCGCAGGGCGCGTTGCTGGATATTGATTTCGGGACGTATCCGTTTGTGACCTCATCCAACGTGATTGCCGGTCAGGCCGCGACCGGCGTGGGGATCGGGCCGGGGTCGATCGATTTTGTTCTGGGTATCGTCAAGGCCTATACCACCCGCGTGGGCGAGGGACCGTTTCCGACCGAGTTGGATGATGCCGATGGGCAGCGTCTGGGTGAGCGGGGGCACGAGTTTGGCACCACCACCGGGCGCAAGCGGCGCTGTGGCTGGTTCGATGCCTGTCTGGTGCGACAGACCTGTGCAACCAGCGGGGTGAACGGTATTTCACTGACCAAGCTGGATGTGCTGGACGGGTTCGAAACGCTGAAGATCTGCGTGGGGTATGAGCTGGACGGCACCCGTCTGGATTATCTGCCGACTGCGGCGGATCAGCAGGCGCGCTGTACCCCGATCTACGAAGAAATGCCGGGGTGGAGCGAATCCACCGAAGGTGCGCGCAGTTGGGCCGAACTGCCTGCAAACGCGATCAAATATGTGCGCCGGGTCGAAGAGTTGATCGACTGCCCCGTCGCCCTGTTGTCCACCAGTCCGGAGCGGGATGACACCATTCTGGTGACCGACCCGTTTGCCGACTGATGAGTGACGCGCAGAAACCCGGCCTGAGCTACAAGGCGCGGCGGCGTTGGTCGCTGGTCATTCTGGTGATCGGCCTGCCGCTGTATATCATCGCAGCGGTCACGGTGGTGAATCTGATTGGCCGCCCGCCGATTCTGGTGGAACTGCTGGTCTATATCGTTCTGGGCATCCTCTGGGCGCTGCCGTTCAAGTTCGTCTTTCGCGGGGTTGGCAAAGAGGATCCGGATCAGAACGCGGATTGACCGGAACGGTTGTTTTGTGATGTCAGACCTGACAGCATTCCGCCACTCGGGCGGAATTCAGGGCAGGGATGCGATGCAAAACAATATTCTGAGAGCTTTTCTTTTGTCATCAGCGCTTGCAGCGCCCGTTTCAGGCGGCGCGGACACTTGGGACTATACCGTGGCCCCTTATATCTGGGGACCAGAGCTCAGGTCGTCTTTGGATGTCGGGCCAAACCCGCCGGTTGATGGCGACACGTCGATCTTCAATATTCTCAACAGCGCCTTCCTGATCGCCGGAGAGGCGCGCAACGGGCGTTGGACCTTTGGGGGTGAGTTCAACTACCTTAATCTTGGCGATGATGTCCGCATCGGACCGTTCGACGCTGCTGCAAACTGGGAGCTTGAGGGCACGATGATATCGCTGGCGGCAAGCTATGCGGTATATCAGGATGACCGGGCGAGACTGGAAATGCTGGGTGGGTTGCGGCACTGGGATCTGGACCTTTCGACCACTGTGGCCGGCCTGACGGCGCGCGCGGACGAAAGCTGGACCGACCCGCTGATCGGGGCGCGGTATCGCCATGCCCTGAACGATCGGTGGACCCTGACCACGATGGGTAATGTCGGCGGATTTGACGTGGGATCCAAGTTCCAGTGGGAGGCGTTGGCGCAGCTGAGCTGGAGCTGGACTGACACGGTCAGCGTCGCGGGGGGATATCGGCATCTGGATGTGGAATTCCAGGAGGGGCGAGAGGTGATCGACCTGATCCTGACCGGCCCCTATATCGCCGTGGGGTTCAATTTCTGAAATCTTCGTGGCCGGTGTGCCGGTTCCGCTCGCCTTGCGATGTGAAAAAGGGCCAGAGAAGGCTCTGGCCCGAGTTTCGAGGGGGCTTTTTTTATTAAATAGGCTTAGCCCGCGGCACGCTTGTCGTCGGGGCGAAAGCCGATCTGGTTCGAGGCGGCAAAGCGACCGCCACCGGCCTTTTCGATCTTGCCGTCCCGCAGAAGCTGGCCAAAGGTGCGCAGACTTTCTTCGCGGTTGAACGCATCCTGCTTGAGCGAGCGGACCTTGTTCATCAGCTGCGGGCGCGAGAACTGTTCCTGACCTTCGATGAAGGACAGGTAAGCGGCTGCGGCTTCCAGAAGATCCGGCAGGGATTGTGCGCCCTGTTCCTGTGCGAACTGGGCAAAGCCGCCTTCTTCGTCTGCGGCCTCTTCCTGTTCGGATTTGACCCGGCGGGGCATGACGGGACCCAGGTCGGCGTCATCCGTATCAATACGCTGTTCCGCCACCAATTTGAGAGGGGCGACATCCGCCTCGGGGCGGATGCTGGTGACCTGAACCTCGGGGCGGCGGGGGCTGACCACCGATTCCAGATCGCCGCGATAGTCCTGATCCGGCGATTTCGCTGCGGCGTCATCCTTGCCACGTTCCGCCTCGGTCGCGGCAACCGCGGTGCGCAGATGCGAATAGGTTTCGCGCTGACCGGTTGTTTCAGGATCGTCCATGCGCACGCCGGCTGTGTCCATCAGGCGCGAGACGTCTTCTTCCAATTCGCCCGTTTCGGGCAGGTGCGGGGCGGTGCGTTTGGCCAGTTCCGATTCGACCAGCGTGATCTCATCCAGAAGCTTGGCCTCATCAGCGGCGCTCAGGACGGGCTGATCCGAGTTGGTGTCTTCCTCGGGGCCGAAGATATCATCTTCGGTGAGGTCGTCGCTGAGGATGTTCAGGATCTCGTCTGGTTCGGCCTCGGTTTCGGCGTCGTCTTCGGTTTCGGTGAACAGCACGTCGTCGGTCGAGATTTCGGGTTCTGCGTCGGCGGCAGCCTCTTGCGATACCTCTTCGACGCTGTCCTCGGCGGGGGCATCGGTCGCGATCTTGTCGGTGGGCAGCACGGCGGGAAGCTCGGGCTCGACCATTTCGGGCTCGGCCACTTCGAGCTCGGCGATTTCGGGCGCTGTTGCTTCGGGCGTGGCCGCTTCGGGTTCTGCAAAGTCGGGTGTTGTGGTTTCGGGTTCCGACACCTCGGGCGCGGCCAACTGGGGTTCATCCAATTCAGGCGCGGCCAATTCGGGCTCGGCCAATTCGGGCGCAGGTGCAGGTTCGGTATCCTCGTCCTGCAGATCCTCGGGGCTCAGGGCGCCTGCGGCGAAGGCGGCCGAAATGGCATCAACCTTAGGTTCGGCCGGGGCCACTAAACCGGCATCCAGCCCGTCATCCTCGTTATAGCGCGACGGCGCGCCGTCAGCGTGAGAGACCACGGCGCGGATGCGTTGCAGTTTCGCGGCGATGCTGTCGGGTGCGGCGGTCTGGCTGGTATCGGACTGGGCAAAGAACTCGGCCGCGCTGTCTGGGGCTGGGGCCGGTGCCTCGGCGGGTGCCGGTGCGGGCGGGGTGGCAGCGGCGGGCGCGGGATGCGAGGAGGGGGTCGGGGTCGCATCCGTTGCGCGCAGCAGCAGGCCCTGATCGTTCTGGCTGGCTTCGACCCGTTGGGTCTGGTCGCGCTGGGCGATCCGGGTCAGCATCTGGGCGTCAGGCTGTGGCGGTTCGGAACCAAAGTACCTGTCATCGGCAGCAAGATCACGGAAGTATTCGGCGATGGCCTTCATTGTTTCAAATGAATCGTCAAAGCCTTCCAATGTGCAGGAAAATGTACCGTAGGAAACGGTCAATACTTTGTTGTTCTGTACCATCAGACACACGTCCTTTACAAACTACCAAGTCACATTGCTGGGCGCAGCACCCACCAATTCGACTCTGAACCTTGTCTATGAGTCTATTATTTTGTGGTCTCATTATGTCCAAAACCGGGAAATATGGCCAATCTTACTAAAATCGATCCAATTGTACGTGCTGAGGAGCCAATTGCGCTGTTTGGTGGCGGGGAAATCGGGCCAGATGACCTGAATCTGGCGTTGAATCGCGTCAAACGGGTTGTCGCGGCGGATGGCGGGGCGGCGTCTCTGATCGATTCGGGTCACATGCCAGAAGCTGTAATTGGGGATTTTGACTCTCTCAGCAGGCGATATCGTGACCAAATTCTGGCAGAGCGACTGTTTCCGGTGCGTGAACAGGACAGCACCGATTTCGACAAAGCGCTGCGGAATATCGAGGCACCTTTGGTGCTGGGTGTCGGGTTTCTGGGCGGGCGTGTGGACCACCAGCTGGCAGTGTTCAGCGCGCTGGTGCGCCTGCAGGATCGGCCATGTGTTTTGCTGGGCGAACGCGAGGTGATCTTTCACGCGCCGCCCCGGATCGCGTTTTCGGTGGAGCCGGGGCAGGTCGTGTCGCTGTTTCCTTTCCGGCGGGTCACGGGGCGCAGCCGGGGGCTGGAGTGGCCCATTGACGGTCTGGTGCTGGAGCCTGATGGCCGGGTCGGAACCTCGAACCGGGCGCTGGCAGATGTCGAGCTGGAGGTCGACGGGTCGGGTTTGTTGGTGATCGTGCCGCGCGATGCGCTGGATCAGGTCATGCAGGCGTTTCTGTCGGACCGGACCGGGCGCTGGCCCGCTCGCGCAGAATGACATAGAGGCCCGCGCCGATGGTAATGAGGATGCCAAGCGCGGCCAGGCCGTTGGGCAGGTCGTGAAAGATCAGCCAGCCGATCAGCGTTGCCATCGGGATTTCGAGATATTGCATCGGGGCCAGCGTGGCCGAGGGCGCATAGCGCAGGGACCATGTCATGAACAGATGCGCGACGGTTCCAAGCACGCCGATGGCCAGCAGGAGCCAGTGCGTGTTGCCGTCGGGTATGATCACCGAGATTTCCCAGACGTTCAAAACCGTACCTGCCGCCAGAACCGGTAGCAGGGCGACGGTTGCCATTGCCCCCGACACCGCCTGCAGCGCGATGGGATCGGTTTCCTTGGCGATTGTCCGGGTGACAAGCATGAAGAGCGCAAAGACGATTGCGACGATCAGGGGCAGCAGCGCGGGGGCGCCGACCTCGGCAAAGCTGGGTTGGATCACCAGCAGCGTGCCGATGAAGCCAACTATGCAAGCCAGAAGGCGGCGCGTGCCGACCACCTCGTTCAGGATGTGACGGCCCAGCAGCAGCATTATGAAGGGCATGACAAAGGCGATGGCGATGGCGTCGGCCAGCGGCAGGTATTGCAGCGCGCTGAACATGGCAGTGATCCCGACGATGTGCAGTACGGTACGCAGGACGGTCAGGCGCAGGACGCGGCTGCTCATGCGCCAGGTGCGGCCTGTCAGGGCGATCAGCGGGACAAGGATTGCTGCCTGAATGGCAAAGCGAACAAACACCAGCAACCCGACTGGCGTGGTTTCCCCCAACAGCTTCGCCATGGCGTCGCCCATTGGGGCGAGCACGCAGAAACCAAGCATCAGGGTGATGCCGAGAACGGGACGATCCTGTGTCATGGCCGCGACGCTAGCGAGTTCGCGGTCAAGTGGGAAGCCGCAGGAGGGTTATTTCCCGGCGATGGGCTGAACCTTTGTGTAATCCGGGCCGATGCAGGTCGGTAGGCCGTCATTCAGGTGCAACCAGCTCAGCTTTTCCTCGATGGCAACGTTCAGGGTGGGCTGCAGCGCCTGTGGATCGTCCAGCGTTGCCACATACAGATGCAACACGTCCGACATCTTGGTTGATCGGAACGAGATCGGGGTGCCGCAGGTCGGGCAGAATGTGCGCTCGACGCCCGGAGAGGAGTTGAAGCGTTTGGGTTCTGCCCCGGTCCAGCGCCATTGGCCGTCGCGGACGCCGAAATAGGTGGTCATCGGCGCGGCGCATTGGCGGCGGCAGCTATCGCAGTGACAGTTGACGCAGGACAGAACCGGCGGGTCGATTTCATAGCTGACCGCGCCGCAGAGACAATGACCTTGCATTCTGTCCTCCCGTCGTTTTGCCTCAGCAGTTGGGCACGTTCACCGCGAGCCCACCCAGGGATGTTTCCTTGTACTTCTCGTGCATGTCGTGGCCGGTCTGGCGCATGGTTTCGATCACCGCGTCCAACGGAACGAAATGGTGGCCGTCGCCGCGCAGGGCCAGCGAGGCAGCGGAAACCGCCTTGATCGCGCCTAGACCGTTGCGTTCGATGCAGGGAACCTGAACCAACCCCGCTACGGGATCGCAGGTCATGCCCAGATGGTGCTCGAGCGCGATCTCGGCGGCGTTTTCCACCTGTTCGGGGGTACCTCCCATCACGGCGCAGAGACCGGCGGCGGCCATGGCCGAAGCGCTGCCGACTTCGGCCTGACACCCGGCTTCGGCGCCCGAGATCGAGGCGTTATATTTGACCAGACCGCCGATGGCGGCAGCGGTCAGCAGAAAATCCTCGATCCGGGATTCGGATGCACCGGGCACGTGGTCAAGGTAATAGCGCAGCACCGCAGGCAGGACGCCCGCCGCGCCGTTGGTGGGGGCGGTGACGACCTGACCTCCGGCGGCGTTTTCTTCGTTCACGGCCATGGCGTAAACGCTCATCCAGTCGTTGATCGTATGGGGCGCGTTCAGGTTCATGCCGCGTTCAGCCTGCAGCGCATCATGGATACCTTTGGCGCGGCGGCGTACATGCAACCCGCCAGGCAGGATGCCATCGGTGTTCAGGCCGCGTTCGATACAGTCGTTCATCACCTGCCACAGCCGGGCGGTGCCCTTGGCGAAACTGTCGGCGCAGCCGCGCGCGATTTCGTTCGAGCGTTTCATCTGGGCAATGGTCTTGCCGCTGTCCTTGGCCATCTGCAGCATCTGCACGGCGGATTCGAACGGGTAGGGCACGGGCGGGCCATCATTGGTGGCTTTGCCCTCGGCCAGTTCTTCCTCGGTCAGGACAAAGCCGCCGCCGACCGAGTAATAGACCTGCCGCAGGATCACGTCGCCCTGCGCATCGGTCGCCATCAGGATCATGCCGTTGGCGTGACCGGGCAGGTTGTGTTCGAAATCAAAGACCAGATCAGCCTTGGGATCGAAGGTCAGGGTGGGCAGGCCCTCGGGCGTGACCGTGTGGGTTTCGGCAATCGCCGCCAGCGCGGCCTCGGCCTTGTCGTTGTCGTAGGTGTCGGGGACAAAGCCCGCGAGGCCAAGGATCGTCGCGCGGTCGGTGGCGTGGCCGACGCCGGTAAAGGCCAGCGAGCCGTGCAGCGATCCGCGCAGACCCGAAAATTCAAACGGCGAGGCGCGCATCAGGTCCAGAAAGCGCGCAGCGGCCACCATGGGCCCCATGGTGTGCGACGAGGACGGGCCGATGCCCACTTTGAACATGTCGAAGACAGAGAGAAACATATCAGATAGCTGAGCCTTCTGGAGGGTTGGCATAGGTCGGTGAAGTGAAGGGCGTGGCGCCCAGCCCCTCGGCCGTGATGGCGGCGCGGGTTGCGGGGCGTGCGTCCAGTTGCATCAGTATACGCTGCAAATGTGGTGTGTCTGCCAGTTGATACCAAGAGCGGTCGGCCTGGGCGGGATAGAGCGCCATCCAGCGCATCATGCAAGCGATGTAATACGTCAGCGCCGAGGGATGATCCGGGTGCAGCCAGTCGGGGCGTGTTGCGGCCAGTTCGTCGAGGATGTGCAGGTGGCGGCGCAGGCGGCGCTGAATGCCCGTGCGCAGCTCTGCCGCATGGGCGGGGTCGATGTATGTGTCGGCGTAGAAGTTGATCCGCAGATCCGCGTGCAGCGTGTTAGAGGCAAAGAACAGCCATTTCAGAAACGCTGCCCGGTCGGGGCTGTCCGCTGGCGGGGCCATTTGCGCGTGCCGGTCGCAAAGCCACAGAAGGATGGCGGCAGTTTCAAAGATCGCACCATCGGGCGTTTCCAGCACCGGGATCAGCCCGTTGGGGTTCAGCGCGCGATAAGCCGAGCTGTTCTGTTCGTTCACACTGCGATCGACCAGCACAGTGTCAAAGGACAGGCCCATCTCGTCCAGCACCAGCCGGATCACCAGCGAGGCGTTGTCTGGGGCATAGTGCAGGCGATAGGTATGTTCCATGCGCCCTCTTCTAAGCGTTAGCCGGGTTTCACGACGCCCGATTTGCGACGTTTCCCATCGGAAACGCGTAGTTTCGCGACATGTTAACACAGGTTGGGTGGCGATTGGCCCTCGCAGTTGGGCGCGGCATTCCTTATACATCCGCCAGAAGATTGAGGGGATGCTGCCATGACCGGAGAAATGTCGCCGATTGAAAAGGCCAAATATGTTGCTGCCACCCGCGCTGCCGACCTTGTTCAGGACGGGATGCGCGTGGGTCTTGGGACCGGATCGACCGCCGCCTGGCTGGTGCGGCGTCTGGGCGAACGGGTGCGCGACGAAGGGCTGAAGATCAAGGGTGTGCCGACCTCGACCGCGACGGCGCAACTGGCGCGGGAGGTCGGGATCGAGGTGATCTCGCTGGATCAGGCGGGGTGGCTGGATCTGACGATCGATGGCGCGGATGAGTTCGACGGTGAATTCAGCCTGATCAAGGGCGGCGGTGCTGCGTTGCTGCAGGAAAAGATCGTGGCAACGGCCAGCGATCAGATGGTGGTGATCGCGGATGCCGGGAAAGAGGTCGAATCGCTGGGCGCTTTCCCGTTGCCGGTCGAGGTGATCCCGTTTGGCTGGCAGACCACGCGGACCTTGATCGAAGAGGCGCTGGACACGATGGATGTGCTGGGCACCACCGTGACCTTGCGCATGAACGGCGAGGCCCCCAAGATCACCGACGAAGGCAATCACATTCTGGACCTGCACCTGAAACGCATCGGCAACGCGCGGCAACTGGCGCTGGTGCTGAACCAGATTCCGGGTGTGGTCGAGAACGGTTTGTTCATCGACATCTGTGACAAGGTTGTAATTGGCCATGGCGATGGTCGGGTCGAGCTGCGCGATATCAATGAAGGCACGGTCGAAATGGGCGAGGCCGGCAAGGGCGAGAACCTGTTTTCGGATCTGGCGGATTGAGCCGGGACCAATATGTGACGACAAGCTCTGGCGGAAAAGCGATTTTCGATCCGCCGGGGGTTGGCACACAGCGTTTCGCACGTAGATATGCAGGAAATCTTGAAGCTGTACGAAGGAATCCAGCATGAGCTTTGACTATGATCTGTTCGTCATCGGTGGCGGCTCGGGCGGGGTTCGGGCCGCGCGGGTGGCGGCGGGTGAGACCGGGGCCAAGGTGGCGCTGGCGGAAGAGGATCGCTATGGCGGCACCTGCGTCATCCGGGGCTGCGTTCCGAAAAAGCTGATGGTCTTTGCCAGCGAATTCTCGGGCATGGTCGGCGACGCGCAGGAGTATGGCTGGGACATCCAGCCGGGGGCGTTTGATTGGAACACGTTCCACGGCAAGCTGGTTGCTGAACTGGATCGGCTGGAAGGCATCTATCGCAACATCCTGAAAAACAACGGCGTCGAAAGCTTTGATCAGCGGGCGCGTGTGGTTGATCCGCATACGGTCGAACTGGCCGATGGGACGCGCAAGACCGCCAAGCATATTCTGGTGGCCACGGGTGGACGTCCGGTTGTGCCCGAGTTTCCGGGATCAGAACTTGCGATCACCTCGAACGAGATTTTCCATCTGGAAAAGCTGCCAGAAAGCATCCTGATCGTTGGCGGAGGCTATATCGCCTGTGAATTTGCCGGGATCATGAACGGGATGGGAGTCAAGACGACTCAGTTCTATCGCGGCGCGCAGATCCTGCGCGGTTTCGATGATGAGGCGCGCGGGCTGATCAGCGAAGAGATGTGCCAGAACGGTATCGATCTGCATCTGGGTACGAACGTGCTTGAGATGGCGAAGGACGGCGACAAGATCCGCGTGAAGGCCACCAATGGCTCCGAGCAATCGTTTGACGTGGTGATGTACGCCACGGGCCGCGCGCCGAATGCGGATGATCTGGGGCTTGAGGCCTTGGGCGTCGAACGCGGCCGCAAGGGTGAGATCGTGGTGGATGAGTACAGCCAGACGGGCGTGCCCTCGATCTATGCTATCGGGGATGTGACGGACCGGGTGAACCTGACTCCGGTCGCGATCCGTGAAGGTATGGCCTTTGTCGATACCGTTTTCCGGGGCAAGCCTACGCCGGTGGATCATGAGTTGATCCCGACCGCGATCTTTACCCAGCCCGAGATGGGCACCGTGGGCCTGAGCGAGGAAGAAGCAGCGGAGCAAGAGCCAATCGAGGTCTATGCAACCTCGTTCAAGCCGATGCAGAAAGCCTTTGCCGGTGGCACGCAGCGGGTGTTGATGAAGCTGATTGTCAGTCAGGCGAGTCGCAAGGTTCTGGGCTGTCACATCGTGGCCCCCGGCGCGGGTGAGATGATCCAGCTGGCCGGGATCGCCGTAAAAATGGGCGCGACCAAGGAAGATTTCGACCGCACGGTTGCGGTTCATCCGGTGATGGCCGAAGAACTGGTGACAATGCGGCAACCTGTACGCACGGCTTGATTTGCAACCGCGCGTACACACGTTACAAGGGAAGCCGTGATCACACGGTCCAACACAAGGGAAAACACACATATGGCGGGCAACAGCGGCGGCCCCTGGGGGGGCGGAGGCTCATCCGGAGGCGGAGGAAATCGGGGTAACAACGGGGATGGGCGCAGACCCCCCGAAGGCGACGGCCCGCAGATCCCCGAGATCGACGAGCTGATGAAAAAGGGCCAGGAGCAGCTGCGCGTCCTTATGGGCGGTCGCGGCGGCGGTGGCCGTGGGACCAATGGCAAAGGCGGCGGCAGTGGTCCGGCGTTTACCAAAGGCACGGTTGCGATCGGTGTTCTGGTTGCGGTGGGCCTCTGGGGGCTTGCGAGTTTTTACACCGTCAAACCCGAAGAACAGTCGGTTGAGCTGTTTCTGGGTGAGTTCTCGGCTGTCGGAAATCCGGGTCTGAACTTTGCACCCTGGCCGTTTGTGACCGCCGAGGTCATTCCGGTGACCCGCGAACAGAACGAAGACATGGGCGGTGCCCGTGGCAGCGATGACGGTCTGATGTTGACTGGTGACGAGAACGTGGTCGACATCGACTATCAGGTTGTCTGGAACATCAACGATCCGGCCAAATACCTGTTCAACCTGCGCGATCCGCGTCAGACGATTCGCGCCGTGTCGGAATCGGCGATGCGCGAGATTATTGCGCAAAGTGAACTGGCCCCGATCCTGAACCGGGATCGTGGTGTCATTGCCGAACGGTTGCAGGAACTGATTCAACAGACGATGGACAGCTACGATTCGGGTGTGAACATCGTCCGCGTCAACTTTGACAAGGCCGACCCGCCGCAGGACGTAATCGCCGCGTTCCGCGACGTTCAGGCCGCCGCGCAGGAGCGTGACCGTTTGCAGAACGTGGCCGATGCCTATGCGAACCGGGTTCTGGCCGAAGCGCGTGGTGAAGCGGCGCAGGTTCTGGAAGAGGCCGAAGCCTATCGCGCGCAGCAGATCAACAGCGCGCAGGGTGAGGCGAGCCGTTTCAGCGCAGTTCTGGAAGAATACACCAAAGCGCCGGATGTGACCCGCAAGCGTCTGTATCTGGAGCGGATGGAACAGGTTCTGGGTGACGTGGACAAGATCATTCTGGATGAAAACTCGACAGGATCGGGGCAGGGCGTCGTGCCTTACCTGCCGCTGAACGAGCTACGCCGCAATTCCGGTCAGGAGGGCAACTGATGCGTAAAACGACATTTATCCTGCCGATCGTTTTCATCGCGATCGTCGGCGTCCTGTCCTCGATCTTTATCGTAGACGAACGTGAGCGTGCGCTGGTTCTGCAATTTGGCCGCGTTGTTGCGGTGAAAGAAGAGCCGGGTTTGGCGTTCAAAATCCCTCTGATCCAGGAAGTCGTCCGTTATGACGACCGCATCCTGTCCATCGACGTGCAGCCGCTGGAGGTGACGCCTCTGGATGATCGTCGTCTGGTGGTCGACGCCTTTGCGCGCTATCGGATTTCCGATCTGGAGCAGTTCCGTCAGGCCGTTGGTGTCGGCGGTATCCCGGTGGCCGAGGATCGTCTGGACCGGATCCTGCGCGCCGAAACCCGCGAAGTTCTGGGTTCGGTGTCGTCGCGTGACATCCTGAGTTCCGACCGTGCCGCGCTGATGCTGCGTATCCGCAACAGCGCCATCGCCGAAGCGCGCGCGCTGGGCGTCAACGTGATCGACGTGCGTTTGAAGGCGACCGATCTGCCTCAGGCGAACCTTGAGGCGACGTTTGACCGGATGAAGGCCGAGCGGGAACGTGAGGCGACCGACGAACGCGCCCGTGGTAACGAGGCGGCGCAGCGTGTGCGCGCGCAGGCCGACCGGACCGTGGTTGAGCTGGTATCCGACGCCAATCGCGAGGCCGAGATTATCCGCGGTGAGGCTGACGCCGAACGCAACGCGATCTTTGCCGAAGCCTATGGCGCGGACCCGGAGTTCTTTGAATTCTACCGTTCGCTCTCGGCTTACGAGAACGCGCTGGGCGGGGGCAACAGCTCGATGGTGCTGAGCCCGGATTCCGAGTTCTTCAACTATCTCAAATCGCCTACAGGGCAGGCATCCCGGTAATGGGTCTGATCCTTCTGGCCTTTGGCTTGGTACTGATTGTCGAGGGGCTGGCGTACGCGCTGGCCCCTTCGCTTATCGAACGTATGCTTGAGGCGCTGAGGTCGGTTCCCGAACCGGCCCGGCGGCTGATGGGGCTTTTGTGCGTGGTCAGCGGGTTTGTCCTGGTCTGGGGGGCTTATCAGTTTGGATTTTGATGCCCTTGATTTCACGCGGCAGTGAATTCCCCGCGATCCCGAGTTGCGGGCTTGGTCAAACTGACTACATTGGTTGCTAAGAAGGGCTGCCAGCAGGTGGCCGCAATAGAATTGTCGACAAGGAGACGCCCGGTGCAGGCAAAAGCGCGCAGTATTTCCGTCCGGCGGGACGATGTGAGTGTCATGGTTCGGTTGATGTGGCTGGCTTTTGTCGGAATGGTGCTTGTTCTGGCGCAAACCCTGTCGGCACAGGCGCGCGGCGAAAGCCTTGCGCCGCTGGCGGAAAAGATCAGCCCGTCGGTGGTGAATATCACCACTTCAACTTTGGTCGAAGGGCAGACCGGCCCGCAGGGGATCGTGCCCGAGGGATCTCCGTTCGAGGACTTTTTTCGTGAGTTTCAGGATCGCAATGGCGATGAAAACAGACCGCCCCGCCGCAGCAATGCATTGGGCTCGGGGTTTGTAATCTCTGAGGACGGGTTCATCGTCACCAATAATCACGTCATTGCCGAAGCGGATGAAATTCTGGTTGAGTTCTTTCCCGGCGATGGGCAACCGCCCAAGGAATTGCCCGCCAAGGTGATCGGAACCGATGAAAAGACGGATATCGCGCTGCTTAAGGTCGAAGCGTCGCAGCCGCTGAAATACGTTCAGTTCGGCAACAGCGACACCGCCCGCGTGGGCGATTGGGTGATTGCCATGGGCAACCCGCTGGGGCAGGGGTTCTCGGTTTCCGCCGGGATTGTCTCGGCCCGGAACCGGGCGCTGAGCGGGTCTTATGACGACTACATCCAGACGGACGCGGCGATCAACCGGGGTAACTCGGGCGGGCCTTTGTTCAACATGGATGGTGAAGTGATCGGTGTGAACACCGCGATCCTGTCCCCCAATGGCGGGTCCATCGGGATCGGCTTTTCGATGGCGTCGAATGTCGTCACCAAGGTGGTCGATCAGCTGCGCGAGTTTGGCGAAACCCGCCGTGGCTGGCTGGGCGTGCGCATTCAGGACGTGACCGAGGATATGGCCGAGGCAATGGGTCTGGACAAACCCGGCGGCGCATTGATCAGCGACGTGCCCGAGGGCCCGGCCAAAGATGCGGGTCTGCTGGCCGGGGACGTCATCCTGAGCTTTGACGGGGTCGAGGTCGAGGATACGCGCGGTCTGGTACGTCAGGTCGGCGAGACCGAGGTTGGCAAGGCCGTGCGCGTTGTGGTGCATCGCGATGGCGGCACCCAGACCGTTCTGGTGACGCTGGGCCGCCGCGAAGATGCCGAGCGCGCGGAAGAGGGTGAAGCTGAAGCCACCGATGAGGGGGGCGAAGCAGAAGAAAACAAGGATATCCTTGGCCTGACAATCTCGCCCCTGACAGATACGATGCGCGAGGATATGGGGCTGGATGCGGATGCGGAAGGTCTGGTTGTGTCCAACGTGGATGAGGCCTCTGAGGCCTACGCCAAGGGCCTGCGCGCCGGTGACCTGATCACCGAGGCGGGTCAGCAGAAGGTGACATCAATCGACGACCTTGAGGCGCGCATGGACGAGGCCAAAGAGGCAGGGCGTAAGTCGCTGCTGCTGCTGGTGCGTCGCGGCGGCGAGCCCCGGTTTGTGGCGCTGAGTTTGGAGCAATAGGGCACGCAGCGAGTGTTGAGAAAGGCCGGGGAAATCTCCCGGCCTTTTTTAGTTTTTGTGGCCCGTTAATTAGTCTGCCCTTGATACGGCATTGGTTTTGCGCCCGATATGGACATTGAAGAACGGTTGTGGGCACATGTGAACCATGTCGCTGACGGAAGACCTGAAACAAATTCTGGAAACTGCGCTGGCAACCGATCCCAGCTTTCAGCGGATCGAAAAATCAGTGATCGACAGCTGTATCAGTGAAACCCGACGATATGCTTTGGAGGGCTCAACCGATGCCTTTCTGTTGTCCGCGATGCGTTTAATGGCGCTCCCTGACAATGGGCATACGCGGCTGATCCCGAATGATGCGATCTCGGTGCTGCCGCTGAGGTTTGTGAGCGTGGGACGATCCGTGCATGTCATTGGGGCAGCACCGGGGGGATCTGTTCCGCAAGGCGAGTTGATAGCGGTCAACGGTGCTGGCTTGGGCCAAATCGAAGCGGCTGCTGCGAATTTTCTGGCCGGGACGCACCAGAGGAAACGGGTCATCGGCCCAATTCTTCTGGCTTGGCCCTACGCTTTGTCACGTCTGGGTTTTTCATCTAACGATGGTACGACCGAGTATCGGGTAAGGGACGAAAACGGACAGTTAACCAATCTGAAACTGGAGAACGGACATACCGTTCCCGCATCGACGCTCTACCCGAGAAATGAGCACGGCAAGGCGGATCCAGCCTGGGAGCCAGAGAGTTTTGTGGAAATTCAGGACTGGCAAGAGCTTGGACTGACGATCGCGTTACCAAGTTTTTATGATCCGAGCGAAACTGCGCTGTCCAAAGCGATCTCAGATGCAGCGGACCGGGTGTGTACGTGCACGAACAAGACACTCTTGATTGACGTTCGCGGGAACACAGGCGGCAACTTTATTCTGACAATGCCTTTGATCGACGTGATTTCACAAAGCGCAATTCAGCAGGTTGTTGTGCTTGTCGATAAATTCACATTTTCCGCTGCGATCGTGTTTGTGGCCATCCTTAAGCATCGTCTGGGAAACAGGCTCATACTCATCGGGGAAGATATGGGGGACGGGTTGACGTTCTTTGCCGAGGGCGGGCTGCTGGAATTGCCGACCAGCGGAGCGGTTGTTCGATACTCATCAGCCTTTCACGACTGGGAGAATGGAACGTCTGACGAAACCACGCCGCCCGAGATCGCGCAGCACATCGTACCCGCAGGAGCCCTGAATTTGGACCGGGAATGGGTCGAAAGATCTACCGGTGGGGATGCGCAAGGCGCGATCTATCAACGCGTTCTAAAAAGCGTGAGCGATTTGAGGAAGGACGGGTGAATCCCGCTTGACGGGCGTTGTCCATCAGGCTCGCCCATTGATCACCGGACGTGTCGTCCCCCCAAAGTAAAAGAGCCATACACCGGGACGATGTATGGCTCCTGTACAGGGAGAGACCGGTGGACAGATATCGGGGATGATAAACCCGGCCTCCTACGGTAACAGGGTTGACCCTAGGGCAATCCGGGAACGCTGTATGTGAAGCGGATCACATCCGTGCCGAAAATTTAGATTAAATCGGATTCGGCCAGTTGGCGCAGGGCGTCGAGGTCGTGGATCTGCAGGCCCCCGCGTGAGGCTTCGACCACATTGCTGCGTTTCCAGATCGAGATGGTTTTCGACACCGCCTCGCGCGTGGCCCCGACAAATTCCGCAAGCTCGCTTTGCGACAGGGTGATGCGCTGGCTCGGGTCGTCCTGCTGGCTTGCCAGATGCAGCAGTTTTCGGGCCAGTCGCACGGGCATTGGCAGAAAGACCTGCTCGTTCAGCTGATCACCCATCCAGCGCATCCGCAGACCGGCAAGGCGGATCAGGTCGACGGCAAGGTCAGGATGCCGCTGGATTTGCGCCATGACATCGCGTTGCCGCACTTTCAGAACCCGCGACGGTTCGGCCGCTGTCAGGGTCGCGGTGCGCGGGCCGTTGTCAAACAAGGCAATCTCGCCAAAGACCTCTCCGGGGCGGATGAGGTTGAGGGCCAGTTTGCGCCCGCTCATCGCCAAAAAGGACACTTCGAGCAGGCCGTCGAGGATGGCAAACAGCGCGTCGCCCTCATCGCCTTGTTCGAACAGAACTTCGCCCCGGTCCAGAGACAGTTCGATGGCTTGTGCAGAGAGCATTGCACGTAGTCGTTCCGAGGCTTCGGACAGGAATCCGCTATTGGGAAATGCCGTCATGTGGTGCGTGATTCTCCGATGGCGTGATGTGAGTGGTGGCCCAACTTTCCACAGCTTTGCGGTCAAGCCAAGGTTTTTTAGGAAAATCCCAAGGGCGCGTTACTGTTTATCGGGGTCTTCCATGTAGTTTTGTAACATGCCGAACTGCAGCATCAGGAAGGCCATCAGGGCAATTGGGAACCCGAAGGTTTCGATCTTGACCCACAGATCGGTGGACATGGTGCGCCAGACGAATTCATTGGCGGCTGCCAGCACGGCGAAACAGGCGCACAGGCGGCGGGTCAGGATCATCCAGCCTTCGTTGCGCATGGGCAGCATCTCGTCCAGGACATAGGCCAGATAGGATTTTCCCTGCAAAAGCCCGATGCCGAGGATGGCCGAGAAGAAGCCGTAGACCAGCGTGGTTTTCATCTTGAAGAAGCGTTCATCATTGAACCAGGCGGTCAGGCCGCCGAAGAAGATGACCATGAAGGCGGTGAAAATCTGCATCCGGCTGAGCTTGCCCGTCAGTGCCCAGAGTATGCCCATGGCCCCCAGCATGAGCGGTACGAAGATGATCGTGGCGATGATGAAGCCCGAATATTCGGTGCCGCCGATCACGAAATTGTCATCACGCAGGCGCAGGTAGATGAAGAAGAAGGCGAGCGGGGGCCCGAGTTCGAGCACCTGTTTGAGGAAAGGGTTGATGTCTTTTTTCTTTGCCATGGGTCCGACCTGCTGTTTACCCGCCCATTTCAACTATTACCGCGCCGAGCGCAATCAATGCCATGAGGGCAATGCGTCTGGGACCCACGGTTTCTTTCAGCACCAGCCAGCCGATGAGCGCGGCAAAGACGGTGGAGGTTTCGCGCAGGACGGCGGCCTCGCCCACTTTGTCGAGGCGGGTGGCGAGCATGATGGCCCCGAAGGAGAGCGGCGCGATGATGCCACCCGCCAGCCCGCGCAGCATCAGGGGCCCCAGCGCGGGGCGGTGGATCATGGCGCGGTATCTGAGGGCGGCATAGAAGGGTAAGGCCACGCCGTCGATCATGAAAAACCACGCCAGAAAGGTGAACGGGTCGGCGGTGGCGCGGATGCCGTAGGCGTCATAGGTGGTATAAAGCGCCACGAAGAGGCCGGTGGCCAGCGCCAGCGCCAGCGCGATGCCCAGTGTTTCGCGATTGGTTTCGAGATAGCGCAGGTTATAGGCGGCAAGCCCGAAGATGCCCGCCATCAGGGTGGCAACGCCGAGCCATTGGATCGTGGTGAAGGTTTCGCCAAACAGCAGGTAGGCTCCGATCACGGTAAAGAGCGGGCCTGTGCCGCGCACGACCGGGTAGACCACGGTGTAGGACCCTTTGGTATAGGCGGCGGCCTGCAGCACCTTGTAGCCGACATGGATCAGCCAGACGACGGCAAAGATGGGCCACATATAGGGTTCGGGCCATGGGACCACAAAGAAGGCGAAGGGCATGGCCATCAGGCAATAGCAGGCATCGATGGCGCCGCGTGACATCCATGGGTCGTGGCGGCCCTTTTGCAGCGCGCCGAAGACGGCGTGCAGGAAGGCCGCCATCAGCGCAAGGGCGAGGGCGAGGTGATGACCTGATTCGGTGCCTTCGAGGGAGATCAGCCAATCGCTCAAGTTCGGGCTTTCGCTTGGGTGGAGAGCGTGGGGGGCTGTCTGCCCCCCACACCCCCCGAGGATATTTTTGGACAGATGAAGTTCGGATCAGCTTTGGTCGAGGCCGGTGAGGGCGGCGGCGAATTCTTCGGGGTCAAAGGGGGCGAGGTCGTCGATTTGCTCTCCGACGCCGATGGCGTGGATGGGCAGGCCGAATTTATCGGCGAGTGCCACCAGCACGCCACCTTTGGCGGTGCCGTCGAGCTTGGTCATGACGAGGCCCGAGACATCGGCCAGTTTGCGGAAGGTTTCGACCTGGCTGAGGGCGTTCTGGCCGGTGGTGGCGTCCAGCACCAGCAGGGTGTTGTGGGGTGCGGTGTCGTCGACCTTGCGGATGACGCGGACGATTTTGGCCAGTTCCTCCATCAGGTCGGCGCGGTTTTGCAGGCGGCCTGCGGTGTCGATCATCAGCAGATCCGCGCCTTCGTTCTGCGCATTGGTCAGGGCGTCGAAGGCGAGGCTGGCAGGGTCGGAGCCTTCGGGGGCGGTGAGCACGGGCACACCGGCGCGCTCGCCCCAGACCTGCAGTTGCTCGACGGCGGCGGCGCGGAAGGTGTCCCCGGCGGCGATGACGACCTTTTTGCCTGCGGCTTTGAATTGACTGGCGAGCTTGCCGATGGTGGTGGTCTTGCCCGAGCCGTTGACGCCCACGACCAGAACGACCTGCGGGCGTTTGGGGTAGAGCGGCATGGGCTTGGCCACAGGCTCCATCACGCGGGCAACTTCTTGCGCCAGCAGTTGCTTGATCTCTTGTGTTGAGAGTTTGCGGCCCAGACGTCCCTCGGCCATGTTGGCGGTGACGCGCAGGGCGGTGTCAACGCCCATGTCCGAGGCGATCAGCAGCTCTTCGAGCTGTTCCAGCATGTCGTCGTCCAGCGTGCGGCGAATGACGGTCTGGGGCTCGTTGCGGCTGAACAGGCGGCCCAGCATGCCCTTGGGTTGGGCGGGGGCCGGGTCTGCGGGGGCGGGCGTTGGTTCTGAGGGTGTGGGTTCTGCCGGTTGTGGGGCAGGCGCGGGTTGTGCGGCCTCGGGCACCGGTTGCGGTGCGGGTGCGGGCTCGGCGGGGATCGGGTCGGGCGCGGATTCCACTCCCCCATCTTCGACGATCGAGTCGAGCCCTTTTTCAAGGCGCGAGGAGGATTTGAACAGTTTGTCCTTGAGCTTTGAGAAAAACGCCATTTTGGTCTCCGCAGGTGGTCCCTTCACCTAATGCGGATTGGCGGCAGTTGCAAAGGGTCAGCTGAATGCGATCAGAAAGCCAGCCTGCGCGCCCCAATAGAGCGGCCAGATCAGGTAGGGGGTCAGGCGCAGGGCGGGGTGGGTGTTGGGCAGTAGGAACTTTTCCGTGGCAAGGATCAGGTCTGAGACGATGAAGCCCAACGCAGCGGGCAGGGCCCAGCGTAGGCTGCCCGTGTCGGGCAGGGCGAGCACGGCGATGCCCATGCCGAGGATGATGGGGATATAGGCCAGAACCGGGGCCTTGAGGTCTCCGGCGCGGGGGGCGAGCAGGGTGGCGGCGACAATCCCAAGCGCGATGAGCGGCCAGACATATCCCGGCCGGTCGGTGATCAGCGCTGCGTTGCTATCCGGATGGGACAGAAACAGGGCGATATAGGCCAGATGCCCGGCGGCAAACGCGCCAATGCCCGCCATAAAGGTGCTATCGGTTTCGCGCGACAGAAGCGCATCGCCAAGAGCACACAGCGCCAGCGCAGCCACCAGTAAAAGCGGCGTGGCCTGTTGTAGCGCGATCAGGGCCAGCAGGGCGACCGATGTCGTTTTCAGAACCGACCGCAGCGCGCTGGCAGGGCGAGACGATAACGGGAGGTAAGCGCAGGCGCAGAGACCCGCGAGCCAGAACAGTGCTGTCGTCATGAAAGCCCCCTTTTGTTTCTTGCCAACATGTTACGGGGCGTCGTTGCATCGCAAGCCATGACGTTGAGGCAGGGGCTGCGCAGAAATGGTGATTGGCGTCGGGCAATCGCATCTGACAGAATACGGATATGCTTGGACGTCTTGCGATTCTGTTGTTGCTGCCTGCGGTTTCGGCCTCGGCCCAATCTGCGCTGTCGGGGGCGGATTTTGATGAATATACGCGCGGCAAGACGCTATTTTATGGCTTTGACGGGCAGGTTTACGGGGTCGAGCGTTATCTGCCCAACCGCCGCGTGATCTGGTCGTTTCTGGATGGCGATTGCAAAGAAGGTGTCTGGTACGAGCGCGAGGACCAGATCTGTTTCATCTACGAAGACCGTCTGGACCCGCAATGCTGGGTCTTTACCCGCTCGGGCGGAGGGCTGATTGCCCAGTTCGAGGGTGATCCGGAGCAGACCGAGCTTTATGAGGCGGAAGATATCGACGAGGACATGGTGTGTTACGGGCCAGAGGTCGGGGTTTGAGGGGTCAGGTTGCGCGAAGCGTGTCGTATCCGATCATGACATGCTGCCGGTAGGCCGGTCTTTTGGTCAGTCTGTCATAATATCGGCGCAGGTTCGGGAATGATCCCCTGCAAATATCGATATCGTAATAGCGAAATAGAATATGGCCGAGTTGAATGTCGGCCAGCGAAAACCTGTCTTTGGCCAGATATGGATGCTGTGAAAGCCGGGTATCGGCGATGGCAAGCTTTTCTTCAAGCTGGGCCACAGCCCGTTTGATGGCGTCGTCATCCCTGTAGGCGGGGGCGGTGCGGACAACGCGCCAGAACACCGGCACGGTAAACGCCATCGCGACGTTGAGCTTCGCCCATTCGGCCCACATGTCGACCTGCGCCCGATGCACAGGATCATCGGGCCAGAATGCGCCGCCAGCGTAGGTTGATGCGAGATAGCGCAGGATGGCTCCGGTTTCCCAAAGTGCAGGGCCATCCCCGTCGCGCAGCACCGGGATCGTCCGGTTCGGGTTCATCGCCTGAAAAGCAGATGTGTCGAGCCCGCCATGGCGATGCCCGGCATCAATGCGCCGATAGGGCAGGTCAAGTTCACCTATGCACCACATCAGCGCCTGAACATTCGACGATGTTTTGCGCCCCCAGACCGTCAGCATGGGTCAGAACAGCGATCCCTGATCGGGCGTGTCTTTCTTTACGGTTTTCTTTGGCGCGGGCCTCGCGGCCACGGTCTGGCCGGTGTTCAGCACGCCGTCGGCAAACTCGATCTGAAGCGCGGCGTGTTTTTCGGCCTGCTTTTTCGTCGTCACCACCTGATCGTCGGCACGGACGACGGCATAGCCGCGTTCCAGCGTCGCCTTGTAGCTGAGCGTTTCGCGCAGGCGGTCGGTGGCATCGAGTTGCTGTCGCATCCGGTCCAGCCGCGTGGTCTGGGCCGTGTTCATGCGATCGGCCAGCCGGGAGAGGGTCTGGCGCTGCACCTCGATCTCGCGCCGGATCGGGCGCAGGGACAGGCGTGAGGACAGGTTGCGCACCGCTTCTTGCCGGTTTGAGACGAGGGTGCGCAGGGTCGCGGGGCGCAGATGGGCCGAGAGTTTCACCACTGCCAATCTGCGGTTCTGCACGCCGCGTTCCAGCGCCGGTGTTAGTCGATCTGCAATAAGATCAAGGCGTTGGCGGGGGGTGCTCAACAACATGTCGGCGCGCGGCAGGGCGCGTGACAGATCGCGCAGGCGCTGGCTCCGGCGTTGCACCGCGTCGGTGGCGGCGCGGGACAGGCGCGCACCTTGTTCACCGGTCCAGGCCAGCAGTTCCATGCGGACGGGTACAGCCAGTTCGGCGGCGGCGGTGGGTGTCGGCGCGCGGCGGTCCGAGACAAAGTCTATCAGAGTTGTGTCCGTTTCATGCCCTACGGCCGAGATCAGCGGTATGTCCGAGGCGGCGGCGGCGCGGGCGACGGTTTCTTCGTTGAACCCCCAAAGGTCTTCGATGGACCCACCGCCGCGGGCGACGATGATCAGGTCGGGGCGCGGCAGCGCTCCGCCCGGGGTGAGCCGGTTGAAGCCTTCGATGGCGCGGGTGACTTCGGGGGCGCAGTTTGCGCCTTGCACGGCGACGGGCCAGATCAACACCTTGCGCGGGAAACGGTCGCGCAGGCGGTGCAGGATATCCCGGATCACAGCGCCCGAAGGCGAGGTGACGACGCCGATGATCTGCGGCAGATAGGGCAGGGGTTTCTTGCGCTCGGGCGCGAACAGCCCTTCGGATTCCAGTTGTTTCTTGCGTTTTTCCAGCAGCGCCATCAGCGCGCCTTGTCCGGCGACGGAGACCTCATCAACATTCAGGTTGTATTTGGACTGCGCGCCGAAAGCGGTCAGGCGACCGGTGACGACGACCTCTAGCCCTTCTTCGGGGACTACGGACAAGCCCGAGATCTGGCCTTTCCACGTGGTGCAGGCCAGCACGTTCCGGTCGTCCTTGATGTCGTAGTAGAGATGGCCAGAGCGGGCCTTGAACACGCGCCCGACCTCACCGCGTACGCGGATTCGGCCAAAGGTGCCTTCGAGCGTGCGCTTCACCTCGCCCGAGATGTCCGAGACGGTGTATTCGGGGGTGTTCTGGCCGGGAATGGGGTCGTCAAGCAGGTCGGACATTTCAGCGCCTTGTGTCGAATGTCTGCGCAGCTTAGAACGCCGCGCAGGCGAGGCCAAGCAGATCGGAGAGCTTTCATGAATATCCTCATTCTCGGCAGCGGTGGGCGCGAACACAGCCTGGCCTGGGCGGTGATGCAGAACCCCAAATGCGACCGTCTGATTGTGGCTCCGGGCAATGCCGGGATTGCGCAGATCGCCGATTGCGCCGCGTTGGATATCGAAGACGGTGGGGCGGTGGTCAGCTTTGCCGAGGAAAACGCGATTGATTTTGTGATCGTTGGCCCCGAAGCGCCTTTGGCAGCCGGGGTCGCGGACCGGTTGCGCGAGGCCGGTGTGCTGGTCTTTGGACCGTCGGCGGCAGCCGCGCAGTTGGAGGCATCGAAGAGTTTCACCAAGGAAATCTGCGATGCGGCAGAGGCCCCCACTGCAGCTTATGCGCGGTTCACCGAGGCAGAGCCTGCGAAGGCGTATATCCGGACGCAGGGTGCCCCGATCGTGGTCAAGGCCGATGGGTTGGCCGCGGGTAAGGGCGTGATCGTGGCGATGGACGAAGCGACCGCGTTGGAGGCGATTGACGACATGTTCGGCGGGGCCTTTGGCGGCGCAGGGGCCGAGGTCGTGATCGAGGAATTCATGGAGGGCGAGGAGGCCTCCTTGTTCGTGCTGTGTGATGGCGATGAGATCCTGTCGATTGGCACCGCGCAGGACCACAAGCGCGTGGGTGAGGGCGATACCGGGCTGAATACGGGCGGCATGGGGGCCTACTCTCCGGCCCCGGTGCTGAGCGCCGAGGTCGAGGCGCAGGCGATGGAAGAAATCGTGCGCCCCACGATGGCCGAGATGAAGCGGCGCGGGATGCCGTTTCAGGGTGTGTTGTATGTCGGACTGATGATCAAGGATGGGCGGCCTCGGTTGGTGGAATACAACGTACGGTTCGGCGATCCCGAATGTCAGGTGCTGATGATGCGGCTTGGGGCACAGGTGATGGACCTGATACATGCCGCCGCCGAGGGGCGGTTGAGTGAGACGCGGGTGAACTGGGCTGAAGATCATGCGATGACGGTGGTCATGGCAGCGAAGGGTTATCCCGGGGCGTATGAGAAGGGATCGGTTATTGGGGGGCTGGATGCGTTGCCCGAAGACAGCGCGAACATGGTGTTTCATGCCGGAACCAAGGCGGCGGACGGGCAGGTTGTGGCCTCGGGGGGCCGGGTTCTGAACGTCACCGCGCGGGGTGAGACATTGCAGGAGGCGCGGGACCGGGTCTATGCGATTGTCGATGGGATCGACTGGCCCGATGGGTTTTATCGCCGCGATATCGGTTGGCGGGCGCTTTGATCTGATTGTCGGGCTGCGCCCGGCTTTATTGTTTGAGCGAGGGGCGCTGCCCCTCGCGCGCCCCGGGATATTTTTGGACAGATGAAGGGCGGATCAGCAGTTTAGGGCTGTGATCAGGTCTGCGCGATTCTTGAGCGGGCCGAGGTCGTTGGTTTGCCAGCCGTCTTTGTAGAAAACACCGATAACGCGGGACCAGTCTGCGCTTGCAAGGACGAGGGCCGAGCGCTTGCCGCATGTGCGTATGCCGCCCGAGATGAAATCCTCTCCGATCTTGTGATTGGTCAGGCCGGGGATTGTGGCGATTTCGGTGAGTTTTCGGTTTTCATAGCGCCAGATGCGCAGGGTTTTGGCAAGATGCGGGCGGTCGATATAGGCGATCTCGATCTGGCCATCGCCGTCGAGATCGGCGGCACCGACAGGGGCAAGCCAGCGGTTGCGGGTGCCGATATGGGGGGTGGCGGCGATTTTGACGCCGCGCGCGTCGTAGATGGCAAGTTGTGCGCCAGTGTCTTGTTGCGATTCAACAACGATAACTTCGGTTGTACCGTTTTGATCGATATCGACCAATCGAGGTTCGAGGTCTTCGAAAACACGATCTTCGGATAGGCGTATGGTGATCACCGTTTCCTTGAAGAATGGTTTGACTATCTCGGCGAATTGATCGGTGTACGAATCCTTTGGCAGCGCCGAGTTGTCTACTGTGATCACCAGCGAGCCGTATTCGATGTCGTCGCCCAGCACGCCGTGTGCATAGCGTGTGGTTGGATCACTGTAGTGAGCCGATGTGATCGTGTCGGCGGCCGAGGCAACGCCAGCCCCAGCCATCCATAAGCAAAGTGCCATAAGCGCGCCGCGTGCCTGACGATGCCACAGGTGGGCGCAGGGACGCGGCGCTTTGGTGAGCATCAGATCTGTTTTTCCGGCATTTGCACCACGAGGCCGTCCAGTGCGTCCGTGACCTTGATCTGGCAGGTCAGGCGCGAGCGGGCGGGGTCGGGTTCATAGGCGAAGTCCAGCATGTCTTCTTCCATGTCATCCTTGCCCGGGATTTTCTCGACCCAGTCGGGGTGGACGTAGACATGGCAGGTCGAGCAGGCGCAGGCGCCGCCGCAATCGGCCTCGATGCCGGGAATGTTGTTGTCGCGGGCCCCTTCCATGACGGTCAGTCCGTTGGCGACCTCGACTGTATGTTCGGTACCGCCATGCTCGACATAGGTGATCTTTGCCATTGCGTGCGTCTTCCTTTTTCCGTTGTCGGAATATTCATTAGTGAAGGGCGTTGCGTGTTTCCAGTGGGAATTGCGACCCGAAATGTCGCGCCCGGGCTTTCCTGGTGACTATTCTGTTTTTGTTCCCGCACTTGGGCCGAGGGTTTCCACGCAAGTGAGGGGCAGGGACATTGTCCAGCCGGGTGGCCAGATGTCGAAGATCAGGTGGGTTTGCCGGTCAGGGTCCGGGCGGGCGCTGGCCAGTGCTGCCGTCCAGTCCGGGCCGCTGTATTGTCGCGAAACACCAGCCAGCGACGCGACGCAAAGGCAGATAAGAAAGACCCGCCTGACGGGATTCCAGTCATCTATGGACAGAAAGGCGATCACAAACAGTAGGCTTGGTGCGAAGAAATATCGCCCGCTATGTCCTGCCGAAACCAGGATCATCTTGTCACCCAGCGCCAGAGTGACCGTTGCCGAGGCAGCGACCACGCCAGCGATCAGCAGTTTGAGGCGACGCCATTCAAGCCCCTGCACATTTATCTGTCGCAAGGGGCCGAGCGGGAAGGCCAGACGCATCAGCCAGATGCTGACGAATATCAGCAGGGCGGCACCGAGGCCTGATAGAAACGAGGGGTGGAAATAGAACCCCCGAAAAATGCTCGCGGCGTTCGAGCCGCCGAACCAGCCGAAGAAAAGGCCCCAGAAGCTTTGCGATAGCAGTGAAAAAGTGATGATGTCGACGGGGGGCAGCAGGCCGCGTTCATTACCATAGCCTGTGTTCAGCAATAGCCCCGCCTGAAGCGCGGTTGTTGCGACGAGGATTGCAGCCTGGGCAAAACGCGCCGGGGAGCGTTCGACGAGGGCAGCCAGCAGGAATACGGGCATCAGGAAGTTGGCCGGGACGCCGCTGAGTCCGGCCAGCACCAGCAGCAGGGTACTGAGGCCAATCCAACCACTGCCCGTTGCGGGCACGGCCAGAATGATCCCGGCGGTGAGCAAGGCGTAGAAGTGAAGGTTTATCGTATTCGCCCAGACCTCGACCGATTGTGAAATACCCATCGCACAGAGGATCACAACCAGCGCTGCCCAGTTGGCAAGTCCCAAATCGTGCCGTTTCACGGCGATCAGGGTCAGAGCCAGGCTTTGAACGATGATCGAATAGCCGGTGGTGACGGCGGGCGCAGCGCTCAGATCAAAAAACCGTGTCAGGTAGACCCCGAAATTAGTCAGGATTTCCAGATGGTTGTTGAACAGAAAGGTCAGCGCATCAAATGTGGGTTTCGTGCATATCCCGGCTAGAAAATCCGCGCCCTCTTCGGCCCAGATCCGGCCAGTGGGCAGAAATGGCAGCGATTTCAGCAGCGCCGTCAGCAAGAGCAGGGCGAAGAACCACCAATAGAAGTTCTGGTCGATGGATCGTTGAATCCCCGCGCGGAGACTGGTCATTGAGAGGGCCCTGTGATGGCATCAATTCCCGAAGATCGGGCGGGTTAAACTGCGCGCACCATAGTCCGACCGAGCGCGGTCAGGCAAACGGGAATCAGGGCTGCTTGCGCGCCTGAGCAAAACCCTTTTCAGTCGCTTGCCGCAGTTGGTTCGATTGCCAAGACGTTGACGGATGGAGGGGGTCGTAGACGCGTTGAAAGACTTTGGCATACCCATCTTTGTTGATAGGTTCGCGGCAGAAACGGAGGTGAGCGCATGACACTTGAAACCTGGACCTTATACGTGGTCACGGTGCTGGCTTTGATGAGCACACCCGGCCCGAGTCAGTTGCTTATGCTGTCGAATAGCGGAACCCATGGGTTTCGGCGGGCGCTTGCAACGGCTTCGGGCGATCTGACTGCAAATGCGCTGCAGATGTTGGCTGCGGGTTTGGGTCTGGCTGCGCTTGTTGCGACTTCGGGCAATGCGCTTGCGGTGATCAAGTGGGCCGGGGTCGCCTATCTGATCTGGCTGGGCATTCGCATGATCCGGCGCGCGAAACCCGATGATCCGGCTGCGGTCAGCGCGCCTCGGGTCGTGTCGTTGCAGAGCCTTTGGATGCAGGGCTTTCTGACCTCGGCCGCGAATCCCAAAGCTGTCGTGTTCTTTGCTGCGCTGTTTCCGCAATTCCTGTCCGGTGACAGCGCATTCTGGCCGCAGTTTTTGGTTCTGTCAGTGACCTATATCGTGATGGACGGCATCTTCCTGTCTGTCTACGGGGCAAGCGCAAGCTGGATTGCGTCTCGTTTCAAGGGAACGGCGCGGGTTTGGATCGAACGGATTGGCGGGGGCTTCATGATCGGCGCGGCTATCCTTTTGGGGCTGAAATCAGTCGGACAACGCTGAGGAGCCGATTTACCGTTTGAATAGAACACCTTGTGCCTGCTTGCTGCTGTGGTCACCGCGTAGATCAGCATGTAATGCGCGTCCGGCCTGAACGCCGGGGCGGGCACTGACGGTTTCGAGCCAGCGGGCAAAGTGGGGCTTGTCGTGCAGCACCTGTTGCTGACCTTCCCACAGGCTGGCCCAGCCCCAGATCGATATATCGGCGATGGAATAGAAATCGCCCGCGACGTATTCGTTCTGCGCCAGCCGCCGGTCGAGAACGCCATACAAGCGCCCGACCTCGGTGCGGTAGCGATCTTTGGGGTAGGGAAGGTCTTGCGGGGGTTCCAGGTTCGGGGCGTATTTCAGGAAATGGTGCGCTTGCCCAGCCATTGGACCAACGCCGCCCATCTGCCACATCAGCCATTCCTCAACGGCGATCCGGTCGCGTTCAGTCTTGCCGTAAAACTGCCCGGTCTTGCGGGCCAGATACATCAGGATCGCACCGCTTTCGAACACCGATACCGGCGCGCCGTCAGGGCCGTCGGGGTCGACGATGGCTGGCATTCGGTTGTTGGGCGCGATTTTTAGAAACTCGGGGTCGAACTGGTCGCCCTTGCCGATGTTGATCAGGTGGGTGGCATAGGGCAGCCCCATCTCTTCCAGAGCGATGGAGGCCTTCCAGCCGTTTGGCGTGGGCCAGAAATAAAGATCGATCATGGTATCTCCTGATGTTGAGGCGATCATGCGGGTTTCTGCCGGAACGGCAAGGGCCGCTTACGAAAGCGTGACAGACATGCAGGGCGGGCTTGACGCCAAACGGCCCGAGGCGTATTGCCGGGGCAGAGCTACGTGGCGATTTGTTACCGGATTGCGGGCCACGCTAAACAACACCGCTAAAAGGTCAGGATGAAAGACCCCTTTCGCTTGGCCGCGTCTGGGGTTTTTTGTTTGCCCTCTGCCCGAGGGCTGAAAGGATGAAGATGAGCAAGAGCTGGAACAAGCGCACCCAAGCCGTCCATGGTGGCATTCGCCGCAGTCAGTATAATGAGGTCAGCGAAGCGATCTTTCTGACCCAGGGTTTTGTCTATGACAACGCTGAACAGGCCGAGGCCCGGTTTATCGAATCCGGCCCGGATGAGTTCATCTATGCCCGCTATGGCAACCCCACCGTTTCGATGTTTGAACAGCGTATTGCCGCGCTGGAAGGGGGCGAGGATGCCTTTGCCACCGCATCCGGCATGGCAGCGGTCAATGGCGCGTTGGCATCCATGTTGAAGGCTGGCGACCACGTGGTTTCGGCCAAGGCGCTTTTCGGTTCGTGTCTGTATATTCTGGAAAACATCCTGACCCGCTATGGCGTCGAAGTGACCTTTGTGGATGGCACCGATCTGGCGCAGTGGGAAGCCGCCCTGCGCCCGGATACCAAGGCGGTATTCTTCGAATCCATGTCGAACCCGACGCTGGAAGTCATTGATATCGAGGCCGTTTCCAAGCTGGCCCATGCGGTTGGTGCTGTGGTTGTGGTCGACAATGTGTTCTCGACCCCGGTGTTTTCGCGCGCCATCGAACAGGGCGCGGATGTGGTGGTTTATTCGGCGACCAAACATATCGACGGGCAGGGCCGTGCATTGGGGGGCGTCATCATCGGCACGCGCGCGTTCATTCGTGGCACCGTTGAGCCTTATCTGAAGCACACGGGTGGCGCACTGAGCCCGTTCAACGCCTGGATCATGCTGAAAGGTCTTGAGACCATTGCCTTGCGGGTGAACGCGCAAGCGGCAACGGCGCAGACCCTTGCCGAGGCGCTGGAAAGTCATGCCGCGTTAGAGCGGATCATGTTCCCGGGGCTGAAAAGTCATGCCCAGAACGCATTGGTTCAAACGCAGTTGGGCGGCAAGGGCGGTACTGTTTTGTCGTTGGATATCAAGGGCGGCAAAGACGCGGCCTTTGCGTTTCTGAACGCGATGACGATCCCTGTGATCTCGAACAATCTGGGGGACGCGAAATCCATTGCAACCCATCCTGCGACCACGACCCATCAGCGGCTGAGCGAGGCGCAGCGTGATGAGTTGGGCATCACCCCCGGTCTTGTTCGCCTGTCGGTCGGGCTTGAGGATGCGGATGATTTGCTGGCGGATATCCAGCAGGCTTTGGCTGCATCGCAGGTATAAGCGCGGGGCTGGAACATGTGATCAGGTGGTATTGCGCCGCCTGATCGGGCGCTTTTGGTCAGAAAGTGACGGTTTTCCGCCTTTGATTTCAATCCGGGATGCTATTTCGTGCGTATCGTTCCGGACTGGTAATTAAACCTCGGTCGTATATAAAAGTCGGCCTAGCAAGGGACCGTGCCAATGAACATTCACCCGCGCGATATTGACGACGCACCCGATCACGATCAGGCCGCCGCCGCGTTGAAGGTATTGCGCGAATGGGCGAAAACCGCTTCGGCTGCCGAAATCAGTCAGCTTGATCCGGCTGTGGCGCAGCTGGTGCCGGGGCTTATGCCTTCGAACTATCCGGCCCTGTCGCGCGACTATCCCGAGGGATTTCAGGCTGATGCAGCCTATAAGGCGACCTTGCCCGATCTGCAAAACGGCCCGTCCAGCCTGATCCGCGGGGCGAAACAGCAAATCCAGCATGTTGGTATTTCAAACTTCCGCCTGCCGATCCGGTTTCACCGCAAGGATGGGGATGATCTGACGCTTGAAACTTCGGTCACGGGGTCTGTCAGCCTTGAGGCTGAAAAGAAGGGCATCAACATGTCCCGGATCATGCGGTCCTTCTATAAACACGCCGAAAGCACGTTCAGCTTTGAGGTGATGGAAGCCGCGCTGAGCGATTACATGACCGATCTGGACAGTCTGGACGCGCGCATTCAGATGCGGTTTTCCTACCCTGACCGGGTGGAAAGCCTGCGGTCGGGCCTGTCGGGCTATCAATATTACGATATCGCGCTGGAACTGGTCGAGAGGGGCGGTGAGCGTCTGAAGATCATGCATCTGGACTATGTCTATTCCTCGACCTGCCCCTGTTCGCTGGAGCTAAGCGAACATGCGCGTGCCACGCGCGGGCAAATGGCGACGCCGCATTCGCAACGCTCGGTCGCGCGGATTTCGGTTGTGGTCGATTGTGACGCGGATTGCCTGTGGTTCGAAGACCTGATCGCTTTGTGCCGTCGCGCGGTTCCGACTGAAACGCAAGTGATGGTCAAGCGCGAGGATGAGCAGGCCTTTGCAGAGCTGAACGCTGCCAACCCGATTTTTGTCGAAGACGCCGTGCGCCTGTTCTGTGCTGAATTGCAGGCCGATCATCACATTGGCGACTATCGGGTGATCGCCAGCCATCAGGAAAGCCTGCACAGCCATGACGCAATCTCGATTCTGACCGAAGGGCCGACCTTTGAAAGTGCCAGCGTTGATCCGCGGTTGTTCCAGACGCTGTTCCACATCGGCTGAATTCTTCCAAGAACGCGCTGAAATAAGGTGCATTTGCAGACTGTAGGCGCCTTTTTGCCGCATTGCAGCGTATATTGCTGCGCGCGCGAGCGTTTTGGCGTATGACTGGCCCTGAATGCAGCAGCTTTGCCGCTGTGAAATCGCCCGGGACCTTGGCTGGTCACAGCGCTTTCCTTGGTTCGCTGCACTGATTTTTAGGAGAAACATGCAATGAATCCCATTTCCCAACAGCTTGAATTTCAGGCGGCTGCGTTTCGGGTGGCCGGGTATGCAATGGCCAGCCAGCTGAAGATCATGCAGATCATGGCGAAATCAGCGATGGAACTGCCTATGGCACCCGCCCATGCGCTGCATGTAGCGGCGGCGGCTCCGGCCCCGGTGCAGGCAAAGCCGAAACCCGCACCGCGCAAGGCAGCACCCAAGGCGAAGCCGGTTGCCGTCGAGGCAAAGGCCAAGCCCGCAGCAAAACCTCGTCCGAAGCCGGCAGCAAAGGCCAAGCCGGTTGCAAAGCCCAAAGCGGTCGCGCCCGAGAAACCGAAGTCACCTGCGAAGGTGTTGGCCAAGGTGGTTGCACCTGTCGCCAAACCCGCGCCTGCAGCCAAGGCGGCCCCTGTCGCGCCGCCCCGGGCCAAGGCAAAAACACCTGCGGCCAAGGCTGTTGCCGCCGCGAAATCTGCGGCTGCGAAACCGGCGGCCCCGGCAGCCAAACCCGCAAAACCAGCGCCTGCCCCGGTGGCCAAGCCTGTGACCGCCAGCGCAAGCAAAACGGTTGAGGTCAAAGCCGAACCCAAGGCTTCGCCGCGTCGCACCCGCGCGCCGTCGAAACCGCCCGCGATGCCTGCACAAACGGCCAAAACCAAGGATTAATCCGGGTTCACCCGCTTGACACCGTAGGGCTGCCGCGCCAACCCTGCGCGGGATGATGGACTTTCGCCCGGTCGGATATGTGATTGGCCTGCTGGTCGCCATTCTAGGGGCGACCATGCTGCTACCTATGCTTGCGGACCTGATCGAGGGCCGGGGGGAATGGCACGTATTCCTTGAAAGCGCAGTCATCACCATGCTGACCGGCGTCATTCTGGCGATGAGCTGCTCGAACGGTGTGGGCGAGGGGCTGACCATCCGGCAGACCTTTTTGCTGACCACAGGCGTCTGGGTCGCACTGCCGGTCTTTGGCGCGATCCCGTTCCTGTTTGGTGAGACCGAACTGCGCTTTGTCGATGCTTATTTTGAGGCGATGTCCGGCCTGACCACCACCGGGTCAACTGTGATTTCCGGGCTGGATGATCTGCCGCGCGGGCTGCTGCTGTGGCGGGGGGTGCTGCAATGGCTGGGCGGGATCGGTATCATTGTTGTCGCCATGGTGTTCCTGCCGGAACTGCGCGTTGGCGGGATGCAGATCTTTCGTTCGGAAGGGTTTGAAACCATGGGAAAAATCCTGCCGCGCGCACAAGAGATTGCGGGGCAGATATCCCTGATTTACGTCTTTTTGACCGTTGTCTGCGCGCTGGTCTATGCAGGCCTTGGGATGACGTTCTTTGACGCGGTGGTCCATGCGTTCACCACGATCTCGACGGGCGGGTTTTCCAATTACGACGCGTCTTTTGGCACCTTCTCGGGCCCGGCGGAGTATGCGGCGTCGGTTTTCATGATCCTCGCGGCGCTGCCGTTTGTGCGATATGTGCAGCTTGCCAATGGCCACAGCACTTCGTTGTTCGAAGACAGTCAGATCAAGGCGTTTCTGGCGACCATTCTGGTGCTGGTGGTTGTCATGACCGTGTTCCTGACATCAGTCTTTCCGCATCATTGGGAACAGGCGTTCAGGGAATCGCTGTTTAACATCACCTCGATCATCTCGGGCACGGGTTACGCCAGCGTCGACTATATGAACTGGGGCGGGTTCCCGATCATGGTCTTTTTCCTGATCGGTCTGATAGGCGGTTGCGCAGGGTCCACTGCCTGTTCGATCAAGATCTTCCGCTATCAGTTGCTGATCGCCTCGATCAAGACCCAGATCCGGCGGATCAGAACGCCACATGGCGTCTTTATGCCCACCTATGACGGGCGTCCGATTGGCCGCGATGTTCTGACCTCGGTCATGAGTTTTTTCATGTTTTTCGTTCTTTCGATGGGGGTTCTGTCCTGGGCGCTGGCGTTGACAGGCCTGGATTTCATCACGTCGGTTTCGGGGGCTGCGACCGCGTTGGCGAATGTCGGGCCGGGGCTGGGGGATCAGATTGGCCCATCCGGCAATTTTGCGGGACTGAACGACACGGCCAAGTGGCTGCTGACCATCGGAATGCTGGTCGGGCGGCTGGAGTTGTTGGCCGTTTACGCCATCTTTACTGCCCAGTTCTGGAGAGGCTGATGAAAAGACCCCTTGGAGCGCAGATTTCCCATGCGCTGAAGGATCGGGGTGTGGATGTGATTTTTGGTATCCCCGGCGTTCACAATCAGGAAATGTACCGGGGTATCGAAGAGGCCGGGATCGCTCATGTGCTGGCCCGGCACGAGCAGGGCGCTGGGTTCATGGCCGATGGCTATGCGCGTGCCACCGGTAAGCCTGGTGTGGCCTATGTCATCACCGGGCCGGGCTTGTGCAACACGCTGACACCGATGGGGCAGGCCTATAGCGACTCGGTTCCGGTGCTGGTGATTTCGTCCTGTTTGGACGAGGTGCAGGCGCAACGCGGGCAGTTGCACCAGATGAAGGATCAGCGCGCTGCAGCAGAGACCGTGGCCGACTGGTCCTGTCAGGCGAATGACGCGCAAGCTGCTTATGGCTTGATCGAGCGTGCTTTTGACGAATTCGAATTATCGCGCCCACGGCCAAAGCACATACAAGTTCCGATCGCGCAGCTTGAGGCCGAAGCGGACCCCGCGCCTTTTCCCAATCAGCCAACGTTGCGGACCAAGGTTCTGCCGCCGGATATTGCTCCGGTCATGTCCTTGTTGAACATTGCGCGGCGTCCATTGTTCATTCTGGGCGGCGGCGCGCGGTCAAATCTGTGGCGACAGGTTTTGACCCGGTTGGGGGCGGCGTGTTTCACCACCTATGCGGGGCGGGGTCTTGTCGGCAGCGGCTATACGCTGGACTTTGGCGCGATGCTGCCCCGGCCCAGCAGCGCCGACATCATCGCTTCGGCTGATCTTGTGGTCGCGGTCGGGGCTGAGCTGGGCGAGGTGGACCTATGGCGGACTGATCTGGGTCATTCCGCCCAGCTTGTTCGCGTCGATCTTGACCCTGAGGTTTTGACCGACCGCCACCGGGCGACGGTCAAGCTGCAAGCTGATGCCGAGAGCTTTGTCCATGCCTTGTGGGTGGCGACGGATCATGTGAAACCTGCAACCGGCTGGACACCCGAGGAAGTGGCCGAGGCACGCACCCGCTGGCGTGCCGAGATTGATGCCGAGCGACCGGGGATTGTCCCGGTCATCGACGCGCTGCGCGCTGCGATGCCAGCGGATACGATGATCTATTCGGACATGACTCAGTTCGCCTATGTCGCCAAAGAGGTCTGGGATATGAACTATCCCTATCATTGGCATCACCCGACCGGGTTCGGGACGCTTGGATACGCGTTACCGGCAGGTATCGGCGGTGCGGTGGCGCGGCGTGGCAAGCCGACCGCGGTGATCGCGGGTGACTATGGGTTTCAGTACACGCTGCAAGAACTGGGAACGGCGGTTGAGCTTGGGCTATCGCTGCCGATCATCCTTTGGGACAACGGCAAACTGAAAGAGATCGAGGACAGCATGGTGCGCAGCCAGATCGCTCCCAATGCGGTGATCGCGCGCAATCCTGATTTCTGCAAACTGGCCGAGGCTTATGGTGCGCGTTCAGCGGCACCTGCCGATTTGGAGGCTCTGCAAAGCGCTGTTCGTGACGCTTTTGATGCGCCCGTGCCAATGCTGATCCGGGTGACGCCGGATATTGTTTGAACAATGAAAAACGGCGCTGCGGTTTCGCGCAGCGCCGTCTTTGCTTTGACGGTTAGTCCCAGCAGTGAACCAAGACTGTCATGCCGGTTGCCCGACGGCTGAGTTCGTTGGGCGAGATCTGAGCCGCGCCCTGACCGGGTTGGCCAGAAACACCTGCTTTGGTCAGGACCTCGTTCAAGCGTTCGACACCTGCGGCAAGGCTGACGCTGGCGGGCAGGCTGCGTCCTTCGGACGGCGTCGGCAGCAGCATACCGATAACGTCGCCGCTGTTGTCGAACACCGGACCGCCCGCATCGCCGGGTTGGGTCGAGAGGGTCAGCCGTTTGACGCCATCCTCGCCATTCAGGCCGCGAATGTCGGCGACCTGCCCAAAGGTCAGGGTCGGCGCGCCCAATGCGCCCTCATACGAGAAGCCCGATACCGCCACGTCCGACTGAATGCGCGGCTGTTCCGGGCTGAACGCGGCGACGCTGATCGGCGCAAGGGTGCGGGTGGGGCGCAGGACTGCGATACCCTGTTCGGCGTCCGACCAGGCCACCTGAACCTCTTGATTGTCGTCCAGTGTGATGCGCGAGCAGCTGTCAGCGGCTTCAGCCACGGTCAGAATGGCTCCGCCCGCGTCGGCGAAAAAGCCCGAGCGTGACAGGCGGGGTTTGCGGATTTGCAGGCCCGAAACCAGATCGATGCTTTGTTCCGCATCTGCGCCAGCACCGTCGTCAAGCACCGCGTCGGTGGTGTTGAAACTTGACCGCATGGCGGCCAGAACGCGTGCGCGGCGGGCATCGTCACCTTCGGGCCAGACAAGCGTAAAGCCTTTGATCTTGCCGTCTTTCAAGGCGGCCTGTGTATAGGACACAACACCGTTGCCGCGCCCTTCGATGGAAAACGCATTGCCGCGCAATTCACGAGGGCCGTTCAGGGGCACGATCTCAAGCGACTGCATCACGTCATAGAGCGCGCGCAGCGTCGCGGGTGAGCCTTGCTGGCTGATCAACAGGGCCTTGGCATCCACATCGGATGTGGGTTTGAAGTGGGCAAAGGGGGCCTCGTACCGGTCAAAGCCCAGAACGCCCAGCGGCATGTCCATGGTAATGCCTGCGTCGCTGTCGGCATAACGGTCCATGCCAACACTGATCAAAGGCGCGTTATAGTCATCCATCAGCGCCTTGCGTTGCAATGTGGTCAGAACGCCCGTGGCCTCGTAGCCGTTGAAGCGCTGCCATTCCTGCATGGACCGGCGGGTGCCGGCGCCAAAGGCGCCATCGATGGTGGAACTGTAGAACCCGGCGGCTTGCAGCGCGGTTTGCAGGTCTTTGCGTTCCTGCGCGGTCAGCAGACGCTCACCCTGCAGGGCCTCGGACCGGGTTTCTTCGGACGGCTGCAGCGTCACGTTTGCCTGTGGTTGTTCTTCGGGCTCAACAGGGGCTGCGACCGTGGGGCGGTCAAGGATGTTGGTGCCGACCGGCCAGAACTGCTGATTGAAAGAGTTCGAAAATGCGATGTAGCTGTCGGCGGGAATCTGACGCTCGGCCCGGTAGACGCGCAGAACCTGTTCGGCGTCCGAGCGTAGATATGGCCCGATTACAATGGCATACCAGCCGCTGTTCAAGCGAAATCCGCTGACATCGGGCAGGGTGTTGGCATAGGCCTGCGCCCGGTCCTGCGCCTCGCGCAATGTGGGATGAGCTTCGACCTGGACCCAGACGCCCTGATCCTGCTGGGCATTTGCCGCCTGCAGAGTGGTCACAAAAACCAAGAGAATTACTGAAATTAAACGTGTCATTGTCTGCCCGTGTTGCAGTGTTTTAGCTTTGCCGCAGGTTACGCGAAATCGGAGGGTGAACGCCATGCCCGGAATACGGGGAATTTCCAGTGTGGCGGGACAGTGACAGGCAGGGTCCATTGGCCCGTTGACGCCCCTTGGCCCCTTGCATAGGAAGGGCCAAACCGACCGGAAGCGGGTGCCATCGCGCCCAAAGGGAATGCCATGACCGAACCGTCCAATGCACCACGATCTTTTCAGGAAATCATCCTGCGGCTTCAGACCTATTGGGCGTCCAAAGGATGCGCCATTCTGCAGCCTTACGATATGGAGGTCGGGGCCGGGACGTTTCACCCGGCGACCACCTTGCGCGCTTTGGGGTCCAAAGCCTGGGCGGCGGCATACGTTCAGCCCTCACGCCGTCCGACAGATGGGCGTTATGGTGAGAACCCGAACCGCTTGCAGCACTATTACCAGTATCAGGTGCTGATCAAACCCAGCCCGCCCGATCTGCAAGAGCTGTATCTGGGCAGCTTGCAGGCCATCGGCATCGATATGGACCTGCACGACATTCGTTTTGTCGAAGATGACTGGGAAAGCCCGACGCTTGGCGCGTGGGGACTGGGTTGGGAGGTCTGGTGTGATGGCATGGAAGTCAGCCAGTTCACCTATTTCCAGCAGGTGGGCGGCCATGATTGTGCGCCTGTTTCGGGTGAGCTGACCTATGGTCTGGAACGTCTGGCCATGTATGTGCTGGGCATCGATCACGTTATGGACATGCCGTTCAACGACCCTCAGTCGCCCAGCCCGTTGACCTATGGTGATATCTTCAAGCAGACCGAAGAAGAATACGCCCGCTGGAACTTTGACGTGGCCAATACCGAGGTCCTTCTGCGCCATTTCGAAGAGGCCGAGGCAGAATGCGCCGCCATTCTGGCGCAGGAGCATGACGATCCAAAAACCGGCAAGCGCATCATAATGGCACATCCGGCCTATGATCAGTGCATCAAGGCCAGCCACATCTTCAACCTGCTGGATGCGCGGGGCGTGATCTCGGTAACGGAACGACAGGCTTATATCGGGCGTGTGCGGGCGCTGGCCAAGCAATGCGCCGATGCGTTTGTGCAGACCGAGGCCGCCGGGCACGTGGCCTGATGCACCTAAGCCAGCCCCGGCAGCAGAACCTTGAGGCCAGCCGCGATCATGCCGATAGCGATGGCCGACAGGATCATGCCCATGAACCGGCTCATGATCACGCGCGCGTTTTCCGACAGGCGTTTGGCAAGGGCCGAGGCGTTCCAGAACGTCACGAACAAAAGCAGCAGAACGATCAGGAAAACGCCTGCATAAACAATGGTATCGAATATGCTTTTGATGTGATGAGCGTACAGGATCAGCGTTGTGATGGTGCCGGGGCCCACAAGGATCGGGAAGGCCAGCGGGTAAAAGGCAACAGTGTCCGGTTCGGGATAGGATTGCCGCTCACCCTCGGTCCCGTGATGCGAGGTGCTTTGGGTGCCGTTCAGCATATTCAGCCCGATCATCAGAACAACCAGCCCGCCCGCAACGCGCAGGTCATCGACGCTGATGCCAAACAAGCTCAGCGTTTGATTGCCAATCGCGGCAAAGGCCCCGCCGAGGATCAGGCAGTAGATCGCCGTCTTTGCCGCAACTTTTCTTTGATCTGCTGGGGACAGGCCGTCCGTAACACTCAGGAAAACCGGCAGATTGGTGATGGGATTCATGATCGCAAAAAGCGCTCCGAAAAATCCAACGGCAAGGGTTGTGTCCATTTCACAGGTCTTTCTTGGCGGCGTGTTCAACCGGACCCTGTCCTATTTCCACCCATCTTGAAAGAGGCATCGTGAGCAGGAGAAGACGACAATGACAGGAAAATTGCTTGCGACTATTCTGCTGGTCTCGGCCATCGTGGCCGGGGTGGGCATGTATTACCTACAGATCTACGGCTTTTACTATGATGTTGAGCCGTCACCGGGGCGGGATGTCCTGTTAATTCAGGATGATGAGCCAACGCCCATCCCCTATAGCGCGTTTCAGGCGATTGATGCGGATAGCTCGCCCATTCGCTATCGGGCCTGCTTTGAGACAGAGCTGACGCTGGACGAGATGCAGGCTTATCAGACCGTCGAGGATGCCGAGCCTCTGACCGCGCCCGGTTGGTTTGATTGCTACGACGCGGTTGCGCTGGCCGACGCGTTGAAATCGGGCCAGGCACAGGCGTTTTTAGGGGCCAAGAATATCCATTTTGGTGTGGACCGGATCGTGGCCGTCACTCAGGACGGCAAGGGCTATATCTGGCACGTTCTGAACAATTGCGGCGAAAAGGCCTATGACGGCACCGTGATTGGCGAGGAATGCCCAGCCAGACCGCAGGATTGATAGGATGACGCCGGACACCCTGCATATACCGGATTTTCTGACCGCAACGCTTGGGTTCGCGGTGTATCTGCTGGGGGCCGAGATCAACGCGCGCGTCGCATTGCTGCGTCAGTTTAATATACCTGAACCTGTCACAGGCGGGCTGTTGGCTTCGCTCGTGGTCCTGCTGATGTATCTTGTGGCGGGGATCGAGTTATCGTTCGATCTGGCGACGCGGGACTTTCTGCTGCTGGTGTTTTTTGCGGGCATTGGATTGAATGCGCGGCTTTCCGATTTGATTTCTGGCGGCAAGCCTCTGTTTTTGCTTCTGATACTGACGCTGGTAACGATTGTCGCGCAGAATGTCATTGGCGCGTTTGGGGCGGCGCTGTTCGGTTATCCGGCGCAGGCCGGGGTTCTGTTTGGCTCTGCGGCGCTGATCGGCGGGCATGGCACCGCAATCGCCTGGGCGCCCGAGGTATCCGACGCCACGGGCCTGAGCGGCGCGACCGAGCTGGGCGTTGCTGTGGCAACGCTGGGTCTGGTGCTGGCCGCATTGGTCGGCGGCCCGATTGCGCGGCTGCTGGTCGAGGGTCGCAAGCTGAGCCCCGCGCGCCCGGATGAAGAAAACACGATTGGCCTGTCCGACGATCCCTCGGACACGACGCAAATCGATCATCTGACGATCATGCGGGTTTTGCTGTTTCTCAACCTCGCGATCATCTCGGGGTATTTTCTGGGCGAAGTGATCAGCGCGGCGGGGTTGAAGCTGCCCTTGTTTGTGCCTTGCCTGATCATGGGCATCGTGATCGGCAACCTGCGCACCGTGTTGGGGCCCAACCGGCCTCCGGTATCGCGGACCCCGTCGCTGGCGCTGATTTCCGAGTTCTCGCTGGGCGCGTTTCTGGCCATGTCGCTGATGAGCCTGCAATTGTGGACCATTGCCGAGCTGGGGCTGGCCATCGTGGTGATCATGTCGGCGCAGGTGCTGTTTGCGGTGGGTTTTGTGATCTGGGTTCTGTTCCCGGTGATGGGCAGCAATTACCGCGCTGCCGTGCTGGCCGCAGGGTTTGGCGGGTTCGCATTGGGGGCTACCCCGACCGCAATCGCAAATATGACCGCTGTGACCAAGCGATATGGCCCATCGCCTATTGCCTTTATCGTGCTGCCCCTTGTATCCGCATTCTTTGTGGATATCGCCAATGCCATCGTCATCCAGACGATCGTCAATTTCTAAGGACCGACTATGCCCGACCTGCTGATCGAACTGTTTTCCGAGGAAATCCCCGCGCGGATGCAAGCCCGCGCCGGTGAGGACCTGAAAAAGCGGATCACCGATGGTCTGGTCGAGGGCGGTCTGACCTATGCCGGGGCTGCCGCTTTGACCACGCCCCGCCGTCTGACGCTGGCGGTTGAGGGCCTGCTGGCCGAAAGCCCCACCGTTCGCGAGGAACGCAAGGGCCCCAAAGTCGGCGCGCCGGAAAAGGCCATCGAAGGGTTTCTGCGTGGCGCGGGTCTGACGCGGAATCAGCTAGAGGAGCGTGAGACCCCCAAGGGTGCGGTCTATTTCGCCACCATCGAAAAACCGGGCCGTGCGGCGGCCGAGATTGCGGCCGAGGTGCTTGAGGCGACCATCCGTAACTTCCCCTGGCCCAAATCTATGCGCTGGGGGGCGGGCTCGATGCGATGGGTGCGGCCTTTGCATTCGATCCTGTGTATCCTCAGCGATGAGGCAGGTGCGCAGGTTGTGCCGCTTGAGGTCGAGGGGATTGCCTCAGGTGACACCACCGCAGGTCATCGTTTCATGGCCCCGGACCGGTTTGCCGTGAGTTCGTTCGAAGATTACGCCGCCAAGCTGAAGCGCGCTTTTGTGGTATTGAACCCCGAAGAGCGCGCCGAGCATATCTGGAACGACGCGCAGAACATGGCCTTTGCAGCCGGTCTGGAAGTGGTCGAAGATAAGGGCTTGCTGGCCGAGGTTGCGGGGCTTGTTGAATGGCCCGTGGTTCTGATGGGGCAGATCGATGACGAGTTCCTGGACCTGCCGCCCGAGGTGCTTCAGACCTCGATGAAGGAACATCAGAAGTTCTTTTCGGTAAAGAACCCCAGGACAGGCCGGATTGAACGCTTTGTCACCGTCGCCAATCGTGAGACCGCCGACAATGGTGCGACCATTCTGGCGGGGAACCAGAAGGTGCTTTCGGCGCGTCTGGCGGATGCAAAGTTCTTTTGGGAGAACGATCTGCGCATCGTCAAATCCGACGGGTTCGAGCCATGGGTCGAAAAGCTGGATGCTGTGACCTTCCATGCCAAGCTGGGATCACAGGGCGAGCGGGTGAACCGGATCGCCGCGCTGGCGCATGAGCTGGCCCCGGCGGTTGGGGCGAGCCCCGCGCTGGCGATGACTGCGGCGCAGGCCTGCAAGGCGGATTTGTCGTCCGAGATGGTGTTCGAATTCCCCGAGTTGCAAGGTCTGATGGGCCGGTACTATGCCGATGCAGCCGGGATGCCTGCCGAAGTCGGTCAGGCGAGTGAAGAGCATTATTCGCCGCTGGGCCCGTCCGATGATGTGCCCACCGCGCCGGTTTCGGTTTCGGTGGCGCTGGCGGATAAGCTGGATACGCTGACCGGGTTCTGGGCGATTGATGAAAAGCCGACTGGGTCGAAAGACCCGTTTGCGCTGCGCCGTGCGGCGTTGGGGGTTATTCGGTTGGTTGTGACGAACGATCTGCGCCTGTCTATGAAAGACGCCTTTGCGTCGGGATTGAGCACCTTGCTGAAACTGCCGGACTGGCAGGCGGCGCTGCTTGATGCCAAAGAAAAGCAGGCAGCGGCTAAGGACAAGGATGCCGCCGCGCAACAGGTGCATGGGTTGGCGCATCAGGTCGAGGCGGCGACTGCGATTGTGTCTTCGGTTCCGTCCGATCTGCTGTCCTTCTTCCACGACCGCCTCAAGGTCTTTCTGCGGGACGAGGGCATCCGTCATGACATCATCGACGCCTGCATCGCGATGGAGGGGAGCGATGACCTTAATCTGCTGGTCAAACGCGCCCACGCGCTGAATGCGGTGATTGCGACCGAGGATGGGGAAAACCTTGTGCAAGGGTTCAAGCGGGCCAATAACATTCTGTCTCAGGCCGAGGAAAAGGATGGGGTGGAATACTCTTATGGTGCAGATGTGAAATTTGCTGAGACCGACAGCGAGAAGGCTCTGTTTGCGGCGCTGGATCAGGCGCAGGCGCTGATCAATCCTGCGCTGAAGGTCGAGGATTTTCCGACCGCGATGGCTGCGATGGCGGCGCTGCGGGCTCCGGTGGATGCGTTCTTTGAGGATGTGCAGGTCAATACCGACAACGACATCCTGCGCCGCAACCGTCTGAACTTGCTCAGCCAGATCCGGCAGGTTTGTTCCAGCGTGGCCGATCTGACCCGGATCGAGGGATAACGCCCTTGCGCCAAGGGCGCAGGCCCTTATGCTGCGGTGAAACCAAAAGGTGCCGCAGTGCAGAATAATCCGCATACCACGCTGATCACAGCCGATGCCCCGATCGCCCCCAACACCCATGGCGGGCGGGCAAAATGTTTGCAACGTCTGGTCCGGCTGGATATGCCGGTGCCCCGGACTGTCGCCCTGTCTTTTGATGCGGTGCAGCAGATCGCCAACGGGCAGCTTCCGGATATGGCGGCGATCCTTGAACAGTTTGAGCCTTCGGCGTTGCTGTGTGTCCGGCCCAGTTCGGAAGATCCCGATTGGGGCGGGCCCGGTGCGGTGCTCAATATCGGGATGAACGATGCCCGCTATCTGGACCTGTCGGCCGAGATGGGCGCAGACGCGGCGGCGGCGCTGTATCTGCGCTTTGTGCAAAGCCATGCAACCCATGTGGCGCGGCTGGACCCGGATGTATTCGACGATATCGAGGGCGACGGGCGCGAGGGGCTGAGCCTGTCCTTGCGCGCCTATGAGGATGAGACCGACGAGGCTTTTCCACAGGACCGGGGTGAGCAGCTGATCGGTGTGCTGCGGTCAATGGCACGGGCGTGGGACGGAACCTCGGCCCGGCTGTTGCGTCAGGCCAAAGGCGCACCCGCAGATGCGGGGCTTGGGCTGGTCATTCAAGAGATGATCCCGGGCGTCGGGCGGGGCGAATGCGGCTCGGGCGTGTTGCAGCTGATTGATCCGGCAACCGGGATGCCGCAGATCACCGGCCGCTATCTGAGCCAGAGCCAGGGGCGCGATGCGCTGGGCGAAGGGGTCTCGGCGCTGTATCTTGAGAAAGATGAGCGTGGGCAGTCGCTTGAGGATGTTGCGCCCGAGGTGTTTGCCGATCTCAAGGCCCACGCGGCCCTGATGCGCGAGAAGCTGCGCGAAGAGATGCAGGTCGAATTCGTCGTTCAGAACGGCAGTGTCCATATTCTTGACGGGGTGCGCGTTCCGCGTGGATCGCGTGCGGGAATGCGCATCGCGGTGCGACTGGCCGAGGACGGGATTATCCCGCAGCAAGAAGCGGTCATGCGGATTGATCCGCATTCGCTGAATGAATTGCTGCACCGTCAGGTTCATCCCGATGCCGAGCGCGATGTGCTGACCACCGGCATTGCCGCCAGTCCGGGTGCCGCGACGGGTAAGGTCGTGTTCACCGCAGCCGAGGCGCAGGCCAGCGCCGCGCGCGGGGAGCCGTGTATTCTGGTACGGCGCGAAACCTCGCCAGAAGATGTTCGCGGGATGCACGCGGCGGTGGCGGTTCTGACCGAAAAGGGCGGCATGACCAGTCATGCGGCGGTGATCGGGCGCGGACTGGGCCTGCCCTGCATCGTCGGCGCGTCCGAGATGCGGTTTCAGACCAAGAAAAAGATGCTGAGCGCCCCGGACGGGCGCGTGTTCAAAACCGGTGACATTCTGACCATCGACGGATCATCGGGTCAGGTTCTGGCCGGTCAGCCTGAAATGCTTGAGGCGGCGCTGGACGATTGTTTCCAGACCCTGATGGGCTGGGCCGACGCTGAACGCGATATTGCCATTCGCGCCAATGCCGACACGCCCGCCGATGCGCAAACCGCGCGGAACTTTCAGGCCGAGGGGATCGGGCTGTGCCGGACCGAACATATGTTCTTTGACCCTGGCCGCCTGACTGTGATGCGCGAGATGATCTTTGCGCAAACCCCATCGGGCCGTGCCGCCGTTCTGGAGCGCCTGCTGCCCATGCAACGGCAGGATTTCGTGCAGCTCTTCCGCATCATGGAAGGGCAGCCGGTCTGTATCCGTCTGTTCGACCCGCCGCTGCACGAGTTTCTGCCGACCACCCGCACCGGTCAGCGCGAACTGGCCGAGGCGCTGGACCTGCCGGTGTCCGATGTGGAGCGGCGCGTGGATGCGATGAGCGAATACAATCCGATGCTGGGCCTGCGCGGCGTGCGCCTGGGTGTGACGGTGCCCGAAATCTATGACATGCAGGCCCGTGCGATCTTTGAAGCGACGCTTGAGGCCAGCAAGGACGGCGCGCCGGTTGTGCCCGAGGTCATGATCCCGCTGGTTTCGGCCAAGCGCGAGGTCGAACTGGTCAAGGCGCGCATCGACTCGGTCGCGGCCGAGGTTGCATCGGAGCAGGGGCAAGAGATCGACTATCGGCTGGGTGTCATGGTTGAAACTCCGCGCGCCTGTATGCGCGCCGATGAAATCGCGCCGCATTCGGCGTTCCTGAGCTTTGGGACCAACGACTTGACCCAGATGACCTATGGCCTGTCGCGGGACGATGCGGGCCGATTCATGTCGGCCTATGTCCGGCTGGGGGTGTTCAACGAAGACCCGTTCCATGTGCTGGATGCGGATGGCGTGGGCGAGTTGTTGAAACTGGGGGCTGAACGTGGCCGCCAGGCACAACCAGACGTTACACTTTCTGTCTGTGGTGAGCATGGCGGTAACCCCGAATCAATTGCCGTCTGCCGCGACCTCGGGTTTGACTATGTGTCCTGTTCCCCCTTCCGGGTTCCGGTCGCTCGGCTGTCTGCCGCTCAACTGGCGATTTCGTCCAAACTTGGGGGTTGACTTCCCCTGTAAGCCCTAGAAATAGTGGGTTTGGGATAGAAAGGCGGTCAAACTTTTTTGACCCTTGCGCAAGATTCCTCTTGCGTTTTCCATAAAACTGGACGTTTGCCCTCGTATCGGGTATCAGCCTCCTCGCGCCCGCCGGGGGAGGGTTTGGCGCGTTTGAGTGCCTGTGCGAGGTTATCTGATGAGACGCTATATAGTGGCTGTTGCCGTGGGGGCAGCAACCCTGCTGCCGAGTTTGTCCTTTGCCGAGAGGCGGGGGGTCGAAACTGCGACCAATGAACTGGTTGCGCGGAACGAAGTTCCTGCGCAGTCCTTTCGTGACTACCTGAAACTGTTCAAGCCGCGTAAAGCGCCGGAAGCAGTTGAAATTTCGTATACGAATGCGTGGCTGGATCAGCAGCCCCAGGCCACCGGAGACGAGCATTTCCGTTGTCTGGCCGAGGCGCTGTACTTTGAGGCGCGCGGTGAAAGCATCCGCGGACAGTTTGCGGTAGCCGAGGTTATTCTGAACCGTGTGGACAGCACGCGCTTTCCGGATTCGCTGTGTGGTGTGATCAATCAGGGCACGGGCAAGAAGTACCAGTGCCAGTTCACCTATACCTGCGATGGCAAGAAAGAGGTCATCCACGAAAAACGCGCTTATGAGCGTGTGGCCAAGGTTGCCCGCGCGGCGATTGACGGTGCAGCTGACGAGATGACATCCGGCGCGACCCACTATCACACCAAGGCGGTAAAACCGTCCTGGTCGCGGGTTTACAAGGAAACCGCGCGGATCGGCGTGCATATTTTCTATCGCCACAACTACCGCACCGCGAGCAACTGATTGTCGCTCCTGCGCTGGAAGCTTGCTGCGGCGCATGTAGGGGATGCCTATATTGCGGGCCAGGAGGCCCGCGATGCAGTTTAACAGACGACAAATCCTGAAATCGGCGGCAGCAATGGCTTTGTTGCCTGCCGCTGTCCGAGCGATGCCGCAAGTGCTGGAGGCGCGCGAGGCGGTACAACAGCTTGCGCCGGTTGGCTATCCCGATACCCAAGTCTGGAGTTTCGGGGGCACGGTGCCCGGTAGCTCGATACGCATTGGCCAAGGCGAACGCGTGCAGCGCCAATTGGTCAATGCCTTGCCGCAGCCCACATCGGTTCACTGGCACGGCATTCGGATCGACAATGCCATGGACGGGGTACCGGGGTTGACGCAGGACGTTGTTCCGCCGGGTGGCAGTTTCGACTATGATTTTGTTGCCCCGGATGCAGGAACCTATTGGTATCACGCCCATAACCAGTCGATGGAGCAGGTGGCACGCGGGCTTTACGGCCCTCTGATCGTGGACGAATCCGAAGCACCAGATGTGGATCAGGATCTGGTTCTGATGCTGGATGACTGGCGGATTGACCCCGAAACCGCGCAAATCACCGATGATTTCGGCAATGGCCATGACCTGAGCCATGGTGGGCGACTGGGCAATCTGATCTCGGTGAACGGGGCGTTTGATCCGGGTTTTTCGGTGAAACAAAACGAACGCTTGCGGCTGCGCCTGATAAATGCGGCAAATGCGCGGATTTTCGATCTGGAGACCGAGGGGCTGGCCGGGTGGATTGTCGCGCTGGACGGAATGCCGCTGGAGGTTCCGATGCCGTTAGACGGATCGTTCCCACTTGCCCCTGCGCAACGGGCCGATCTGATCGTCGATGTGGTTGCCGGGGCGGGGGATGTGGCCAGCCTTGTCAGCGTCGAACGCGATGGCGCGTTTGGTCTGGCCCGGTTCGAGGTGACGGGTGCGGCCTCTGATGCGCGCCGACAGGGCGTGGTGCCCTTGCCGCCGAACCCGTTGCCGGACCTGACCGGCGTAGAAGATGCGCCCCTGCACCGGATGGTCTTGCAAGGCGGCGCGATGCGCTGGCTCGAAGGCGCGCGGATCGGTGATACCGAGATGACAGGGCGCGAACTGGCACAGCTTGGGCGGTTCTGGGCGTTGAATGGCGAGGCAGAGCGCCCTGCAAAACCGTTTCTGGATACGTCGCTGGGCAGCCTGCATCGCATTGAATTTGTAAATGAAACCGCGTTCCCCCATGCCATGCACCTGCACGGGCATCATTTCCGACTGGTGCTTGAGGGCGGCGCATTGGGTCCGTGGCGCGACACTGTGTTGATTGAGCGGGGACAGACCCGTCAGATCGCCCTGATGGCGGATAATCCGGGGGATTGGCTGTTGCATTGCCATATGCTGGGCCATGCGGCCTCGGGCATGATGAGCTGGTTTCGCGTGGCCTGACGCCGCATTCCGCGGGTAGAATGGCGTTTGCTGCGGTGCTATACGCCCCCACGATGCCTAATCTGGGCGCACTATACCTGATGGCGAAGGGCCTGATCTATGAGTTCTGAAATCCGCCTTGCCTTTGCGCACCCGTCCGAACGCTCTGAGGCGACGGCGGCGCGTGGGCCTTTGGACCGTATCTCGTTGCGTGACCACATCGTGGACGTCGAAATCGGTGCGTTTCAGGCCGAGCGCGGGACAACGCAGCGCATCTGCTTCAACATCGTGGTCGAGGTGCGCCCGCTGACCGATGTGATTGACGACGATGTGGATCGTATCCTGTCCTACGATCGTGTGACCGAGGCGATAGCGTTTGAGCTGGCGGCCGAGCGGCTGAACCTGCTGGAGACGCTGGCAGATCGTGTGGCCGAGCGCATTTTGCTTGAACCTCAGGCCGTAAGAGCCTTTGTCCGCATAGAAAAATTGGATCGGGGCCCGGGTGCATTGGGCGTCGAGATTGTGCGCGGTAAGGACGCTGTTCATCATGACGTCACCGAGGAAGAGCGCCCTCATCCGCGTCTGGTGTTTCTGTCGAACGCTGCGATTGGCTCGGGCAATCTGAAGGGCTGGATCGACCAGTTGGAAAACCGTCAGCGCCCGTTGATCCTGTGTGTCGGCGCGGCTGATATGGCGGTGCCTCAGACGGGGCACGCGATGACCCAGCGACGGATCGACCTGCTGGCGATTGAACAGAACGCCTGGGTTCTGGCCGCACGGGATCACCGCTGCGTCGTGGTTTCAACCCGGACCGAGCTGGATTGGGCGATGAAAAACGGCCAGATCTGCGTCTGGGCCCCGTCCAAGATCGTGCTGGACGCGGTTGATGGACCATCGGCGGCCCCATCGGATGCGGTTGCTCTGGCCGCGTGGTTTGCGGCCACCTTTGAGGCCAGCGAAATGATGGTGATCGGCGGTGATTTGCCAGAGGCCCCAAAAACACCCCTGCGCGCGGTGTCTGTGGAGCAGGTCAAACTGTGACCGCATATTACCGACCGCTTGTTCAGCATGGGCCGTTGAGGCCCGAAGGTGCGCTGTCGCTTGCCGGTCAGGCGCTGTGGTTCACGCATGTCGAAGTGTTGAGCCGCGACGCGCCCGCCAAGGTCGTGCCCGTTGATGATATTCCGGCCAATATCCTTGATCGCCTCAGCAATCCGCGTCCGGCGCTGGGTGGTCTGGACATGTCTTGCCCGCAGATCATGGGCATTCTGAACGCAACGCCGGACAGCTTTTCGGACGGTGGGCTGCACAACTCGGTCGATGCAGCGCGGGCGGCGGCGAAAACCATGGTGTCCAACGGCGCAACCATTCTGGATATCGGCGGGGAATCGACGCGGCCCGGTGCCAGTTTTGTGCCCGAGGACGAAGAAATTGAGCGTACGCGTCCTTTGATTCAGGCGATCCGTGCCGAAACAGACGCCCTGATCTCGATCGATACGCGCAAATCTGCTGTTGCCCGGGCGGCGTATCAGGCCGGGGCCGATCTGATCAACGATGTCTCGGGATTTACGTTCGATGCGCAGCTTGCCCCGTTTTGCGCCGAGGTTCAGGCGCCGGTTTGTGTGATGCACATGCAGGGCGATCCGGCGACGATGCAGGACGATCCGCAATACGACAACGTTTTGCTGGATGTGTATGATTTTCTGGACGCGCAGATCACCAAACTAACCGCTTTGGGGCTGTCGCGCGATCTGATCTTGGTCGACCCGGGGATTGGGTTTGGCAAGAACGAAGCCCACAATCTGGCGCTTTTGCGAAACCTCAGCCTGTTTCATGGGTTGGGCTGTCCGATCTTGCTGGGCGTATCTCGCAAGGGCATCATCGGGCAGATCGGGCAAGAGCCGCGCAAGGATGCGCGCGCGCCGGGTTCCATTGCGGTTGCACTGTCCGGTCTGTCGCAGGGCGTACAGATCATTCGTGTTCATGACGTGGCCGAGACGGCTCAGGCCTTGCGTCTGTGGGCTGCTGTCCGGTAATCGGGTCGCAGAAGTTTCAAGGAGATACCCTTATGCGCAAGCTGTTCGGAACCGATGGGGTGCGGGGCACCGCCAACACGCACCCGATGACGGCGGAAATGGCATTGCGCATCGGGGCCGCCGTGGGCCGGTATTTCCGTCGCGACGCCTCGGGCGTGCATCGGGTCGTGATCGGCAAGGACACGCGGTTGTCGGGCTACATGCTTGAGAATGCTTTGACCGCGGGGCTGACCTCGACCGGGATGAACGTGCTGCTGCTGGGGCCGGTGCCGACGCCGGCGGTCGGTTTGATGACCCGGTCGATGCGCGCTGATCTTGGCGTCATGATCTCGGCCAGTCACAACCCGGCCGAGGACAATGGCATCAAGTTCTTTGGTCCGGACGGGTTCAAACTGTCGGATCAGGCCGAGGTCGAGATCGAGGCACTGATCGAACAGGGTGTAACCCCGGCGCAGGCGCAGAATATTGGTCGTGCGCGCCGCGTGGATGACGCGCGGTTCCGCTATGGTGAGCGGGTCAAATCTTCATTGCCGCGCCGAGTGCGCTTTGATGGGATGAAGGTGGTGATCGATTGCGCCAATGGCGCTGCGCACCGCACCGCGCCCGAAGTTCTGTGGGAACTGGGCGCAGATGTTATTCCGGTTGGCACATCGCCGAACGGGAAGAACATCAACCTTGATTGCGGCTCGACCAAACCGCGCGTTGCTGCGGAAACCGTGGTGGCCCATGGCGCGGATGTGGGCATCTGTCTGGATGGTGACGCGGATCGCGTTGTGGTGATTGATGAGAACGGGCAGGTCGCTGACGGGGATCAGCTGATGGCGCTACTGGCCGGTGCATGGTCGCGGGCCGATCAACTGAAAGGTGGCGCGCTGGTTGCGACGGTGATGTCGAACCTCGGGCTGGAACGGCACCTGTCAGGGCAGGGCCTGCGGCTGGAACGGACGGCTGTGGGCGACCGCTATGTGGTCGAACGGATGCGCGAGGGGGGCTTTAACCTGGGTGGCGAGCAATCCGGCCATATTGTGATGAGCGACTATGCGACCACCGGAGATGGTTTGATGGCTGGTCTGCATTTCCTGTCCGAGATGGTATTGACCGGGCGCAAAGCCTCGGAGCTGGCACGGCAGTTCGAGACCGTGCCGCAATTGCTGAAAAACGTGCGCTATCAGGCGGGTCAGCTTCCGCTTGAGGCGGCAAATGTGCAGGCGGTGATTGCCGATGCCGAGGCGCGTCTAAGCGGGCAAGGCCGTCTGTTGATCCGTAAATCGGGAACCGAACCGCTGATCCGTGTGATGGCCGAATGCGAGGATGACGCATTGTTGGTGCAGGTTGTCGACGGCATCGTGGCCGAGGTCGAGGCCGCTGCGGGTTAACGCCGCAGCAGCATTCGTTGCAGGCTGAACCATTGGCTGATGGCCATGCCGGTCAGGATCAGTCCAAGCGCGATGAAGAACCGCAGAGGCAGCGCCTCGGACAGAATCCATGCGCCAAAAACCATCGACCAGATCGGCACCTGATAGTTCACCAGCGTCAGAAACACGGACCCGGCGCTGCGCGTGATTGAAACGCGCAGCAGGTTGGCGAATGCGGTCGGCACGAGGCCAAGCACGATCAACGCGAGTGCGGGTCGAGTGTCTTGCCACGTTGGCACGCCCTCGGTCATCAGCATGATCGGCAGCAGCAGCGCGGCACCGACCAGCAAAGTCATCGCTGCCAGTGCAATGGGTTCGATCGGTGGGCAGCGGCGCGTCAGGATTGAGGACGTGGCATAACAAAGTGCCGCCGTCACACAGGCCAGTTGCGCCAAAGGCTCGGCCCCTTGGCCCAATTGCGCCAGACCGGGGCCAATCAGGATCAGCGCGCCGGAAAATCCAAGGCAAACACCGATAAGCCGGCGCAGGTTTAGGGGCTCGTCCGAAAAGAAATGGGCCAGCGGCAGCACCATCAGCGGAATTGCCGCCATGGACAGACCGGCAAAGGCCGAAGGAACGAATTGCTGTCCCCAGCTGAGCAGCATAAAGGGCACAGCCGTCGACAAGATGCCGATCAGGATGATCGAGGTCAGTAACGCAGGGGTCAAAACAGGCAGTCGGCGGCCTGTGATCCGCATCAGGATCAGTAGGGTCACGGCCCCTAATGTCGTGCGCGAGGTCGCCACTGTAATCGGGCCATAGCCCTCTAGCGCCATGGCGACGACCATGAATGTGCCGCCCCAAATGAGGCCCAGCGTGAAGACGCCGCTCCAATCCTGTTTGGTGGGTTGTTCAACCATTCCATCCCCTTATCCCGCGTCGAGGCCGGAGTCACGTGGTGATCTTGACTATGGGTAAGTATTGGCTTACGGTAAGTAATGACTTACGAATTGGCATTTTCTGCTTTGGCGGACCCGACACGTAGACAGGTGTTCGAAGTCTTGGCCAGTAAGCCCCAAGCGGTGGGTGAAATTGCCGCCGAACTGCCTGTCAGCCGCCCCGCAGTGTCGCAGCACCTCAAGGTGCTTTCGGACGCGGGTTTGGTGACAAGCCGGGCCGAGGGCACGCGGCGCATTTATGCTGTCAGACCAGAAGGGCTGGCAGAGCTGCGCGACTGGTTGGATCGGTATTGGTCCGATGTCATGAGCAGCTTTGCGGATGAAGTGAACAAAGGGGGAAAGGGCCAATGACCGAGCCAATTGTCAAAACAGTGATCGTCAATGCCACGGCAGACCGCGCCTTTGATGTCTTCGTCAATCGGATCGCGAAATGGTGGCCTTTGGACGGTCATGCCGTTTCGGCATCGCAAGGAAAGCCTGCGCTTGCCGTGGTTATCGAACCCCGGGTCGGTGGGGCAATCTATGAGACCATGTTTGATGGAACGCGTGCCGAGTGGGGCAAGGTGCTGGAATTTGAACCCGGGCGGCGTTTGGCCTTTACTTGGCATCCGGGGACCAACGCCGACAAACCGACGCGCGTGGATGTCACTTTTGAGGATCAGGGGGCAGGGCAGGCAAAGGTGACCCTGACGCATTCCGGTTGGGAGATCTGGGCCAAAGATGCCCCAAACAAACGCAGCGGATACGATACCGGGTGGGATTTCGTGCTGGGTCAGTGTTTCGCGAACGCCATGACCGCATAGAAAAGGGCGACCACCGGGGCCGCCCTTCGCTGACTGACGCCAGACTTAGTTCTTTTCTTTGTCGACCATTTTACCGGCCGAGATCCATGGCATCATGCCGCGCAGCTTGGCGCCGGTTTCTTCGATCATGTGCTCGTCATTGGCGCGGCGCGACGCTTTGATGGTCGGCTGGCCAACGGCGTTTTCCAGCATGAAGTCGCGAACGAACTTACCCTGTTGGATGTCGTTCAGAACCTCTTTCATGCGCGCTTTGGTCTCGTCGTATTTCAGGATACGCGGGCCGGTGACGTACTGGCCGTACTCAGCCGTGTTCGAGATCGAGTAATCCATGTTGGCGATGCCGCCTTCGTAGATCAGGTCGACGATCAGTTTCACTTCGTGCAGACACTCGAAATAGGCCATTTCGGGCGCATAGCCGGCCTCGACCAGAGTTTCAAAGCCGCAGCGGATCAGTTCGACCAGACCGCCGCACAGAACCGCCTGTTCGCCGAACAGGTCGGTTTCGCATTCTTCACGGAAGTTGGTCTCGATGATGCCCGAGCGGCCGCCACCGATGGCCGAGCAGTAGGACAGGCCGATTTCCAGCGCCTTGCCGGTTGCGTCGTTGTGAACGGCGACCAGGCAGGGCACGCCGCCACCTTTGGTGTATTCACCACGAACGGTGTGGCCAGGGCCTTTGGGGGCCATCATGATGACGTCGACGCCTTCTTTCGGCTCGATCAGGCCGAAATGCACGTTCAGGCCGTGGGCGAACGCGATGGCGGCACCGGGCTTGATGTTGTCATGGACGTATTTCTTATAGGTCTCGGCCTGCAATTCGTCGGGCATGGTGAACATGATGACGTCACACCAGGCCGCCGCTTCGGCGATTCCCATGACAGTCAGGCCTTCACCTTCGGCTTTCTTGGCCGAGGGCGACCCTTCGCGCAGGGCGATAACAAGGTTCTTGGCGCCCGAGTCGCGCAGGTTCAGCGCGTGGGCGTGACCTTGGCTGCCATAGCCCAGAATCGCCACTTTTTTATCTTTGATCAGGTTGATGTCGCAGTCGCGATCGTAATAGACGCGCATTTCGCCGGTCCTTTCAGTTTTGATTGCCGTGCTTTTAACCGGGCGTTTGGGTATTGGCGAGTGTTGTGCGATTGAGTATTTGAGAAAAAGATGAAGAATAATTCGCAATAAACAAGAAATGTGTGAATTTCATGCTTGATGATCTTGATCGGCGTATTTTGCGCCATTTTCAGGCCGATCCCAGCCTGTCAGCGGCAGAGCTGGCGGAACGGTGCCGCATCAGTGCGGGCGTGTGTTGGCGGCGGGTGGAAAAGATGCAGGCGGCGGGGATTATTCAGGGACAAGAGGCGGTGATTGACTGGGCCGCGTTGGGGTATGCGGTCGAAGTATCGTTGCGTGTGACGCTGGATAAGACCCAGCCGCGCGCGTTTGACGAGTTCACCGCTGCGGCGCGTCAGGTGGCCGAGGTTGTTGAGATTCAGACGTTTCTGGGACGGGTGGATGTGCGGTTGTCAGTGTTGGCGCGGGACATGCCCCATTATCAGCAGATCTATCGTGACCGCATTCTGACTTTGCCTCATATCGCTGATATCGAGGCGCTGATGCATATCGCGCGCCTCAAGCGGGACGAGGTGTTGCCGGTATGATCGAGTTGGACGATATCGACCGCCGGATTCTGCGTGCCCTGTCGCAGGACGCAACGCAAAGCGCCGGGGCGTTGGGGCGCAGGTTCGGCCTGTCTCAGCCCGCAACGTGGCGGCGCATTCGCAGGCTTGAACAATCGGGCATCATAAAAGGTCGCCGTCTGCGCCTGAATGCCGAGGCGCTGGGGTTTGGCGTCACTGTCTTTCTGGGGGTCAAGCTTGCCCGCAAGGGGCAGGTCAGCCTTGAGGATTTCGAGCGCGCGGTCAGTGCCATTCCCGAGGTGCAAACGGTCGAGCACGTTCTGGGCTTGTATGACTATCGTCTGCGTGTTGTTGCGCGGGATCTGTCCGATTTTGAGCGTGTCCTGCGGCGAAGGATCATGACCTTGCCGGGGGCAGGGGATGTCGAGGCCAACGTTCTGCTGAGCGAGGAGCGCCTGCCCGGACCAATCGGATAATTCGGTTCAGTACCGCGACCGGATGCAATAGCCGGGATGATGGGTCATGCGGGCAAAGGTGATCGGTTGCCCGTCGCGCCATGTGGTGCGTTCCAGTTGGATCATCGAGGTTCCGGTTGTGGTTCCCATGAACTCGGCCAGTCGTCCGTCGGCGGAAATCGCGCTGAACGAAATCTCGGCCTCGGTAAAGGGGGCAGCGTTCAGCAGCCATTCATGCGGGCCGCGCACGCTTAGATCAGCCGATTCGACCTCGGGGACCGCGTCGATATTGATCCAGCGTTCTTCCAGTTGAAACGGGCGGTTGTCTGCATAGTGCATACAGATCACATGCAGAACCTTGGCATCGGGTTCCACGTTCAGTTGCGAGCTTAACCAGCCGGGGCTGTAGACAACCTTGCGTTCGACCAGCGCATAGCGGTAGGCCGAGTTTTGCTTTTCCACCGCCTGCCGGGCCAGCGAAATCTCAAGCTTGGCTTGTTTTTGCGGCTCTTTCGTGACGCGCGTTCCGCTTTTGCGTTTGCGCTCGACAAAGCCCTGTTCGGCCAGTTCACGCAGGGCACGGTTGACAGTCGCGCGGGCGCATTTGAACTCTTCGGCCAGTTGGGTTTCGGTTGGCAGCAGCGATCCCTGCGGCCAGACCCGAGATTCGATCCTTCTTTTAACTTCGTCTCTTACAACTTGAAAACTGATCCGCTTTTGCGCAGCCACGGGCTGAAATATCCTTCTAGTTCAAAGTGTGTATATCTGTTCAGAAACACGTCATAGTGTAAAGGCACGGTGACACTGGTTGGCGTCATTTCTTCCATTTGTTGCACAGTGAAGCGGGAAATAAAATTAGAGGTTGTGGTTTCCCTGAGGTCAACTCGTCTATTGCGATTGCGGGTTTACCGGCATTGCCCAAGCGTGCAGAAACGAGTCATCAAAAAAGAGGATTTGACATGCCTGCGTTGTTGGACACAGTCGACCCGGATGGGCTCGAAGAATTTTCGGTCGTATTCACGGACCGGTCGCTAAATCACATGTCGGCTGATTTTCAGCGGGTGATGCGCGACATTTCTGCGATGCTGGGTCAGGTTTACAATGCGGATGGTGTGGCCGTGATCCCCGGAGGAGGGACCTACGGGATGGAGGCCGTCGCCCGGCAATTCGCGCGCGGGGCCAATGCAGTGGTTGTGCGCAACGGGTGGTTTTCCTATCGCTGGAGTCAGATTTTCGAAACCGGGGGGCTGACTGCATCGTCGACGGTCCTGAAGGCGCGGCATAGTGGGAATGCCAGCCCATCGCCATTCGCACCCGCACCGATTGATGAAGTTGTGGCAACAATCCATGAGAATCGCCCGGATATTGTCTTTGCGCCGCATGTCGAGACTGCAGCCGGTGTGATTCTGCCCGATGATTATGTAACTGCGATGGCTGCTGCGGCGCACGAGGTCGGTGCGTTGATGGTGCTGGACTGCATCGCCTCGGGCTGTGCGTGGATCGACATGAAGGCGACCGGCGTAGACGTTCTGATCTCGGCCCCGCAAAAGGGGTGGAGCGCGACACCCTGTGCGGGCCTGGTCATGCTGTCTGAACGGGCCGAGGCGCGGTTGTCTGAGACCGAGTCGGATAGCTTTGCCATTGATCTGAAAAAGTGGCGGCAGATCATGCAAGCGTATGAAAACGGCGGCCATGCTTATCACGCGACCATGCCAACAGATTCGCTGCGTGCATTCCGCGATACAATGGTCGAGACGCGGGACTACGGATTTGAAAAGCTGCGTCAGGCACAATGGGCCCTGGGCGATGGAGTACGGGCTTATTTGAAAGATAAGGGTGTCACTTCGGTTGCTGCAGAAGGGTTCGGCGCGCCCGGAGTGGTGGTTAGCTATACATCAGATCCCGAGGTTCAGAATGGCAAGAAATTTGCGGCTCTGGGGATGCAGATCGCTGCGGGCGTGCCGCTGCAATGCGATGAGCCGGAAGGGTTCAGTACGTTCCGTTTGGGCTTGTTCGGTCTGGACAAGCTTTATGATGTGGATGGCACAATCGCGCGACTACAGCGGGTGTTGGATCAGGTGCTTTGACCGGGGGTGGCGGGCTTAAGCCCGCCCTACGTCCTGTGCTTTAACGCACGCCAAGGCCCATTTGCATCAGCGTTTTGCGTACCGGAGGCAGCGAATAAAGCGCGTTCAGCCCCACGGCGCGGGCATCCCGAAGCGGGCGTGCTTCGATCATCGAGGCGCGGTTCAGCAGGTCGATGCCTTTGACGCGCATTTCGATCTCGGTATGGCGGGCCTTGTGATAGGCATCAAGCATTTGCGCATCGCCCAGACCATCCGGGCGGGTTTGAGCCAGATCCAGCAAACAGCGCAAATCGCCCAGCGACATGTTCAGCCCCTGTGCGCCGATGGGCGGCACGACGTGCGCGGCTTCGGCCATCAGCGCGGTGCGTTCGGCCGAAAGCCGCTCGGCTGACTGGCTGATGATGGGCCAGATGGTTCGGCGTGAAGCCAGCTTTAACGGTCCGAATAATCCACAGGATCGTTCGGTCATTGCCGCCTCGAACGCCTCATCTTCCAGATGCAGCAATTCGATCGCGCGCGGCCCGCGTTCCATCCAGACAATCGCCGACGAAGGCTGCCCTTGCCAGTCCGGCAGAGGCACCAGAGTGAACGGACCGCCCGAGCGATGGATTTCGGTCGAGACATTCTCATGCGCGATGGGATGCGTAACCGCGAAGGCCAACGCCTTTTGACCATAGCGGGTGGTGCGAACCTTGATCCCGGCGGCCTCGCGCATGGGCGATCCACGGCCATCCGCAGCCAGCACCAGCTTGCAGCGAACGCGGGTGCCGTCGCTTAGTCCGACGCGGGCCTCGCCTGTGCGGGTGAACAGGCTGACAGTGCCGGTGCCGGGTCTGAAATCGACATTAGGCAGGTCGGCCAGACGCGCCACCATCTCGCGCCGCAGCAGCCAGTTGGGCAGATTCCAACCAAACGGCTGGTCCGAGATATCGGCGGCGTTGAAATCGCGCACCACGCGCGGTTCCGGCAGATCACCGCCCGCATCCACGATCCGCATGATCTGAAGCGGGGCTGCATGTGTCTCTAACCGCTGCCACAGGCCGCAGTCCTCAAGCAATCCACGCGCGGGTTGCAGAAAGGCGGTTGTGCGCATGTCTGATCCGTCGACATCCCGCTCGGTCACGGGTGGGGTGGGGTCGACGCAGATCACGTCGAACCCTGCGGCCCCAAAAGTGGCGGCGGCGGTCAGTCCGGCGATGCCGCCGCCGGAAATCAGGATGTCACAGCTGTCAGTCATGAGGGCAATTCTCCGTTGCCGCAGACCCTAAGGCCGTTTCGTGACCTTCGCCAAGTGACATCCTGTCCCGTCAGTCACCCGCGCGAAATAAGGATGAGGATCAGGAACATGACCGGCACCATCATCAGGGCCGGGATATACAGGCCGGGCAGGCCGAACAGAAGGATGGAACAGCCCCACATGCTGAAAAGAGCGATGGCGCTATAGTACCAATCATCGCCTTTGGCATCGGCTGCATCACGGGCCATCCAGCCAAACAAGGGGATTGCAAACAAAAGGCGCTGCCAGAGGGGCAGGCGCCGCGGCATGTCGAGCGCGGTCATGGGGACCTCCGTTCTGTTCGTCGCTGGGGTGCATATGGGGCACGTCAGGCGCCCGGGAAACGCACAGATCGTCGCAGTGTGACAGCCTATCGCAGGCGGGCCAGAAATCCGGTCAGGTCGTCGGTATGATGGTGAATATGGTCCGCCTCATGCGGGTCGGGGGCGACGTGAACGGTGCGCATTCCCATCGCGTGAGGGGCGGCCAGATTGCGGGGATCATCCTCGAACATGGCGGCTTTGTCGGCCTGAATTCCATCCTGCGCAAAGATCGCCTCGAACGCGGCTTGTTCCGGTTTCGGGCGGTAGCCTGCGTGTTCGACGCCGTAGATTGCATCGAACAAACCGCTCAGGCCCCGGGCGGCCAGCACACGTTCGGCATAGGGGGCCGAGCCGTTGGTATAGACGATGCGCCGCCCGGGCAACGCGCGGATGTGGTCGGCCAGTGCTGCGTCGGGTTCCATGTGGCTCATATCCACCTGATGCACCGCGTGCAGGTAAGGATCGGGGTCCAGATCATGTTCGGCCATCAGCCCGGCCAGAGTAGTGCCATATTGCCGCCAATAGTGGGAACGCAGCCGGTCCGCCTCGTCCCGGTCAACGCCGATGGCCTGTACCACATAATCGGTCATCAGCACCTCGATCTGATCGAACAGGCGCATGTGAGGCGGATAGAGGGTGTTGTCCAGATCGAACACCCATTGCGTGACATGAGAGAATGCCGGCTTAACCATGAGTGTGGGTTTAGGGTGCTTGTGCGGCGTTTTCAATGGTCGCCCTTGATCGCGGCCCGTTGTGGCGGATAGACATGTCCGAACGAGGAGAAAACCAACCCCATGCCCCAATCCAGACAGTCCAACAAGGATGCCTATAGCCTGATACTCGAAGCGATCGATGTCGGCGTTTACAAACCCGGCGACCGTCTGGTCGAAAGCGAGTTGGCCGAGCGCTTTGGCGTGTCCCGAACACCGATCCGCGAGGCGCTGCAGCGGCTCGAGACGCAATCCCTGCTGGAACGCGATGGGCGGTCGCTGATCGTGGCCTCGTTGGATCACAACCAGATGGCCGAGCTGTATGTAGTGCGGCGTGAGCTGGAGGGACTGGCCGCGCGTCTGGCCGCGCGTCACGCCACACCGGAAGAGGTCCGGGTGCTGCAGGAAATGGTCGCTGCTGATGATGCGCTGGTCGATGACCCAACCGCGCTGTCGCGCGCCAATCGGCGGTTTCACGAACAGATCCATCTGGCCTCGCACAACCGGTATCTGGTGCAACAGCTGGATCTGGTGCACCGCACGATGGCGCTTATGGCGACGACGTCACTTGCGGTTCAAGGGCGCGGTGAAATCGCCCAAAGCGAACACAAGGCGATTGTCGAAGCCATCGCCGCGCGCGATGAAGACGGCGCGGCCCATGCGCTGAAAGAGCATATCTCGGTCGCTTTCATGACCCGGCTCAAGCAAGACGCGGTTGAGCGCGAAAAATAGGGCCTGTCAGAGCGCGGGTGCTTCTTCGGTGGCGTGCCCATGTTGGGTCTTGTCCCAGAAAAACGGGTTAACGGCCAGTTCCCAGACCGCTTTGTACGCGGCGAGAACACCCAGCGGATAGTAAAGGATCATTGTCGGCACCCAGGGGATCAGAAAGCGCCGGTTTCCGGCGATCACACCCAATGCGCCCACCAGAATGTTCGCAGCTTCGGCAGCCAGAAACAGGTAGATGCAGATGGTCAGCACGTTTCCGGCCACCACGGTTTCCAACGGATGTGCCAGACCGAGCGTTGTCAGCCAGAACAGCCACAAAACCGGGGCCAGCAGAAACTGCCCGAGCGTGCCCAGAAAAAAAGCCTGTACGCCCAGAAACCGCTTTGGGCCGAGGTCGCGAAGCAAGCGAAGGGGCGCGCGCATGTGGACAAGATAGGTAATCATGAACCCCTTGAGCCAGCGCGAGCGTTGCTTGACCCAAGGCCACGCCCTGAAATTCGCCTCTTCATACGTCGTGGTGTTCACGATCTGAGTGCGATAACCCGCGCGGCTAAGGCGGACGCCCAGATCGGCATCTTCAGTAACGTTATGGGCGTCCCAGCCGCCCAGCTCTAACAGTTTGTCGCGTCGAAAGAAAAACGTGGTGCCGCCAAGCGGAACCACCAGACCCAGACGGGCGATGCCCGGTAGAATCACACGAAACCAGCCGCTGTATTCGATGGTGAAACACCGCGACCGCCAGTTGGTGCGGGGATTATAGTAATCAAGCACGCCCTGAAGGCAGACAACGTCATCCGGGGCTTGCGCAAAGGTACGGGCAATGGTTTCAAGCTGATCCGGGGCAGGGGCGTCCTCGGCATCCCAGACGCCGACAATCTCGCCCCGGCAGAAATCCAGCGCATAGTTCATCGCGCGCGGCTTGGTGGTCAGATCGCCCAGTTCAGGCACTTCGATGGCGCGGATCCAACTGGGCAGCTCGACCGTTTGCAAGGCCGCACGGGTTACGTCATCGCGTTCTTCCAGCACCAGAATGACGTCCAGCAATGCCTTTGGATAGGTCAGACGTCGCAAACGCGCGATCAGCGCATCGGCAATCTCGCGCTCTTTATAAAGGGGCACCATGATCGAGATGCAGGGCAGGCGGGTTTGATCGGCTGACGCATCGGTCTGTGGCGCTTGTGGCGTCAGAATCGTGTTGACCGCCCCGAACACCCGAAACAGCATGAACAAAACAAGGGTTGCGACAGCCAGCCAGAACAGGATGGCCAGTCCGGCCTGTGGCATCGCCGCGCAAAGCGCGCAGCAGCCAAGCGCCAGTGAGGCCATCCTGAGATGGGATGTCGAGGTCAGGTTGCGGCAGCTTTGCGATGCCTCAACCCGGGTTTCCGCAGCCTGCGCAAGCTGGGTCGCGTGGCACTGGGCGATGGTTCTGTCAATCTGTTCGGGGCTTGCCAGAACGGGAACAACCGTCAGCCTGCAGGCCTTTAGTTCTTTGGCAACGACCGCAAACATATCCGGCTGCGCGGTGGCAACCAGCAGCAGCGGACCCATACGGACCCATGGGACAACACGATGCGCCAGCCAGAAATCGACCGGCTTGATGGCGCAGAGTTCCGGGGGCGGGGGCGCGTTTTCGAGGTCAGCAATCTGCAAGCCACTTTGCTGGGACAAGGCGGCCAGTACGTCCTGTCGGCTGGCCCATCCTTCGCCGACCAGAATCTCGCCCAACGGGGCGTTCTGATGGGCCTGCATCTGCAGGGCACGGACAAGCTGGGATCGCGTGATCGCGCCGCGATCCAGCAGGAATGCGCCCAGGGGTTTGCGCGCTTTGACATCCGAGACCGGCTGGGCCGATGTCAGACGCTGAAGATTCAATTCCACCATAAGCAACCCTTGCCTGCACCATTGTCAGGCAGGTTTGCTTGAACAGGGTTAACGGGCGGTTAACTCTGATGAATCTGGCGTCAAGCTTGCGCTTTTCGATCTGCCATGGCGGCGGCAAACCGTTCGAACAGGTAGAAACTGTCCTGCGGGCCGGGGGAGGCTTCGGGGTGGTGCTGCACGGAATAGACCGGGCGATTTTCCATGCGGATGCCACAGTTCGAGCCGTCAAACAGCGACCGATGCGTTTCGATCACGCCGTCGGGCAGCGATTGCGCGTCTACGGCAAAGCCGTGGTTCATGGACGTAATCTCGACCTTGCCGGTTTCCATGTCCTTGACTGGATGGTTCGCACCGTGGTGGCCGTGGTTCATCTTGACGGTCTGACCGCCAAGCGCGAGGGCCAGCATCTGATGCCCCAGACAGATTCCGAATACGGGCAGGTTTGTCGTTTCAAGCACTTCCTTGATCATCGGCACGGCGTATTCGCCTGTGGCAGCCGGATCACCGGGGCCGTTGGACAGGAACACACCGTCGGGCTCATGCGCCAGCACTTCGGCGGCTGTGGCGGTTGCGGGCAGGACGGTTACGTCGCATCCGGCCGAGGCGAGGCAGCGCAGAATGTTGCGCTTTGCACCATAGTCCACGGCAACTACCTTATGCACCGGGGCCTCTTGCCGCTGATAGCCATCCGGCCACGCCCATCGCATTTCGTCCCAGCGATAGCTTTGAGCACAGGTCACGTCCTTGGCCAGATCCAGCCCCTCAAGCCCGGAAAATCCGCGCGCTGCCGCGACCAGAGCTTCGATATCGAAGTTGCCTTCGGGATCATGTGCCAAAGCCACATGTGGCGCGCCCTGCTGTCGGATCGCGCGGGTCAGGCGGCGAGTGTCAACGCCACCGATGGCGATGCGACCACGACGGGTCAGCCAGGTCTTCAGTTCTTCGGTCGCCCGCCAGTTCGACGGCTCGGTCGGATCCCATTTGACCACCATGCCAGCCGCAACGGGATCGGCGGTCTCGTCATCCTCGGGGTTCACACCGACATTGCCGATATGAGGGAAGGTGAAGGTCACGATTTGCCCGGCATAAGACGGGTCCGTCATGATTTCCTGATAGCCGGTCATCGCGGTGTTAAAGCACAGCTCGGCGACGGTCTGGCCAGTGGCGCCGAAGCCCGCGCCGTAAAACAGGGTTCCATCGGCCAAAGCCAGACATGCGGTGGGCTTGGACGGGGCGTTCTGGGCCATGGCGCGACTCTCCTGCAAGGTAAACCGGCGCATACCTAAGGGGGTTGTGCGTTCGGGTCAAGTCTGTTCAATTTTTGGGCTATTGTTTTAAATCAATGGGTTAGGCATATCCAACGCCCATTGTGCCCGCCTTTTTGTTTCGATATGGTCGGGGTTCCTTTGCCATGGGGATGGACAGAACATATGGATATGCGATCACGGGTGAACTCTGCCCTGAAGCAAGCAATGAAGGACAAGCAGGCCGAGCGTCTGTCGACGTTGCGCCTGATTAATGCCGCCATCAAAGACCGCGACATCGCCACAAGAGGCGTCGGGAATGATGAGGCCAAAGGGTGCGGTGATGCCGAGGTTCTTGAAATCCTTGGTAAAATGACCAAGCAGCGCAAGGAAAGCGCGCGCGCCTATGAAGAAGGCGGACGGCTTGATCTGGCCGAGCGCGAGCTGCGCGAGGTCGAGGTGATCGAGGAATTCCTGCCAAAGCAGCTGGATGACGACGAAGTCAGCAAAGCCATCCAGACAGCCATCACGGCCACTGGTGCGGGTTCGATCCGCGACATGGGCAAGGTCATGGGCGAGTTAAAGACTCGCTATACCGGCCAAATGGACTTTGGCAAGGTTGGCCCGATGGTCAAAGATCACCTCTGCGCTGCATCGAACGGCGGTTAAACGGCCTCAGGCCGCGGGTGCACGCAGCCTTTCGACCAGATCATCATAAAGTGCGACGCGTTCCTCTTGTGTGAGGAATGCGCCGATTTCGACCTGCCGGCCATCTCCTGCCAGCGTGACATAGTCCGGAACCGGGCCACCATGGGTGTGCAGTTCAGGTCGAGCCCAATATCGATTGCAAGACCATTCAAGATCGCCCTTGCGCGGGTCGCGATGCAGCAGATGCGCCTGTGTGTCATCCAGAGTCAAAACTTCGGATACACTTCGGGCGCGATAGTTCATCTCGAATGCCAGCCAGAGGCCTAGAACGGTCAGTAAAAGAAAGGGCAGCAAGCCCCACAGCAGGACTGATCCCAGCACGGCCATCAGCGGGATCAGGCCAAACAGAAACACCGCCACAACCACTCCCATAGCGCCACGCGGAGGCAGAGAGTTGTGCGGCCAGAGCCTGAGTTCCTGTTCTCCAGCAGGTGTCTGTTTCCATTGATAGGGCATGGCTGGAACCTAGACCAAGCTGTGCCAAAGTCGAAGCGCGAAATTCAGATTACGTGGCCGACCCGCGCCCAGGACAATGCGTCGTCCAGCCGGTCGTCGCCCCAGAACACCTCGCCGCGCACAACAAAGCTGGGGGCGCCGAAAACCCCGAGCTTTGTAGCGGTTTCGGTTTCGGTCTCCAGTGCGGCGACCGTATCCGGGCTGCGGGCGCGGGCGAGGATCAGCCTTGGGTCCTGCTGACAGCGGTGCAGTGCCTCGGACAGGGCCGAGTCGCTGCCGGCCTCGTTTCCGTCCTCGAACCAGACGCGATAGAGCGATTGCACGAAGGTTTTGCCCCAGCCTTCGCCCATTCCCAGCAGTGCCACCTGATTTGCAAGCGCCAGATCGCTGATCGGGTAGGGCGCGGGCAGGCTGGCATGGATGTGGTACTTGGCCGCGCGCCGTTCAATGTCGCGCCACATATAGGCGGACTTTATGGGCTTTCCGGCAAAAGGGATATTCTGCTGAACCGACATGACTGTCCGAACGTTAAAGGGCCGCCACTGCACGGACGCGCCCTGTTCATCGCACCATTCATCCAGACGCATGATGGTGAGGAAGCTGTAGGTGCTGCCTATTGAGAACCAAAAATCAATGTCGGGCATGGCGATGCTCCGTTTTTCAAAGGCTTTGATACCACAATAGCGTAAAACGGGTGATTTTTCGATCTCTACGCGCTGCGCCGGAACGCGCGACCCCGTTACAGCAGGGCTTTATCGATTGGTTTGGCTGGGTCCGGGGCGGTGCCGCAACCTGTCATCTGGCGGATGTCGATCTCGATCATGCGGCAGATGGCGGCGATCGGGACATCGGTGACGTCGCCTTCGAACGGGTCTTCCATCGAAGCACTCACCCGCTCGGTCACGAAAAAGATCCAGCAAACCAACGCGCCAACAGGGGCAAACACCATCCAGTCAAGCAGTACCGATTGCATTATCGGCAGGTTCAAACCAACCGTGATCGAACGTTCGTCATTAAAGGCCAATGGTAGCATGAAGATGAAGATATAGCTGAAGATACGCCCCACCTCAGCGACCTGTCTGGGGAACGGGGTGTTCTTGATCCGCTCGCTTTGGCCTTGCGCGTCGGTAAACCGCGACAGTCTTTGCATCAGCGCCACGTGCCAATAGGGATCTATCCGACCGGCCCGCGCCAGTGCCGAGAGGCGTTCGCCCTGAAGAAACATCAGATAGGCGGCGCGGTTGGATTTCCCTTCGAGGCGCGGCAGATCACCTTCGAGCTGGCTTCGGCGCCAGCACTCGGGATCCTGATGCAGGGCAATCTTGTCCACGACCGGTTTATGCCCGAACATCCACGGCTTGCGCGTGCGGCCAGTTGCGGCGGGTTGGCGCAGTTGAAAGGCCAGCAGGTTCAACCATGCGATATGACGTTCCAGCAATTCGTGGCGGATACCGGCGTCAATCGGTGTACCATCCGGTTGCACAAGGTTGGCAATGGTATTGCCCCAGTCGCGGCTGCCGTTGACAAGATCGCCCCAGATCTTGCGCGCCTCGACCCAGCGGCCATAGGCCGACGTGTTCTTGAAGCCCAAGAAGAATGCAACCGCCAGACCCAGCATCGTAACCGGTGGGCTGGAGTCTGATATCAGGTCCATCGGCGTGAGGGCGTCGATCAGTTCGACAAGGAATATCCAGACCAGAACAATACAGATAAAACCAACCGATCCTTGGGCCATTTGCCGGATCGTAATGCCGTTGTGGAGTATCATCTGGTGCGGGTCCGTCGCGGTTCAGGGATGGGTTTCGCGGATACTAGCGACCCGATCCATCATCTGTCCACGGAAAGCGGTCTAGATTCAAAACACTGCGTTTTCAAAAGCAAAGCCCCGCGCGGGGCGGGGCTTTGTCGTAATTGGATCAGGTGTCCGGGATCAGTGCGCGTGGCCCTTGTCCCAGTCTTCCTGCTTGGGCAACTGCTCGAACGTGTGTTCGGGCGGCGGCGAGGGCAGGGTCCATTCCAGCGTGTCCGCGTATTCGTTCCAGTAGTTGTTCTGCGTGATCCGCGCACCACGCATCAGGGCGTAGATCACGATGCCGAAGAACAGCAGGAACGAGGCGAAGGACACGAAAGCACCAATCGACGATACAAAGTTCCACTGGGCGAATGCCTCGGGGTAGTCGATATAGCGGCGTGGCATACCCTGACGGCCCAGGAAGTGCTGAGGGAAGAAGGTCAGGTTGGCGCCGATGAAGAACAGCCAGAAGTGAACCTTGCCCCAGAACTCGGAATACTGACGACCGGTCATTTTACCGAAGTAGAAGTACACTCCGGCAAAGATCGCGAACACCGCACCCAAGCTCATCACGTAGTGGAAGTGTGCCACCACGTAGTAGGTGTCGTGATAGGCGCGGTCCACGCCGGCCTGCGACAGAACCACACCTGTCACACCGCCAACGGTGAACAGGAACAGGAAGCCGAAGGCGAACAGCATCGGAGTTTTGAACTCGATCGAGCCGCCCCACATGGTTGCAATCCACGAGAAGACCTTAACGCCGGTCGGAACCGCGATGACCATCGTGGCCAGCATGAAGTAGGCCTGCTGACGCAGCGACATACCAACGGTGTACATGTGGTGCGCCCATACGACAAAGCCCAGAACACCGATTGCGATGATCGCCCAGACCATCGGCAGGTAGCCAAAGATCGGCTTGCGGGCGAAAGTCGCGATGACGTGGCTGATGATGCCGAAACCGGGCAGGATCACGATGTACACTTCGGGGTGGCCGAAGAACCACAGGATGTGCTGATACAGGATCGGATCGCCACCACCGGCGGGATCAAAGAAAGTGAAGCCAAAGTTGCGGTCCATCAGCAACATGGTGATCGCACCCGCCAGAACCGGCAGAGACAGCAGAATCAGCCACGAGGTGACGAAGATCGACCAGCTGAACAGCGGCACCTTGAACAGGGTCATGCCCGGGGCACGCATGTTCAGGAAGGTGGTGATCATGTTGATCGCGCCGAGGATCGAGGAGGCGCCCGATACGTGCACGGCAAAGATCGCAAGGTCCATGGACATGCCGCCCTCGGTCGTGGACAGCGGTGGGTAGAGAACCCAGCCAACACCAGACCCAAGCTGGTCATTGCCACCGGGGCTGAGCAGCGAAGCCACACCCAGCGAGGTACCAGCGACGTACAGCCAGAAGGACAGGTTGTTCATCCGCGGGAACGCCATGTCTGGCGCACCGATCTGCAACGGCATGAAATAGTTGCCAAATCCGCCGAACAGAGCGGGGATGACCACAAAGAACATCATCAGAACACCGTGATAGGTGATCATCACGTTCCACAGGTGCCCGTTGGGGGTGCAGGGATCGGCCATGAAGCCTTCGAGGCACATGTACTGCACACCGGGGTGCATCAGTTCGAGCCGCATATAGACGGTCATCAGAACCGAGATCAGACCGGCCAAAGCCGAGAAGATCAGGTAGAGAATCCCGATGTCCTTGTGGTTGGTCGACATGAACCAGCGCTGGAAAAAGCTGCGCTCGTCTTCATGATCGTGACCATGAATGGCTGCGTCTGCCATTTAGGTGCCTCCTGTTGCAACTGCACCGCGCAGTCGGACCTCTCCAACGCGCGGGTTTCACGGTGGTTTTAGTTTGTGAGGGGGCGACCTTCAATGGCCGAGTTTGATCTGGGTCAAGAATAATTGTCGCGGGCAGCCGATGCTGCGCGAGATTTTTGCCCGATGCCACCTATCTGTTCATACGCGCGGCAATTTCAAGGGCGGGGGACTCGTATCTTGACCCTGACCTGGCGCAGCCGCAAAACAGGGAGCAGTGCAACACCCGGAGACCGACGATGACCGCCTATGATCCAGAAAACATCTTTGCCAAGATCCTGCGCGGGGAAATCCCGGCGACACGTGTTTACGAAGATGATGAGACGCTGGCCTTCATGGACATCATGCCCAGATCAGAGGGGCATCTGTTGGTGATCCCGAAAACCCCCTGCCGCAACCTACTGGATGCCTCGCCTGCGCAGCTGGCGGCGGTAATCGCGACGGTTCAGAAGCTGGCCAATGCGGTGAAAGCGGCGTTTGACGCGGATGGTGTCACGATCCAGCAGTTTAATGAGGCCGCGGGTGGGCAAGAGGTCTTTCACCTGCATTTCCATGTGCTGCCCCGTTACGAGGGCGTGTCGATGCGCCCGCCGGGGACGATGGGCGATTTTGATCTGATCGCAGAGCAGGCCCAGAAAATTCGCGCGGCTTTGGGCTGAGGCGATTGCAGTCCCTTGCCGACTGATCGCAAGGCGTGTGGATTTCCAGATCGAATGTGCCCCAAAAAGAGAGATGCCGTTCCGATATGGGGTCGGAACGGCAGACTCTTTACCAAACACACGTCGGTGTTCGCAGGTAAACCCAGGATCACCGGTTAACACACCACTCACTCTTGAACGGCCATCACATACTATGTGGTTCGACGGCGTTTGTATTGAGCAGAAGTGAAGAAACCCTGAATTTTAAGCGAATTTAGGTTAACGCAAGGGAAGCGTTACCGCGTTTCAGAAACAGATCGCTGCGTCAAAGCAGATTGTCGCGTGGGTTCGTGTGAATCTGCGATTCGTCCCGAAGTGACAGTCCGTCATACCGCTGTAGCTGAGTCGGAAAAAACCTGCTCGAACGTGCGTCGCAGGGCCACATCCACATCCGCCAGCGTAACCGGCAGCCCCAGATCGACCAAAGAGGTCACGCCATGTTCCTGAATACCGCAGGGGACGATGCCGGAAAAATGGTCCAGGTCAGGTTCGACATTGATCGAGATGCCGTGAAAGCTGATCCATTTCCGCAACCGTATGCCAATCGCGGCAATCTTGTCCTCGGCCGGTTGCCCGGACACTGACAACGGCTTGTCATGGCGCTGAACCCAAACGCCCACGCGTCCATCGCGGATCTCACCCTTGACGTTGAATTCGTCCAGCGCGGCGATAACCCAGTTTTCAAGCTGTTTGACAAAGCGCCGAACGTCATGCCCGCGTTTTCCCACATCCAGCATGACATAAACAACGCGCTGACCGGGACCGTGATAGGTATATTGCCCACCGCGTTTGCTTTCATACACGGGAAAGCGATCAGGATCGGTCAGATCTTCAATTCGCGCCGAGGTCCCGGCGGTATAAAGCGGCGGGTGCTCCAGTAACCAGATACATTCCTCGGCCTCGCCGGCAGCAATCGCCGCAACGCGCGTCTCCATAAAGGCGGCGGCCTCATCATAGTCGGTCAGACCATCTGTCGTTTTCCATTCCATGGCACGTCCATAGACTGTCTGAGGGGTAGGGGGAAGGGATCAGGCGGCCTCGGTCAGGCAGCGTTGCAAGACCTGCGCATAGGTCTCGGTGCCCTGCGCACCGGTCAACAGGTACTTGCCGCCAAACACCATCGACGGCACGCCAGAAATGCCCCGGCTGGTCCAGAACTGTTGTTTCTGCCGCACCAATTGCTCATGCGCGCCGGATTTAAGCGCCGCGCTTGCCGCCTGCGGGTCAAGCCCGGCCGACTGAACCGCGTTCAGCAGCACATCGGGGTCCGATACATCCTTTTGGTCGGTGAAATACGCCTGGAACAGCGCCAGTTTAAGCGGGTGCTGACGCCCCTGCGTTTCCGCCCAATCCAGCAACTGATGCGCGGCAAAGGTGTTCACGATGCGGCTGTCATCGTCGAATTTGAAGGCAAAACCAAGCTCAGCGCCCAACGCCGTCAACCTGTCGCGCGCCTGCTGGCTTTGCTCGGGTGTTGAGCCGTATTTCTCGGCAATATGCTCGCGCAGGTTTTGACCTTCAGGCCCCATCGCGGGATTGAGCTCGAACGGATGCCACCTGAGCTGCGCAAGCACGCCTTGCTGCTGTAATGCCTGATCAAGCTGGCGAAAGCCCACGATACACCAGGGGCAGACGACGTCAGAGACAATATCGATCTGCACAATTGGACGAGGGTCAGGCGATGTCATAGGGCGCTCCTACCGGGGTCGGGGATTGTGGTCTGAGCGTTAGATATGGCGGATGCGGATGAATTCAAACCCATGTGTTTTTTGCCCCTTCACATCCAGCGCCCGTCCGTCTATACGCGCCTCTACCAAGTCACTGGCAGTGCGGTCGTGGCGGAATTGGTAGACGCGCAGCGTTGAGGTCGCTGTGGGGTAACACCCGTGGAAGTTCGAGTCTTCTCGACCGCACCAGAACCATCTTGACGATCTGGTTTTGGGCCTTAAAAACAAGGGCATTCAGCATTTTCCGAGTGTGTCGCGTAACGCAAACAACACACACGGACAGCACACAATGGCCCTTAGAATGACGATCAAGTACATCGACTGCATTAGTGATACCCAATGGCGTTTCCGTAGACGGTGGCCGAAACGGGTGCGTGAAATTCGAGGCGAGGATGCTTACCAAAAGCACATACAAGCGCGTGAAGGGGCCGCTTTTCAGCGCGAGTACCAATTCCATCTGAGAAACTTTGATACCATTGTTGAGGATACCCTTAGACGGAACCCGCTGACTGATAACCGGTCGCCAACGCAGAAGTTCATCGACGCGCAACGCTTGGCCGAACATTACATGACTGGCATCCGAGGTCTCGAAGATGACAGCTTGACGCGAGGTATCGTAGCCGAAGGTCTAGCAAAGCAAGGGGAAGCGCCCGAGGTAGTGGCTGCGGTATTGAACCCGAACGCGGAGCCGCCAAAGCCAACTCTGGCCGATATGCGGGACACCTACGCTCAGGACAAGGGACTTGCTGATGACCGAAAGGCTATGGTCAGAATCGACCGCACGTTTGGCCGTCTTAAGGATGCCCTGAAGAAGCCTCTGGAAGACGTGACCATTGAAAGCATCGACCGACAAACGGCGCGTTGCTTCATGGACCACTTATTGCGCCTCAAGAAAGCCAACGGTCAGCCACTCGCGCTAAAGTCGTGTCAGCGTGAAGTCATTATTGTCGCTGCGGCTTACAACCATGCCGTCAGGGAATTGGAAATACCATCTGATCGCAACCATTTTGAACGCCTTCCGTGGCCCAAGGAACAAGTCAGTTCTTTAGACAAGAACGTCCCATTACCAGATGGCATCGTGGACGCTGTTCAAGAAACCCTTGAAGGAGGGCGTAGTAAAGACCTGCCGGATATATGGCGGGTGCTTAAGGGCACGGGTATGCGGCTGGGCGAAGCCTGTGGTCTGCGCGTAAGCGATGTGGACCTCAAAGGTGAAACCCCGTCTATCCTAGTCACGCCCAATGAAATCAACGGCATCAAGAATAGTAACAGCGACAGGTATGTTCCTATTGCTTCAGACAGCCTCATAGATTCCCTCAGGAAGCGCGTAGAGGGGCAGGCGGGCAACAAGCCTCTATTCCCCTCTTATGGCCGTGAAGGAGGCCCCACGGCTGCGTCCGCCGCACTGATGAAAGCGGTCAGAAAGGCCACTGATGATAAGCGGATGAAGGTGCATGGGCTACGTCACCGGGCAAGCGACAAACTAAGAGATGCTGGGGCACCTGTAGAAGTGCGTCATGGCTATCTCGGTCACTCTGCTCAGTCGGTCGCTGAGAATACTTATGGGGGACGGGAGGCGCGGCTTAGAGAGTTCGCGCGATGGGGCGTGCAGGCCGGGCTTTAGCGGGGTTTGGTGGATTGCGTTGTTGGCCTAGCGGGAAAAATAGCTAGGCCATTGACGTCTGACCACCTCCTTTTCAGGGCGGGTTTTGGCAATTTTCTCTACTTCATGAACGAAGAACTTATGGTCATCTTCCTGCAAGACAACCTTAGCCAACCTCGCATACTTGAGCCTCACTTCGGTTCCATCCAAATGATAGGCAATATCGCTCAACTCGGTAGTTCTGAGTCTGAAGTCTTCTTTCGCGCGTACTCCAAGCGCTGCAAGCGCGACCGTCAAATTCTGAGACTTCAACACGTTGTTTAGGAACGTCTCTCTGGTGTGAGGAGCATCAGTCAGCGCACCCGCAAAATCGTTTACGTCCGAAACCGTATTTGCCTTATTCCCCAGGTACTCAGCCAGAGAATACCTAGAACGTATCAGACTATCGTCCGTCAGCTTGTTTAGCACCTTCAGAGTTAGCCTGTGTGGTGGTGACAAATTCAACGCAAAGATAGCGAACTTGTCAGTCAGTTTCGGCAAATTGTCGAGCAGGTCGTTCAAGACACCGAAAATCTTGTTGGACTCGTAGCGGTTCATTTCCCGCAATGCCTTGATAATGAATCCGACAGTGCAGTTCTGGGTGGAATAGCATTGCCCAAAGTACCTTGCATTTAATGTACTTGGCATCCACTTCTGAAAAGTTCCAAGGGTCTCCTCATTGTAGGTAAACCTGCACTTGTTCAAAGCGGCTACAAACGATCTCTGGTGTGCCGTGTTTCGGAAGCCGTCCCACTCCTTGGCGAGTGTAGTCACTGCAAACCTTGGATAAGAGACGTCGATCAGTTGCCGGTTAAGATGCGATTCACGTCTAACAAGCGGCTCCACCAACCTCAGCACGAACTCGTCTGCCGAGGGGTATCCACCAACCTCCGTCATGAAGTTCATGATTATTTCGGTCCTTAGTTCGGCTATCGAAGTGGCGGTGCTTTCGGTCGTAGATTCGCTTTCAAGCTCTTGATGCGACTCTAGAAAAGCAGTCTGCTCGTCGTCCAAGATTGCCCCTTCAAAGTCGACTTTGAGGCCGACTAAGAATGCCAAATCTTGTCCACGTAAATCGGCACCATTTAGAGACGCCCCGTAGTACATTACACGCGGGTCGTATCCTGCGATACTTGCAAGCTCCTGAAGGTCCGTCGTGTCCGCTTCAAGAATCTTTTCAGCAGTGAGGAAGAAATCTGTCATTCAAATAGGGGTACAACGTATTCTGCCAAAGTCATCTCTGAGAATTTGTCGCCTATGTCACCGACGAATAATCCCTGCCTTTGGATTTCAGCCTTTAAGAATGCCTCAGCGGCCCTCTGACGGACTTCTTGATTTTGACTGTTTTGCCTTATTCCGTCGCGCGTAAGGTCTTTGAATTCGACATGATAGACTTTTAGGTCTTCTCTTTTGCATCGAACTTGTATGAGCGCCATTGGCGGCATGTTATTTTCTTTTTCCGCCTGAACTTGGCTCTCCGGTCTATTGTCAACAATAGTAAAGCGGGGCTCGGTTGAGGCGTCCCACACAGCGCCTTCCAATTGAGACAATATTGTTGAAACAACCCAACTCGGGTGACCTTCAGGGGTTTCGCTATGCATAGCCTCCATTCGGGGTACATCACGAACGTCTGTGGTGTCACTGGTCCGCTCGTATTTGCGAGAGATCAACGCCGCTGCTTTCCCCATGATTCCGTTGTTGTCGATGTTCAATTGCAGGGAGCCACCCGCTTCATCCTTTTGAACTAGGCGCTCGTTGACCGCGATTGCTGGACCCGGTTTTGTTCTAGCCATCGTCTTTTGATCTATGCGAAAACCATTCCCTCTTTCAGGAAGTACAGTCACGATTTCACATTGCTTCAGAGATACGCGGAAGTGAATATTTGATTCTGGTACACCCCCAAGCCGCTCCTCCCGAAACGTCGCGCTAAGGTGCAGTGCGTACCTGTTGTCGCACTCAGTTTCGGGCTCGAACCAACCGCCAACCACTGCCAGTTTTCCAATGCTGCGAAGACGGTTGTCGATTTGCTGATCTATCATTTTAGCCCATAGGTAGTGCAAACACTGCTCTGAACTACATTATGTACCACTAGTTCGAGTTTCAAGGTGACACTTGTTCGCTAAATTAATCCCAATGATGTCGCCCGAATAAAAGGGGTCGCTGCAATTACAGGCGAAGACCCGCATAAGGGCCTTATCCCCTACTTTCCAGTTAGTTTCATCAATTCCTTTAGCGGTGACAGATACGAATCCGACAATGCCTTTAGCGACTTCGGGTCAATACCATCAGAGCCTTTACCAGTCGTAACTCGATTCTGACCAAACATCTTTTCTGTTAGCTGAGCTTTCAGTTCCTTTTGCTGATCGGAAGATAATGACGACAGGAATGGATCGAGCGCTTTCACTTCCAAGGCAAACCAGCGCATCTGCTGCTCTGTCTCCCTGTGTATTTTTGACTGGTGGGAGGCATAACCTGCTGTGGCCAATAAAATTGCGGTAAGCGAACTAGCTGTTATCACCTCCGACCAATTGACGCCACCTTCGGTAGTCAGTTCGAAGCCCATAAAATACTTCAGGCAAAGCCAAGCGGCAGCCAGCACTAAAGCTCCTACCGCCGCCCATCGCCAAAAATTCGCTTGGGAATGTTCGTCTGCTGCCCCACGAGCATACCCGCCAGCCACTCCGTCTGTTCCCACTAGGCCGTGGATTTCTAGGACACTAACGTGTTTTTCTTGCATGTCTTCAATGATGCTATTGGCACCCTCAGCCAACTCATCGTGTAGGCGTTCGATTTCCTGTTGTTGCCGCTGCGCTCGCTGCGCTGTTTCTTTCTGAGCCTGCGCATTGTAACCCCTTATCGTCTCATCGAATTGCTTTCCCCGCTCAATTTGGGCGTTGGAAAAATCTTCGGCCCGCGATGTCTGAGCATTTGTAAACTCAGTTTGCCATTCTTTAAGTGAGTTTAACGTGCTTACCGAAAGCTCGTGAAATGCCTCTAATCTCTTATCTGACAACTCGACAAGTTCCCGAAAGGCGTTTGTCCCCTTTCGGGATTCCTCAGCATATGCCTTCAATTGGTCATCCGTTTTTTGGCAGAAATTATCGTGGGCGTGTTCGATTTCGCGCATCTGTGCCAACTGATCTGACGGTGTCGAGGCGGCGGATAAAGTACAAACCAAAGGAATTGTCCGACTAATGTGGTCATTCGCCGTCCGAAGGAATCCAACGGTTTGCTCGCGATGGAAGGACTGCAACTGTGCCCAAATGTGTTGATGCTTCAGATTAGCTTCAATTTGGTTTACCTGGTCTTCAGGCACGTATTCTGGATCAAGCCCTTCGACCGTTTGCTGGATGTGCAATAAGACCTTCTTCAAGCGCCGCTTTTCGATTTCCGTATCAGCATCTATTTCTGCTTCATTAGGCTCTAACCAGTTCAGTAATTGCTCCAAAGTGGCATGAATAGGGTGCTTCTCGAATTTTTCCGCCCAACGCGACATGGTATAATCTGTGCCTCATGTAATACTTGCGGCAAGATATAGTAGCGCTGCGCCTGATTCACTAGGGGGATTGTTCCGCATAAAAGGCTGATGCCCCCGCATAAGCGGGGACACATTTATTTGGTATCAGGGTTTTCCGGTGACTGGATCACGCCTGCGTCGATCATCGCTTCGATCATCTCTGCTTGCTGCGCTTCACGTTCAGCAACGGCTTTTTCCTCAGCACGACGCTTTGCTGCTTTGCGCTCATCGCTCTTGGATGAGAAGTGCCTCTGCGCTCCCAGCCATGAAGTCGGGAGGCCGCGTTCCTTGCGTTCCTTCCGAGTCAATCCTTGCCACTCAAGGAAACCTTGACGATGTCGTTCTTGAATTGCTCGGTCCTCGGCTCGGGCAGCAATCGCCACCGCCGCCTCTTGCTGGATGATAGCGGCCTGCATCTCTCGACGTTCGTCCCCGATCTGTTTGATCTGAGAAAGGTGAACGATACTTGGGACACCGGGGGCGGTGACCACGGGTATTGCACTGGCCTTGTAAGAAATGTGCCAGTAGTTCGAATCGTCGTGTGCGGGCACCAAAGTCAGGTCGTCAATGTCCTCCCCGGTTGCTTCAGCGAAATCTTCAAGAACCTCTTGAAAGTCTTCTTCGAAGGTCGGAGGCAGAAAGACATTGCGCGTGTTGACTGCGGTCCCGTTAATGACCGTGTGGCTCTCCTCGTAATATTTGATGCCGTTCTGGATTGCCGAACGCATCGGGACACCAAGATCGACTTGAATCCTAACGCTTTCTTCGATCCACTGAGCGACATGTGTACCGTTAGAGACAAATGACGAACCAAGACCAAGAGCCCCACCAGTCCTGAGTTGCTCCTTCACTGCATTCCTGAAGTTTCGCAGGTCCTTTGCGCTGACAAGAGTTGTGCCGGGACCTTTTCGATCAATGGACGCAGAGGCCATCAAGGCTTCTTCAGCATCCCAGCCAACCCGTTCAAGAGCGGCTGCATCGCGGTAGATGGACGAGGCAGTGCTGTCATTGATGTGGCGCTCTCGCAGGTGCGGTTGTTCACCAAGGGACTTGTAGATCGCGTAACCCTTCAGAGCCCGCTCAGGCACCTTCGTCTCCCCGTTCGCGCCTGCCGTAGCAAGGCTTGCACTGAGGGCGGTGATGCCGTTGGTCATGCCCTGTTCCCATTCCGGGTAGTTCACGTCCACACCGTAGGAGGCCAGATGGGCTGCCATAACAGGCGTCGGAACGTCCTGCGCGGCGAACTGGTCCATCAGCGCGAGGGTGTTCTTCTCACGGATGGTGTCTGCGGAGATCGTGTGCGACTTCCCTGAGGTGTCGGTGAAGGTGACGTCACGGATGGCGTGGGCATTGCCGGTCGTGATCATGTCCATGCCTTGATTGAGTATCTCGGCTTCCCGGTTGCGCGTGAAGGCGGCGGCGCGGCTGCGTTCGATACCCAGAGCGTTGGCCTTGAGGATAGCCTCGTGCTGCGCCTGAGTGATCTGATCGCTGTCCTTCATGGTGACCAGACGGACCTTATCGGCCTCGGTCAGAAGACCAGCCGTCGCACTCACCTGAAGGTCCACAAAGGCTTCCGTGTTGGTTTCCCTGAGGAAGTCCCCTTGGTTGGCCTTGGCGGTTTCGACGAGTTGTGCGGCCTTCTCTGAATACTTCGCGCGGCTGGAAAACGAACCCACTTTGGTGCCGTCGTCACCGACAGCGTTATGGTTCATCAATGCCTCAACCGTAGCCAGGTCACCGGCTTCAGCGTATTCAGCGGCGATCTGCATGACGTAGTCATCCATCTCACCATAGGTCAGCCCGAGGGCCTTGCTGTGGTCGGTGTAAAGCTGACGGACGCGGGCCATCGGATCGAAGCCCGCCTCAACCGCAGTGTCGATTGCACCACGAGCGACGTCAAAGAACTGGTCTGCGGTTCTCTCTCGGGTATTCCCTGAGACGAACTCGGCATGCTGGTCCTTGATATTCCCAAAGACCCCCTTCAGCCCTTCCCGGTAACCGGACATGATGAAGTTGTTGTTGCCATATGCTTCGAAGTCAGTCTTGGCGTACTGAGCGAGGAAGGCTTCTAGGTCGCCACTTTCCTTGTCGAACTCGTTGTTGTACGCATCCACGATCTCGCGCTTACGGCGGGCAGCGTGGGCCATACCGAACTGCTTGTTGAAGGCGGCTTGGAACCACGGGCTCTCGGTGTCACGCATCGCGCCAGACTTCACCATCTGAGCGGATTGCTCGTAGGTCATGCCTTGGATGGTGTCATAGGCACGTTGTTCCTCTTGCTCCGCATGCTGGCCTTCAAGCTCCTTCAGGTATCCCTGTAGCTTGGGCTCAACGGAAGTCAGAGCGGCGGCGAGTTGCATGGCCCCGGATTGAGGTACGCGGGCAACGGCAGCCCGGTCACCGGTCGGTCGTGCTGTAACGCGAACTGAAGGCGCATCCTGCAGTTCCGTTTGGGTTTGTGGGCGGTTAATATTCATGATTGTCCTTGTCTGTATTGAACGGGCTATATTCACGCCGCCTTGTTGGCTGCGGCGAACGCCAATGCGTCTACTTCTTCGTTCCGAGGGTCTCCGGCATGGCCTCGGACCCACTGCCAGCGCACGTCCAAACCGTTTGACGACGCCATTAGTTCTTCCCAAAGGTCGCGGTTCTCAACAGGCTTGCGTCCGGCTTTGCACCAGCCGTTGGCTACCCATTTCGGCAACCACTCGTTCATCCCCCTGACGAGCAATTGGCTGTCTGAGTAGATGGTGATCGAAGCTTGTTCGTCCCGCTTGATCTGGCGAAGCCCGAGGATAGCGGCTGTCATCTCCATGCGGTTGTTCGTTGTCGATGTCTGACTGTCTTGAACGACCCGCTTCTTGATTTCTGCTGCACCCTCATATCGGCGTACTACGGCGGCACAGCCACCTTGCCCCGGATTTCCGAGACAAGAGCCATCTGTGTGGATTGTGATTTCGGTGCCCGTCATAGATCAACCTGATCTGCCGGTGTCTGACACGGTTTGGGGTTGTGCGCTGGGCGGGGGATGGATTTGGCTGCCGCACCCATAATGCGCTGTGCTGAGGCTTCGCATTCGGCTTTCGCCTTCAGAGCGTAGGTCTCGGGCGTTGTGCGGCGGGCTTCGTCTTCCAAGGCGTTCCGCTCCATCCCCTTCCGTAAACGGCGCTTGGCTGCCGGGGAAAGCCGTCGTTGAGTATCAAGCACCAGACGCCACCTTCTGTGTATAGCCGTCCAGAACGTCCTCTAAGGCACCCACCAGTTTCTTGGCGCGATCAACTTCATCGCCAGTCAAACACAGTAAGGATGACAGTTCGGGGCAGTCCTGCACGATAGCGGAGAGTAAGGCAGAAATGGTTTCAAAATGGTCTAGGGCGCGACGGGTACGTTCAAGCAGGACTTCCTGTTTCTGCTGTTCAGTAATGTGGTTTGTCATTGGGGTTTGTCCTTTTTGGGGGTTGAGTGAGGGCCAGCCCGCAGGCCAGCCCTAAAGTTCAGGTTGTTAGTGGGGGCGAGTTAAAGGAAGCGGATTAGGCCGCTACGCACGGCGGCGCTCCAAGGTGTGACCAGTCCCGCTTGGTCGATGACAAAGACCTGCCCGTTTCTTTCGATGCGGTATCCGTAGCCAGCATCCGTCAAAGCCTGGGTGACCTCTGCCGGGTCCAGCCGATCAAGGTTTTCCAACGCCATCTGGCGAACGTCATCAATCTTTGCTGTGTCGTTGTGCATGAACAAATCCTGCGCCGCCTCTTTCATAAGCGAAGCCGCCCTCGGGTTGCTGTTCAGGAGACCCTCAAGGGCTTCTTCCGAGACCCCTGCATCTTCGAACCGGGCAATGCTGTTGTCATAGAAACCCTGCCACGCCTGATTTACGAGTTCTTGGGCTTCTGCTGGTTCTGCACCGATGCCACGGGCAATCCGTTCAATGGTGCTATCGTTGATTTCACCTGAGTGGATAACCTGCGTAACCGCAGAATGGAGGCTGCCTTGGTCAATACTGGTGACCAATCGGTCCATAGCGGCTTCCCCATCATCTCCAATATGGAACTCATCAGAGGCACCTTCAGATGTTTCCTGTTGGTTTACCTGAGAGGCATCCTGAATGATTGCTTCGCGGTAGCCACCTCGGCCATCCCGTTCCACAAACCCCATAGAGATTGCCGTTGCGATGTCGGTGCGCATGCCGCCAATGTCCACCGTGTCCGTTTCACGCAAGGCGCGCGAGTGGATGAGACCATTTCCAGCATCGCGGACAGTCGCCAATATGCCGGTTCCCCGGTCGTGGTTGCTGGCTGCCTGATACTCGCTTGGATTCTCCACGGTAGTTGTCATCTCGCCGTTGCGGATGGTCACTTCAACCGGTCGGCTGGTTTCGATAATCGGCCCGCCTTGCCGGTACTCTGATGCGATGTTGCTTGATGTGTTGGGCTGTTCGTTGCCCGTTGCGTCATACCATCCGGTCATGATGGGGTGTCCTTTTCGGTTTGCTGGTGTTTTCTGAGTTTGGTGAAGGCGGCGTTGATGTCAGATCGCAATTCAACGTCGCTAGGGTTCAGCCCCACCTCTCGGGCGAGACATTTGACAACGCCACTACGGAGGGCGCGTGGGTTCTGGTGCTTGGCTAGGGTAATCCAAGGTCTGTGCGGCTGGTCGCCAGTTCGCTTTTGGAAGGCGTAGCCGGTGCTTTTGACAGAGGTCACCAGACGGTATTCCCCAAATATGTCGATGAAGTGTACGTGGGGGTGATTGTCTGAGCGGTCTGAAGGTGGCCTGTGGTTGTCCCTGACGACCTTTCTCAATCGTTCTCTGAGTTCTTGCCTCATGACGATTTCCCCTTGAAATCAGGCATGCGGTCCACGGCTTTGATGCCTTCAGCCACCATTAGGCTGATGACCTCGCTAAGGGAGACCTCATCACCTTTGTTCGCCAGATAGCGGCTCTGGAAGATGTGAGCAGCATGGACCACTTCAGGGCGGACTTTCAGGTTTGCCCACAGGTGGCCCTCCTGTCGTCCAGTAGCTTCGCGGCGATCTTCGAGCCAGTTGCGCTGTATTGATGCCCAACGCCACGGGCCAAACAGAATGCGCGCGCGGTCGTTCAGTTGTCGCGTGAAACGGGTTCGAGATTTCTCCCCAAGACCCTGTCGGGCATGCTTAGAGGGCCGCTTGGCGGCGGTGTGTAAGGTCTTCATAGATTTTCCTTGAGGTTTGGTGGAGGGCTGTTGTTCGCCCTTATCCCCATGAGTTCCGGGATTTTACTTTAGCTGTCGCACGTGGAGGGACGGCCAAGGAGTGTTAGGGAGTTGAAGTAGTCAGGTCCGGCCCCTTCATGAATGACCTTCGCCCATACAACGGGCCACGAGGTCTCGGGCGAGAAATCATCGCCATGGTCAATCCAATCGTCTGTTTCCGGTGGATGGTGGGGCCTGATCTCTCGAAGCTCACACTTGCATGCACGTCCACATAGGCAGAATTGAACTTCATCCGGCTTGATGGCCGTTCCATCATTGAGTCTCGGATTTGGCCCTACTGGTGCCAGAGGGTCTAGCTTCGTTTCTTTGTCATCGGGAAACGAGGTAGCCCTGAAAACCGGCTGTAGCTTTACTGGCTCCTCTCGTGCAGGAGACCAGAAATCTGCGTTTCTGCCGTCAGTGAATAGGTTGTCCCTCATCCAATCAGCAAAGAAACCTGCGAGTATCTTGTTGTAACCCTTTCGGGAATTCTCGACCAACTCAATGAAACCTCGCGGGCTGATGAACGCGCCTCTGTTGCGGCGACCATCAGGGAACCTGAACGGAGTTTCTTTGATCTTGATTATGTCGGGCGGAGACACACGCTTTAGGGTTCGTCCAAATCCGCCCTTTGCATGTTCCGTGAACCGGGCGAAGCGCAACACATCAGACCCGTGGAACCAGACGTTTCCGTTGGAGACCAATATGTCTATGTCCTCACCGTTGTGGCTGAAGACATGACGGGTGAAGACATCAGTGAACAAGGGGGCATTGTTAATATCTGTGAGCATAATGAGCATGTCCCTTTGGGGGCGGCTAAAACTGCCCGTAGAGTTGGTTAGGGGTGATGATTGATATCGGTCTCCTCCGGCGAAGCCGATCATGGTCTTCCTAATCAAGGAGATGATGGAGGTTTCAGCCCCTCAAACTACCTAAAGGGTTACGGAGGGTATTTCCGGGTGGGTATCCCGCCACATAGTGAGCAAAGCCGGTTAACTTGGGTCCAACTTGCGAACGTAACTGATTGAACACCCCACCTAACAGACAGGTTTCGGAGATTTGAAACGCTTGCTGCGCCTGTCTTCTTCTATGGGGTGGGTAAATCGCTGCAACAGGCCGACCGCACACCACCCTAGCGACACCCTCGGACCTTTCCTTGACCGAGACTTCGGGGCTTGCTGAAGGCCCCTATGAGGGCGATACCGAGGGTGCAGCTAGGCTGGCACGGCTGTGTAGGGCTTTGGGGTGGGTGAATTGGCCTGAAGCCTTAGGATGTTTGCCCCAGTCTCTCTATCACCCGCTTTACTTGTGACGCCTGCCACTTACCGCCACGCGCCGTTGGCACTCCTGAGGTGTTTAGTGCTTCCGCTATCTCTCTGAGGGATACGCCTTGTGCCCTGAGAGGCAGCACAGTTTTGGATACCCGCTCCGCTCTGGCTATGGCGTTGGCCTGAATGGCCTTGTTTCTCGCCTCAGTCTTTGGACGAAGGCCACCAAGTTTTTTCCCTTTGGCTTTGACCTCCGCCAATGCGGCTTTCGTCCGAGCGGATATGAACTCGCGTTCTTGTTCAGCTAACGCAGCGTAGATGTGAAGTTGGAAATTGTCGGCATAGGGCATTGAGGCCACCCTGAGTTTCACCTTCGGGTCATCCATAATGGTGGCGATGAAGGACACCTTGCGGCTTAGTCGGTCCAATTTAGATACCAACAATTCAGCGCCATTGCTGCGAACAAGTTCAAGCGCCTTAGCAAGTTCTGGTCTTTCACTGGTCTTGCCGCTCAGTATGTCTTCGAACTCACCTAAGATTTCGAAAGGCTCCTCAGAGTAGTTCTCTAGGAAAAGCCCTATGTCCCGCTTTTGCGCGTCAATTCCATGCCCGGACCTTCCTTGGTCCTCGGTACTGACTCTGCGGTAAATGACATACTTTTCCACAAGAAGACCCCTCGCTGAGTGTTTCAGGAGGGGCCTATCATTCAACCGTTGCAAATGTCAACGAAGGTTGTGACTGTTACGCAGCTATCCGAGGGCTATTCGGCTGTGACAAAATCAGCGCCTTTGGTTTCCTTGCGGTGGTATGTGAACATGGCTTGAAGCTTCCAAAGATCGACGGTGACTTCATCGCGGCGGTCACTCTCGACCTTGAAAGCAGCAGCCTGCGAGTAGCGCAGTATCAGAAGATCAAGGGGACCAACGCGGAAGTCGAAGATATGTTTGGGGTCAGTAGTCTCGCATCTTGGCGTAAAGCAACGCGGAGTTGCCACGTACAGGTGAGACACGAAAGAGCCAAAGCGAAGGTCGAAGAATTTCAGCATGAAGGTAATCCTAATTTTGGTAGTGCTGCATCGTTGTGATGCAACGCCTAGATGAGTCATGCGAGAACCCCTGTCAACCCATTGATTTAGCTCCACTAATGGGAATGTCCCGCAGGTGGAAACAAGGTGGATTGACGGTGCCCCTAGCGGGGGGTGATGCGCGGCATCCTATTCTATCTCGGGCTCTCAAATTTTTGCCCCGAAAACATTTAGGGTATCAAAATGCAACTTTTGTTTCGCAAAAAGTGCCCCTTCGATACTTCCCCCTTTAACCAGAAGTTCGAGCAGGTTTAGTAGTCAGGGCCAATTGTTGAGAGAGAAAGAAATGAGAATCGCGAAATTTACTGCCGCTATTTTATCCGCAGCTTTTCTTGTCGCGTGTGCGGAGGGCACCACTGTTGTGACCGGACAGCAGCGTCCCGCAATCAACCCTGAACAGGTGAAGTTGTATCCACAGACACCTCAGTCCTCCTATGAAGTCATTGGTCTTGTCCGTGCGAGTAGTGGCAATGGTTGGACAGACCAGCAATCCATCGACTACGCGGTGGCTGAACTGAAGAACCAAGCTGCAAAGGTCGGTGCCAACGGCGTCGTGATTGGTTCCACGGGCGCTCAAACGGGCGGCTTCATCATGATCGACAATATTGCGTACCCCTATGATGAGCAGACCGTTTCAGGGACAGCGATTTACGTGAACTAAGACGCCCTTGCTGACCCAATCACGAGATGTGCAATCTTCAGTGCGTTGGTCTAGGCGAACAAATCTGGGCGACTTGACAGACCGAACGACACACAATAACTCCTAGGACAGCACACATTCGGGGAAACCTGAAGGCTGCCCTAGGGTATTTCGCCCATAAAAATAAGGGGTCATAGAAGTTAGTTCGAAATCACCGGATGCTTCTCGACCGCACCAAACAATCAGCTTTCGACAACTTATCATTCGTGTTTTCGCTCAGGTGAAATCCGGTGTTATGAGATAGTTTCGCATTGATCCTGAGAGCGCGGTGCCAAAGCCTGTAGCTTGGTGCACCGCAATGGGTTGATCGCAGCTCATGGGCATCTTGCGGAGGGCAAAGATGATTGGGGCGTGGCTCTATTGACCCTAGCTGAACGCGCGAAAGATGCTATGGTCCACCCAAAGCCAAAAGGGAACGCCGTTTTCGAATCCCCGCAAAACCAAAAAAGGGCGGCGGCGATAAAATCCCTAAGCCAACAGGAACTGAGTCACATGAATAATCGTTTGCGCAAGATCACCATCGTGGGTGGCGGTACTGCAGGATGGATGACCGCGCTGATCCTCGATATGGTGTTTTCCCGCACCTCTGCGCCTAAGGACCGTCCGCGCCTCTGCCTGATCGAAAGCCCCAATATCTCGACCGTCGGCGTGGGCGAGGCTACGGTGCCTCGGATGCCGGTCACTCTGCGTCAGGCGGGGATAACCGAGCGGGATTTTTTCCGCGAAACCAATGCTTCGTTCAAGTTGGGTGTGAAGTTTTGCAACTGGAACAATGACTCCAAGGGCAATCGCATCGACTATATGAATCCCTTTGCCCACGGCCAGATGCTGGAGGGGCTGGAAGCAGCCGAATATTTCCTGCGCTTTGGCAACGGGGATCGGGATTTTACTCAGTCGATCTCGCCGCATGATGATCTGGCACGTCTGTGCAAGGGTGCGCGGCAATTGGGCCAGCCCGAGTTTGAGCAGCGGTTTGGCTATGCATATCATCTGGACGCGGTGAAGTTTGCTGGCATGTTGACCAGAGTCTGCACCAAGCGCGGGGTTGAGCATATCCAGGACGAGGTGCAGTCGGTCGAACTGGACGAACAGGGCAATGTCAGCCACCTGATGCTTGAGCGTAAGGGCCGCCATGACATCGAGATGGTCGTGGATTGCACCGGCTTCCGCGGGTTGATCATCAATCAGGCTTTGGGTGAGCCGTTTCTGGATTATTCGGACTATCTGCCCAACGACCGGGCGATGGCATTGCAGGTCGAACATCCCGACCCGGAAAAGATCGAAAGCGCCACGCGATCGACCGCTCTGGGCGCGGGCTGGACGTGGCGGGTGCCGCTGTTTAACCGCGTCGGCACGGGATATGTCTATTCATCGGCGCATCGAACGGATGATCAGGCGGCGGATGAATATCTTGAGTGGCTTGGCGACAGCGGCAAGGGCCTAACGCCGCGCGTAATCCCGATGCGGGTTGGGCGTGTGCGCAATGCCTGGGTCAAGAATTGCGTGGCCATTGGCCTGTCCGGCGGCTTCATCGAACCGCTTGAAAGCACCGCGATCCACATGATCGATCACGCGATACGCTGGTTCGCCGAGCATCTGCCAACGCGCGATATCGAGCCATCGTTGCGGGCGCGCTATAACCGGCAGATGGACAAGCTATATAACGAGGTGCTGGAATTTATCTGTTTGCACTACCGTTTGGGCAACCGCACAGATGACCAGTACTGGATCGACGCGCGTACGGAAATGAAGCTTCCGGACCGGTTGGCCGAGAATTTGGAACTGTGGCAGCACCGCCTTCCGATGCAGCACGATGTCGAGTTCGCCACTTTGTTTGACCACCGCGTTTTCCAGACGGTGCTTTTGGGTAAACAGGTCTATGATACGGGCTATGGCACCGGTATCCGGGATCGCATTCGCCCGCTGAAGAAACCGATCTGGTTCCAGTGGTGGAAGGGTGCAAAAATGGATCTTGCGCAGATCCTCAAGACGATGCCGGATCACAAGACGCTGTTGCGCGATATTCGGGGCGAGCTTGAGAAACCCGCCTTTGGCAAGGCTGCGGCGGCAAAGCCGACGGTGGCAATGCCGGGTGCGAAACCAGCCCCCGTGGTGGTGCAGAACATGCCGGACTTTGCCGAAATCCAAAGTGGCGCGAAGGATTTGCAGCTATTCTAGGCTTTTTGCACCACTCGAGGGTGCGATCAGGTGAATGGTGCCTGAGCTTCTTTTAATCGAACGTCACGAGACCCTGTTTCCCCGGCTCAGTCGAGCCGGGCACCGTTTGGATCGAACCTGTAGGTCCGTTCGGGCGAATAGCCAAAGCGGACTGATTGGCCTGAACGCACCTGATGCTGGCCGAACAGACGTGCTGTGATCTGGTGGTCTTGCATGTTTGCGACGACATTGGTGTCTCCGCCCAGATGTTCGACATGAGTGACCTGCGCGGCGATCGGGCCGTCATCGGTCAGAAACAGATCCTCGGGCCGAATACCGGTTGTGATGTCCGCGCTGTTGCCAAGCAGGCTGGCGGGGAAGAAGTTCATCGCCGGAGCCCCTAGGAATCCCGCGACGAACTGGTTCGCGGGATTGTTGTACAGTTCCATCGGGCTGCCGACCTGTTCCACGCGGCCGTCACGCAGTACGACGATCTTGTCGGCCAGCGTCATCGCCTCGGTCTGGTCATGGGTGACATAGATCATCGAGGCATCGAGTTGTTGATGCAGATTGGCGATTTCCAACCTCGTGTTCATACGCAGGGCGGCGTCCAGATTGGAAAGCGGCTCATCAAACAGGAACAGCTTGGGTTCGCGCACGATGGCGCGGCCGATGGCGACGCGCTGGCGTTGGCCGCCCGACAATTCCGAAGGATAGCGGTCGATATAGGGCTCAAGGTTCAGCATCTTGCTGGCCTTGGCGACGCGGTCTTCGATGACCTGCTTGCTTTGCCCTTCCTGTTTCAGCGCCAGCGACATGTTCTTGCGCACGTTCAGATGCGGGTAGAGCGCATAGCTTTGGAACACCATCGCGATGCCACGTTTCGAGGGCGGGGTGAGGTTCATTAGCTCTCCGCCGATACGCACCTCGCCCGACGTTACATCTTCGAGCCCCGCGATCACGCGCAGCAGGGTGGATTTACCGCAGCCCGATGGGCCGACGAAGACGACGAATTCTCCGTCCTCTACATCGATGTTGATGTCCTTGAGAACTTCGACAGTGCCGAAGGACTTGTTCACATTGGTGAGCGTCAGGGCGGTCATGTGCGTGCCTCTTTCAGCGAAATGGGTTGGCCGGTGCGGATGCTTTCATCGGCGGCCAGGCAAATGGCCAGCGATTGCACGGCGTCGTTCATGTGGCGGGTCAGGTCGATATCCTCGGCAATTGCGCGCAGCATGTAAGCTTGCTCGGCATCGCAGAGTTCCTGATGGCCGGGTTCATCGGGCATGTCGATTGTCTGGTCGCCCGCGGGGCGGTGGACCAAAATGCCGCCGACCTTGGTGTGGCCGTCGATATCGGCCGATGCGCCCTTATTGCCGTCGGTGATCGAGACCGAACCGTTGGGCGAAACGATGTCTTTCACGAAGAACGCGGTCTCGGACATCATCGGACCCCATCCAGCCTCGTACCACCCAACCGAGCCGTCCTCGAAGATCACCTGAAACTGGCCGTAATTGTACATGTCTTCGGCGATCTCATCGCTTAACCGCAAGCCCATGCCATGGACGCGTACCGGGTCGGAATCGGTGATCTGGCACATCACGTCGACATAATGCACACCGCAATCGACGATGGGCGAGGTGGTTTGCATCAGCGCCTTGTGTGTCTCCCACTCGGCACCCGACGACTGCTGGTTCAGGTTCAGGCGGAAGACATATGGCCCGCCCAGATCGCGCGCCTCAGAGATCAAACGCATCCATGAGGGATGGTGGCGCAGGATGTAGCCGATGACCAGCTTGCGGTCGGTCTCAATTGCCTTTGCGACGACGCGCTTGGCGTCCGCCACAGTGGTCGCTAGCGGTTTTTCAACAAAGACATGCGCGCCAGCCTCCATCGCCGCGCAGGCATAATCGGCGTGGCTGTCGGAATAGGTGGCGACAACAACCAGATCGGGCTTGGCCTCGGCCAAAGCCGCGTGAAAGTCCGAATAGGCCGGGTAGCCGGACAGATCCGGATGATCCACGCGACCTGACCGGTTCACTAGCCCGACGATTTCAGCGTCCGGGTGATGGTGGTGGGCCAGCGCGTGGCTGAGGCCCATATTGCCAAGGCCGGCGATCAGAACTTTGGTCATTTGACAGCTCCGGATGTGATGCCGCGGATCAGTTGGCGCGAGAAGATGACGTAAAGCACCAGCACCGGCAGGATCGCCATACTGAGCGCCGACAGAACCGCGTTCCAATCGGTCACGAACTGGCCGATGAAGACCTGGCTTCCCAGAGTCAGGGTCTTGGTTTCCTCAGCGGGGGCGAGGATCAGCGGGAACCAGAGGTCGTTCCAGATGGGGATCATGTTGAACACGGCAACCGTTGCCATGGCGGGGCGTACGAGGGGCAGGACCAACCGGAAGAAGATTGTGTATTCGGACAGACCGTCAACACGCCCGGCGTCCTTTAGATCGTCAGACACCTGCCGCATGAACTCGGACAGGATGAAAACGGCCAGCGGCAATCCTTGCGCTGTGTAGACTAGGATCAGCGCCCAGAGCGTGTTGACCAGCCCGGTGGCAACCATCATCTCCAAAATTGCGACCGTACCGATGCGGATCGGGATCATGATGCCTAGCGCCAGATAAAGGCCCATCAGCGTGTTGCCCTTGAATTTGTATTCGCTCAGCGCAAATGCGGCCATGGCGCCGAACAGCAGGACAAAGGCCAGCGACACGACGGTGACAATCATCGAGTTCTGAAAGTAGAGGAAGAAGTCCCCCTGTTTCACCACTGTTTGGTAACCGATCAGCGAGAAGCTCTCGGCATCCGGCAGGGCGAGCGGTTCGCGAAAGATGGCGCGACGGCTTTTGAAGCTGTTGATGATGATCACAAAGACCGGGAACAGGGCGATCAGCGTGTAGATGATCAACGCGCCATGCATTGCGGCGGTGTTGAGTGGGTTGGAACGTGCTTTGTTCATCGCTTGGCCCTCACAACTGATACCGGCGCATCCGGGTCTGGATGCCGAAAAGGTAGATACAAACACCCACAAGGATGATTGCGAACATGGCCCCGGCGATGGCCGATCCCATATGCGGGTCGCCCAGTTGCAGCTGGAAGCCAAAGAAGGTTCGGTACATGAAGGTGCCGAGGATGTCGGTTGAGAAATCCGGCCCCGCCAGCGCGCCTTGCGAGACATATATCAGGTCGAAGGCGTTGAAATTGCCCACAAATGTCAGAATCGAGATAATCCCGATCGAAGGCAAGATCAGCGGCAGTTTGATCTTCCAAAAGGCCGAGGCTCCGGTGATGCCGTCGATCTCTCCGGCCTCCAGGATTTCTTCGGGGATCGACAGCAGGGCGGCGTAAATCAGCATCATCGGGATGCCGACGAATTGCCAGACCGAAACCAGCGCCAGCGTGGTCAGCGCGTACTCTTCCTTGCCCAACCACGGTGCGAACAGGGATTTCAGGCCGACGGCGTCCAGCATTGATGGGGCGATGCCCCAGAGCGGGGACAGGATTAGTTTCCATGCGAAGCCGACGATGACGAAGCTGAGGATCGTCGGGATGAAGATGGCCGACCGATAAAGTGCCGCAAACCGTAGTCTCGGATGCGACAGGAGTGCCGCCAGAGCGATCCCAATCGGGTTCTGCACCAGCATGTGGATCAGAAAGAACCAGAAGTTGTTGCCCAAAGCGTTCCAGAACTGTTCAGACCAGATCGGATCGAAAAACAGGGTGCGGAAATTCTGCAAGCCCACGTAGACGCGCGCCTGATCAACTTCGGTGAACAGCGCCAGACGCAGCGTGTTGAACAAAGGGAAGATCATCACCGCCGTGTAAACCAGCACCGCAGGGGCGAGGAAAACGGCAATGTGCCAGCGTATGCGGCGGGTTTGCATGGGAATCTCCGGGGGATAAAGGCCCGGACGCGACACGGATGCCGCGTCCGGTGTGAGTGGTTCAGGTTTTACTGGTGCGGTGCGTACCAGCTGGCCAGACCGTCTTGCAGCTGCTGGCCCAGAGCTTCGGGTGTTTCTGCGCCTTTGATGGCGGCCACAGATGCGCCCCAAGTCTCGTTTTCAAGGTTAGGCGTGCCGCGCGACAGGATCTGGTAGGTCGAGCGGATCGTGCTTTCGCACTCATCCCGCCAGCCGACGATTTCCTTGGCCAGCGGATCTTCCAACTCGACCGGAGTGCTGGAGAGCGGGAAGAAGCCGGGCAGGGCGTTGCCAAAGATGCTGGCGAACTCGGGGCTTGCGACCCACGCCAGGAAGGTACGCGCAGCCTCTTGGTTTTCGCTGGCGGCGTTCATGCCGATGCCGATGTCGGTGTGATCCGAGATATAGCAGGTATCGCCCGCATTCTGGACTGGGGGCTTGAACGCACCCATTTCGAAATCGGCTTGGGTGTTGAAGCCCGAGATTTCCCAGCTACCTGCAGGGTAAACCGCCGCACGGCCCAGAGTGAACAGGTTCTGGCTGTCAGGATAGGTCTGCGCCTCGTACCCGTCGCCCAGATAAGCGCCCCATTTCGCCAGCGTTGCATAAGGTGCAACCCACTGCGGATCGGTCAGCTTTTGCTCACCCTTGATCAGCGCCTGACGGCCTTCTTCACCTTTCCAGTAGTTCGGACCGATGTTGTTATAGCCCATGGTTGCGGCTTCCCACTGGTCATTGGTGCCCATCGCCATCGGGATGTAGGTGCCATCTTCCTTGATCTTGTCGAGGGCGGCAAAGAACTCGGCCTCGGTGGTCGGAACTTCGATGCCCAGCTCGTTGAAAGCGTCCTTGTTGTAGATGAAGCCGTGGATCACCGATGCCATCGGAACGCAGAAGCTGGCCGAGCCGTCATCGGTCTGCCATGCCGATTTCGCGACGTCCGAGAAGTTGCTCATGGCATCCAGATCGGACAGATCGGTCAGGTGGCCGTCTTCATACAGCGCCAGCGACGCGTCAAAGGGGCGGCAGGTGATCAAGTCGCCAGCTGATCCGGCCTCGAGCTTCGAATTCAAAACGGCGTTGTATTCGGCTGGGGCCGACGGCGAGAAGATCACTTTGATGCCGGGGTGTTCTGCCTCGAACGCCGGGATGATTTTTTCCTGCCACAGGGCAAGGTCATCGTTGCGCCAGCTTTCAATGGTTAGCGTGGCATCTTGGGCATAAGCACCGCTGGCGATGAGCGTGGTGCTCAGCAGGGCCAGGCTCAGGGTATTGCGTTTCATTTGGTTACTCCCAGGCTGATTGGCTTGTTTTCTCACTTCAGTCGCTCCAATGCGGGGCGCAGGTGATCGTTGGTTTCGCGCAACAGAGTTTGTGCAGCCTCCAGCGTCTCGGCACCTGCTGCGATAAGCGCCGCGCATTTGAGGTTTCCGTTGGCGGTATTCAGGGCCATATTGGCTCGCTCGGGCGTTACACCCGTCAGCTGACACACGATGCCGTTGGCGCGGGCGCGCAATTTGTCGTTGTCGGCGCGTAGGTTGATCATCATGCCGTCCTGAATATGCCCCAGTTCAACGGCCATCAATGTCGACAGCATGTTTAGCGCTATCTTTTGCGCGGTTCCGGCCCCCATACGGGTTGATCCGGAAATCAGTTCGGGCGGAGTGGCCAGCAGGACAGCGTGATCCGCCAGTTGCAGCAACGGTGTGTCGGCATTGTTGGCGATGCCGATAACTGCGGCCCCTTTCTGGCGGGCAATTTTTGCCGCCGCAACGGTGTAGGGCGTTGTGCCGCTGGCCGAGACCGCAATCAATGTGTCGTTGGGGGTCAGATCGGCCAGATCACCGTCCAGACTGTCGGCGATATCCTCGACATCACCGGGCATATCGGCACTGGTGGGTAGGCCGCCCGCCATGTGAATGCGTATCTGGTGCGTTGGAATCGAAAAGGTTCCACCAAGTTCCATTGCGTCGGACGCGGCCATCAAACCTGAGGAACCCGCCGCAAGATACCGCAAGGCGCCGCCCGAACGGATCGTATTTGCCATCGCCTGCGCACCCGAGCAAATCGGATCAACCGCACCCATCGCGGCCCGGGCAGCCACCGCCTGGGATTCGGCCAGCAAGGCGGCAACGTCGGTCAGCGGCCGGGCATCCAGCCCCTGCGCATCCTGATGCAGTTGTTCCGTTACCGGTGTTGGCACGTGATTCCCCCTTTGGATTTCAGGCATCATACCTTTTAGATACCATTAGTCTACCATTTTGTTTTTTAGCCAGAGAAGTGGCGCAAAATCAGATATATCAGATAATTTGGTTATATTTAGGACTTCAAAAATCACAAAAGGTATTATAAAGGTCTTGTCATGACTCGATCTTCTGACACTCTTGTACTGGCTGTTGATGGCGGGGGGACCCGTTGTCGCCTGGCTGCGTGCCACGCGGGTGTCGTGCATCGGGTCGAAGTTGGGGCCGCGAACATTTCGACTGATTTCGACGCAGCCTGTCATGAACTTATCAAAGGGCTGGACTCGTTGGCTACGGCTTCGGGATATTCAGCCGACGTGCTTGCATCTGCTCCGGCCTATCTGGGTCTGGCGGGAATCACCGGTGAGGCAATTGTGGACAGGCTTTCAGCCGCTCTTCCGCTGAAACGGGTTCGGATTGAAGATGACCGACGCGCGGCTCTGCGCGGTGCGCTTGGTTCTGCGGACGGGATCGTCGCGCATTGTGGGACAGGATCATTCATCGCGGCCCAAATCGGAGGAGCTACGCGACTTGCCGGGGGTTGGGGTTCGGTTCTTGGGGATCAAGCGTCGGCCCAGTGGGTCGGACGCCGCGCGCTGTCTGACACGCTTGAGAAAACAGATGGTGTGACCGGGCCATCGGACATGGCTGATGCTTTGCTGGCCAAATTTGGCGGCACGGCGGAAATCGTGAGCGCCGCTTCCAACATGACACCAGCCGAATTCGGGGCGATTGCACCCCAAGTGACCGAACATGCGAGGTGTGGGGACGCGCTGGCGATTTCAATCCTGCGCGACGCCGCAGGCTATCTGTCGGATCGGATGGTCAGGCTGGGTTGGGTCAAGGGGTCGCCGATCTGCCTGACAGGTGGCATCGGGCCGCACTTCGCACGGTACTTGCCAGCCGACATGCAGGATGCGTTGACTGAACCCGCAGGCGATCCGCTGTCCGGCGCGATCGCACTGGCGCAGGCGTTTCAAGAGGAGATCGAAGATGAACATAGTTGATTTCCTGCGCCCCGAAGGATGGCTTGGCCAAACGGCGGGGCCCCGTTATGTGCAACTGCGCCAGCGGCTTGAGCAGGGGATCGAAGACGGGATCCTGCCGCCCAACAGCTCATTACCGCCCGAACGCGAGATCGCCGAACTGACCGACTTGTCGCGGGTGACCGTGCGCAAGGCCATTCAGGAACTGGTGCGAAAAGGCGCGATCGAACAGCGGCAGGGCTCGGGCTCGTTCGTGCGTGAGCCTGTGGCGCGGGTCGAACAATCTCTGTCGCATTTGACGTCGTTCACAGAAGATATGGAACGGCGCGGTCTTAGGACGACATCGACATGGTTGGAGCGCGGGATATTCCTGCCCTCGCCAGAAGAGATGATGGCGCTGGGCCTTTCGGCGAATGAGCAGGTTGCGCGTATCCATCGCCTGCGCGAAGCGGGTGGCAGACCCATGGCGTTGGAGCGTGCGGCGTTGCCGCTGGATATCCTGCCGAATCCAACTGAAGTGAGTGGTTCGCTCTATGCGTTTCTCGAACAATCCGGGTTCCGCCCGGTCCGCGCCATTCAGAAAATCTCGGCCATCAACCTCGAAGCTGCCGAGGCCGAGTTGCTGGATGTCGCCGAAGGGACTGCTGGGCTGCGTATTCAGCGGACGTCATATCTGGAAAGCGGGCGCGTGGCCGAGCTAACGCGCTCAATCTATCACGGCGAGGCTTACGATTTTGTCGCCGAGCTGCGCCTGTCAAACTGAAAGCCTGGGAAAAATGTCTGACGAAAGAACTCAAATGCGGCGGGAGATCAATGAGATACCCGATGCCGTTGAACGATTGCTGAGCGAAGGCGCACAAACGGTCTTGCAAACTGCCGACGAAATCCGCGCACGCGATCCACGTTTCCTGATCTCGGTCGCGCGTGGATCGTCGGATCATGCTTGCAGCTATCTCAAATACGCCTCGGAACTGATGCTGGGTCTGCCGATGGCGTCGGTGGGGCCTTCGGTGAATTCCATCTACGGTGTTGATATTCGGTGCGACGATGCGATTTGCATCTCTGTTTCGCAATCCGGACAAAGCCCGGACATCGTCCAATTGACCCGGTCGCTGACAGAAGGTGGCGCGTATTCTGTGGCAATTACCAACGATTCTGGCTCGGCGCTTGCGGGCGTTTCCTCGGCCACCTTGCCGATCCATGCGGGGCCTGAACTGAGCGTTGCGGCGACCAAGACCTTTGTCACCTCGCTGGTCGCCGGTCTGTGGCTGATCGCGCAGGTGAAACGCGACGATGATCTGTTGCGTGCCGTTCGTGGTCTACCTGACAACTTGGCCGCTGCCATCGCCTGCGACTGGAACGTTATGGCGGATGCTGTGGATGGACAATCCGTGTTCACGCTGGGGCGCGGGACATCACTGTCGATCTCGAACGAGGCCGCGTTGAAGTTCAAGGAAACCTGTCAGATTCACGCGGAAAGCTATTCGTCAGCCGAGGTCTTGCACGGGCCGGTTTCGATTGTGGACAAGGGATTTCCAGTGCTGGCGCTGGCCTCTGGCGATGCGGCCGAGGCCAATCTGGCCGAGGTTTCCGATGCCCTGTCGGACAAGGGGGCGAGGGTATTCGCAACCACAAGTCGCGTGGAACGTGCAACGGTATTACCCCATGTGCGTACATCTCATTGGATGACGGATCCGATTCCGCTGATCGCATCTTTCTACGGTATGGTCGAACGGGTCGCCACACAGCGTGGGGTGAACCCCGATACGCCGAGGCATCTGCGGAAAGTGACGGAAACGGTATGAGCCCCACCAACATCACCTTCGCTGGCGGCCCAATCTTTGACGGAAAATCCCTGCGAAGCGGTCATGCTGCGCGGTTCCGGGATGGGGTGCTGCGGGCCGTGGTGCCCGAGGCCGACATTCCGGCCGACGACCGGATCGAGGATCTGTCCGGGGATATCCTTAGCCCCGGCTACGTCGATTTGCAGGTAAATGGCGGTGATGGCGTGATGTTCAACGACGATCCGTCTGTCGAGACATTGACGCGGATCGCCTCGGCCCATCGGGGCTTGGGTGCGACGCGGATCCTGCCGACTCTGATCACGGATACGGCTGAGAAAACACTGGCCGCGATTGACGCTGCGGTTGAGGCAGTTGCGCGAGGCGTTCCGGGAATCGCTGGATTTCACCTTGAAGGCCCGCATTTGTCCGAGCGGCGCAAAGGCGCGCATGATGCGGCCCTGATCCGGCCCATGCAGCAGACCGACCTTGAGGCGTTGGTCGAAGCTGCGGCGCGGCTTCCGGCGCTGATGGTCACGATAGCACCCGAGAGCACGACGCCCGCGCAGGTCAGTGCACTTACGCAGGCCGGGATCATCGTCTCGCTGGGTCACACGGATGCGTCGTTTGAGACTTGCACGGCGTTTGCAGATGCCGGTGCGCGATGTGCCACCCATCTGTTCAACGCGATGAGCCAACTTGGCAGCCGTGAACCCGGTCTTGTTGGGGCGGCGTTGTCTTGCGGGACAATGTCGGCAGGTCTGATTGCTGATGCGGTCCATGTTCATCCTGACACGATGCGCGCCGCGTGGGCTGCCAAACGCGGGCCGGGTCGGATCTTTCTAGTCAGCGACGCAATGGCCGTTGCGGGGACGTCCCTAACGGAGTTCCAACTTGAAGGTCGCCTGATCCGGCGTGAGAGTGGCCGTTTGACGCTGCAAGACGGCACCTTGGCTGGGGCCGATCTGGATTTGACCACCGCAATACGCGTTCTGACCACCAAGGTTGGTATTGCGTTGGACGAAGCTTTGGCCGCGGCGACAACGATTCCGGCTGGGTTTTTGCCCGATCCGGGCGGGACCACGTTGCAACACACGATCCGGATTGCACCGGATTTGTCCGGTGCTGAACCTGTTCTCAAGGGGTAGGGCTTATCGAACCGGAATATCCTGCCGCAAATTGCCCGTCGTCTTGTCAAAGATCAGAATGCGGTTGTCATCCGTGACAACCGCGTACCAGTTGGCCCCGATGGTCAGCGCCTGCGCGCGTGCGCCATCAGGCAGTTCGATCTGATCAGGCAGCTTGGGCGTTCGATCCGATAAACGGATGACAATCAATGCGAAGGTCAATAGAACCCCGCCAATCATCACCGCGGTCAATAGCATGACCATGCGCCGCAGCAATCGCAGCTGAGGCGTTTCCTGCGGTTCCTGAGGGTCGGAAGGGACAGTCATGGGCACCCGCCTGATAGAGTTTCACATCGCGGCTGCGCCGCCGTCCCGCCTTGATAAGGCGCTTTCACGGGATGTGCCAGATGGGGAAAACCTGTCGCGCACCAGATTGGCGCGTTTAATACAGGACGGGGCGGTTTTGGTGGACGGAGCGGCCGCGGTCGACCCGAAGGCCAAGGTGCCCGAGGGTGCACATATCGCGATCACCGTGGCCGAGGCCGAAGACAGCCATATCGGTCCCGAAGACATTCCCTTGGCCATTGTCCATGAGGATGATGATCTGATCGTCATCAACAAACCGGCAGGAATGGTCGTGCATCCGGCCCCCGGTTCGCCCAGCGGTACGCTGGTCAACGCGCTGCTGCACCACTGCGGCAATGATCTGTCTGGCGTTGGCGGGGTCAAGCGTCCGGGGATCGTGCATCGCATCGACAAAGAGACCAGCGGCTTGCTGGTCGTCGCAAAGTCGGATGCGGCACATCAGGGGTTGGCTGCCCAGTTTGAGGCGCATTCGGTCGAACGGTACTATCGCGCCATTTGCTACGGTGTGCCGGATGCCAACGATCCGAGGTTGCGGGGCGTGAAGGGCGTCAGTTTCGAACCGGGCAATATCATGCGTCTGACCACGCAATTGGCGCGACACAAGACTGACCGCCAGAAACAGGCGGTTCTGTTCCACGGTGGCAGGCACGCCGTCACACGCGCGCGTGTGGTCGAAAGCTTTGGCTCTCCGGCTGCACTGGCGCTGATCGAATGCTGGCTGGAAACAGGTCGCACGCATCAGATCCGTGTGCATATGGCCCATGCCGGGCATGGTCTGGTCGGCGACCCGGTCTATGGTGGCAAACGCAAGCTGGCCGCGCGCGCTTTCACGGCAGAAACCGCCGAAGCCGTGCGTGATTTCCCGCGTCAGGCGCTACATGCCGCCGTTTTGGGCTTTGAACACCCCATCAGCAAAGAATTTATGCGCTTCGAGGCCGACTTGCCCGAGGACATGGAAACTCTGCTGGACGGGCTGCGCGGGCCGGTGTCATAATCTGCAAAGACGCGTGATTAGCGTAATCTCAGCTTTTCTTAATCTCAGGTTAATTACACACTGTTAACAGTACCTCTTGAATGTGACTGATTGCGTTACCATATGCTATGTTAAGGGCTTAAACATTTGTCCAAGGGGCAGAAACAAATGGCAAATTACTCAAATCTTCCCGCACCGACACCCGAGGGTGGTCTGAACCGCTATATGCAGGAAATCCGCAAGTTCCCGCTGTTGGAACCGGAAGAGGAATATATGCTGGCCAAGCGCTGGGTCGAGGAACAGGATACCGAATCCGCGCATAAAATGGTCACATCGCACCTGCGTCTGGCAGCCAAGATTGCCATGGGCTATCGCGGCTACGGCTTGCCGCAGGCCGAAGTAATTTCTGAGGCCAATGTGGGCCTGATGCAAGCCGTCAAACGCTTTGACCCGGAAAAAGGCTTCCGTCTTGCCACCTATGCCATGTGGTGGATTCGTGCTTCGATCCAGGAATACATCCTGCGCTCGTGGTCACTGGTGAAACTGGGCACCACCTCGGCGCAGAAGAAATTGTTCTTCAACCTGCGCAAGGCCAAGGCCCGTATCGGTGCGCTGGAAGAGGGGGATCTGCGTCCCGAGAACGTCAAGAAGATCGCCGAAGATCTGGGCGTGACCGAGGATGAGGTCATCAGCATGAACCGCCGTATGTCCGGCGGCGACGCCTCGCTGAACGCCACCGTGGGGTCCGAAGGCGAAGGCACGATGCAGTGGCAGGACTGGCTTGAGGATGAAGATGCCGATCAGGCTGGTGACTACGAGGCGCGGGACGAGCTTGAAGCGCGCCGAGAGTTGCTGACTGCTGCGTTGGATGTGCTGAACGACCGTGAAAAGGACATCCTGACGCAACGCCGTCTGATGGATCAGCCTGTGACGTTGGAAGAACTGAGCACTCAGTACAACGTCAGCCGCGAACGTATCCGTCAGATCGAGGTGCGGGCGTTCGAGAAACTGCAGAAAAAGATGCGTGAACTGGCACGTGAAAAGGGAATGCTGAGATCGAACTGATCTCGTGTTTCGTCAGCCCGCTGCAAAGGCGGGCTGACTTTCTTTTGTATCAGGCGAAGATGAAGTCCGACTCGGACAGATGGCTGGCCCAGACACCAGACAGATAGATGCTGTCGCCGTCTTCCAGCTCGATCTCGGTGCCGAAGAATTCGCCGTCGATGCCGTCTTCGATATCTTCAAAGCTGGTGATGCCTTCATAACCGGACAGATCGATCTTGTCTTTTCCGATGCGGAAATCGACGATCCAGTCGTCGCCATCGCCATTTTCAAACACGAACATATCCTTGCCGCGCCCACCGAAAAGCTTGTCGTTATCCGCGCCGCCGTCGATGATATCTTTCCCGCGACCTCCATAGATGATGTCATGCCCTTCGTCGCCGCGCAGGATATCCTTGCCGCGTCCACCGAATATGATGTCATTGCCAGCGCCACCGAGCGCAACATCGTCACCTCGGCCTGCTTTGATCACGTCGTTGCCGCCGTCACCGAACGCGAAGTCCTGGCCGCGCCCGGTAAAGATAAACTCGTCACTGCTGTCGCCCAAGACAAAGTCGGTGTTCTTTTGGCCCAGAATTCCTGTGACGGAAACCGGCAGTAGAACACCGTCCAGAATGTGGATGATCCCGTTCGACGCATCCACGTCAAATCCGATCAGCCCCGGATCGTCGATCCCCGGGTCCGCGTCGCCCAAGCTGGGTGGGTCACTTTCAAGGTTCAGGGTGACCGCCGATCCCAGCAGCGTTTCAATCTCGGCACCGTTTCCTAGGCCAACAACCGTGGTGCTGTCGAACTCCCCATCGACCACGTGATATTGCAGGATATTGGTCAGCAGAGGGATTGGGTCACCGCCGCCCAGCAAAGTAAGGGCCTTGACGATGTGGCTTAGCGCGCCAGCCTCGTCGGATCCCTCAAATCCCAGGGTTTGCGCCAAGGTGACGAACGCCGCGTCGTTGGGCGCAAAGACGGTCAGTTCCACATTCGGATCGTTAAGTACGCCCGCCAGACCAGCCGCGATGACAGCCTCGCGCAGGATGTCGAAATCCTCACTGTTGGCGTCGAAAGTTCCGGGATTACCACTTTGCAATACTGTTTCTGTGATCGTATGTGTTGCTGGCATTTCAGAAAGCCTCCCACCCTGTATGCCTAGGTTCGGGACAGAGCGTGTGCGACAATTTCGCGTTCCTCCGTCGATGTGATTGCTACGACCATCGCAGCGGAGTGGATCAACAAAAGTATTCGGCGAAATCGGCAGGACTGGGTTTTGAAGCGGACCGCGCCGGGTAATTCACTCAGATTTTCAGATATTTATACCTGAGTGCTGAATCTGGATTGAAATCGTTTAAAACAGGTTATCTGTACAGGGTCAGGTCAGGCCTGACACGTCCGAGGCTGGTTTTAGTCAGTTGCCACAGACATGGAATTCAAGTTTTGTCGCTTGGGATCCAATCGATATTCGAGGGAAAAGCATGTATCAACCGATCAATTGGGGTATTCTAGGGGCCTCGAAATTCGCAGGTCAGTATATGGCCCCTGCGATCCATGCGGCCGAGGGTGCGCGATTTGCGGGTCTCGCCACGTCGGCCCCGGAAAAGGCCGCGCCGTTTCAGCAATTCTGCCCGGATCTGCGCGTTTACGGTAACTATGACGCGCTCTTGGCGGACCCAGCGATTGATGCGATCTATATCCCATTGCCCAATCATCTGCATGTCGAATGGAGCCTCAAGGCGTTGGACGCGGGAAAGCATGTTCTGTGCGAAAAACCGATGACGATGCGGGCCGAAGAGTTTGACCAGCTCATCGCCAAACGGGATCAGACAGGTCTGCTGGCCGCTGAGGCGTACATGATCGTCCATCATCCCCAGTGGCAACTTTTGCGCAAGCTGGTTGCCGATGGGGCAATTGGCAAACTGGTTCACGTTACGGGCGTGTTCACCTATGACAATCGTACTGACACCGGCAATATCCGCAACCGCCCTGAAACCGGCGGCGGCGGTCTGCGCGATATCGGCGTTTACACCATCGGCAGCGCCCGATTTGTGACCGGGCAAGAACCGATCGAAGTGCAATCGAGGATCAGGTGGGAGAATGAGGTAGACGTGTTCACCGAGATCACCGCGCGTTTTCCCGATTTCACTTACTCCACCTATGTCTCGACCCGGATGCACCCCAATCAGGCGATGGAGTTTCACGGCGAAGGCGGCGTCATCCGTCTGACCGCGCCGTTCAACGCGCGGGTGTTCGGCGAGGCGCGGGTCGAACTGCACCGCCCGGGGCTTGAGTTGCAGGTCACGCGTTTTCCCGGCGACGATCACTATAAGCTGCAGGTCGAGGCGTTCGGGCGGACCATAAGCAATGGCGACGCATACCCTTGCCCATTGGAATTCTCCAAAGGAACCCAGGCCATGATTGACCGCGTTTTCGATTGTGCTGTCCCGCTTTGACGGCTTGCTTGCCAGCGCCCCATGTTCACGCCTAATCTGTCCGACACACATTCAGGAGGTGGATCATGGCTGGGGGCTGGGCGCGAGACGGCGCGGTAAGCGAACAGATTGAGGCATCCATTTCGGACGAATTGGCGCGGATGCAAGCAAGGAAACGCCCTGTTGGCAAAAGCCTGACACATTGCGCGGAATGCGAAGAGCCAATCCCGGAAAAACGCCGTCTTGCCTTGCCGGGGGTCAAGCTGTGTCTGGATTGCCAGCAGGAACGCGACGGTGCGTTCAAGGCGCGCAGTGGGATTAACCGGCGGGGTTCGAAGGACAGCCAACTGAAGTGACAGTTGTACCGAAAAAAGCACATATGTGGCCGCAAAGCGGGTTGATTCTGGGGTTTCTGGCGGCCTTTTTGTGGGGGACGCACAGTGTCATTGTTCGATATCTGACAACCGATCTGGGCGGGCTGCAGATCGCGGTGATGCGCCTATTTATTGCCGCGCTTGCGATTTATGCGATCCTGCGGGTGCTGCGGGCCAGTGTTTCGATCCGCTTTGCGGACTGGAACTTTCGGCTGGCCGTTCTATCAACCGTGGTGAATTACATCCTGTTTCACATCGGCCTTGAGCATACAGGGGCCGCAAATGCAATGGTGCTTGAGAATACCGCTCCGTTCTTCGTCTTGATATTCCTGTATTTTTTCGCGGATACCACGATCGGTCGGATCGAAGTGATTGCCACCGTTCTGGCGATATTTGGCGTGTTCCTCACCGTTTTTCAGGACTTTCAGGGCGGCGGTGAGCCCCTAATAGGCGATATCATGGAAATCGGCGCGGGCCTGAGTTGGGCGGTGTTCCTGATCTCAAGCAGCCGCGCGATGCAATTTTCCCAAACCACGTCTGACCGGCTGAACTTTCTATTCGGGATATTTCTGTGCTCGGGCGTGCTGTTGACGCCACTGGCCGCGTTCTCGATGCAGATGCCAAGCGCACAGGATATGTTCTTTCTGTTGCTGCTTGGCATCCTGCCCACGGCGCTGGCCTATTACCTATGGTACGAGGCCGCCGCGCGTCTTTCGACATTGACCGCGACCTTGTTGTTCGCGGCTTCTGTGGTTTTCACCTTCATCAATTCTGCGCTGTTTCTGGGGGCGTCGATTACCATCCCGGCGGTGCTGGGCGCTGCGTTAATCGTGCTCTCTATCTTTCTGACAACACTTAAGAAAACCGAGGGATGAAATGGGCCGCCCACACCGGGCAGCCCGTCAGGTTCAGCCTTCCATGGCTTCCAATTCGTCAATAAAGCCCGAGATCATCGACAACCCTTTGTCCCAGAATTTGGGATCGCTGGCGTCGAGGCCGAAGGGGGCCAGCAGTTCCTTGTGGTGTTTCGATCCACCGGCGCGGAGCATTTCGAAGTATTTGTCTTCAAACCCTTCCGAGCCGCTTTCGTAGACAGAATACAGTGCGTTCACCAATCCGTCGCCAAAGGCATAGGCGTAGACATAGAAGGGTGAGTGGACGAAGTGCGGGATATAGGCCCAGAAGGTCTCGTAGCCCTCCATGAACTCGAACGCGGGTCCAAGGCTTTCGGCTTGAACGCTCATCCACAAGGCGTTGATGTCGTCCGGGGTCAGCTCACCCTCGCAGCGCGCGGCGTGTAGCTTGCATTCGAAGTCGTAGAAGGCGATCTGGCGGACGACCGTATTGATCATGTCCTCGACCTTGCCTGCCAACAGCACTTTGCGCTGCTCTGGTGTCTCGGCCTGATCCAGCATCTTGCGGAAGGTCAGCATCTCGCCGAATACGCTGGCGGTTTCGGCCAGGGTCAGTGGGGTTGATGACAGCATCTCACCCTGATCGGCGGCTAGCACCTGATGCACGCCATGTCCCAGTTCATGCGCCAAAGTCATTACATCGCGCGGTTTGCCCAGATAGTTGAGCATCACATAGGGGTGCACGTCAGTGACGGTCGGATGGGCGAACGCGCCCGGAGCCTTGCCGGGTTTCACAGCCGCATCAATCCAGCCTTTGGAAAAGAACGGTGCTGCGATTTCACCCATGCGCGGGTCGAAGGCGTCATAGGCGCTCATCACCGTCTTTTCGGCCTCGTCCCAGCCGACGATGCGGGTGTCTTCCATCGGCAGGGGCGCGTTGCGGTCCCAGACCTGCATCACGTCCAGACCCAGCCACTTGCGCTTTAGCTCATAGTATCGATGGCTCAGCTTCGGGTAGGCGGCCACGACTGCTTCGCGCAGGGCTTCGACCACTTCGGGTTCAACATCGTTCGACAGATGGCGACCGGTCTGTGCAGTCGGCATGTTGCGCCAGCGATCAACGATCTCTTTTTCTTTGGCTTGCGTGTTATGAACGCGCGCGAAGGTTTTGATATTGCTTTGAAAGACCTCCGCCAGCTCACGCGCGGCAGCCTCACGTTTGGTACGGTCCTGCTCGGTCAGCAGGTTCAGGGTGCCTTCGATGTTCAGGTCTTCGCCGTCAACGGTAAAGGTAAGCCCTGCGATGGTTTCGTCGAACAGACGTTCCCATGCATCGCCGACAACGCCCAGATCGTGCAGGAATTTTTCCAGCTCGTCAGACAGTTGATAGGGCTTCATCGCGCGGATGCGGCGAAAAACGGGCTCGTACCGGGCCAGATCGGCATTTATTTCGAAATGCCTGGACAACACGTCATCGTCGAGGCGGTTAATCTCAAGCGTGAAAAACACCAGTGGAGTGGTGAAGATCGTAATCTTTTCCTGCATGTCCGACAGGAACTTGGCGCGTTCAGCATCAGTGGTCAGTTGATAATAGCGCAGTCCGGCAAAGGACATGATGCGCCCGGCGATGGCGTTGATCTTTTCATTGCGCAGCACGCAGTTCAGCAGACCGTCCGCGTCCAACTGGGCCAGCTTGCCTTCGTAGTCCGCCGCAAAGGATGCGCATTCGCCCTCAAGCCAGTCCAGATCGCGCGACAGTTCGGGCGCATCCTCGGACGCATACAGATCGCTCAGGTCCCATTCAGGCAGGTTACCAAGATTGTCGGTGCCCCCGACTGCGTTTGCGTCACGGACGGGAAAGGGAAGGTCGCGCATGGAACACCTCGGATTATTTGGGTTTGCCACTATCTAGGCGCAGGCCGTCTGGATCACAAGCGGCCTTGCGGGGCCGGGCTTAATGAGACAGGGCCGGTTCGGGCCGTTTGTCCGGGCAGGCGGCCATAAAATGCGCTGCAAGCTGGTCCAGAACAGGACCGCGCACTTCGGGCGCTTCCATCAATACTTCGTGTTCGCCATCGGGGATTTCGACCAGAGTACCACTGGGCCAGTTCGCCATTCGCGCCCGGATCGCTTTGCGGTCCACGATCTGTTCATGACTTCCAAGGAAGGTCAGACACGGGATCGTGGGCGCAGTTTGTTCCATCAGCCACGCACATTCATCCAGTGCTTCGCGCAGCCAGATTGTCGACGGTGCACCAAGGGCCAATTCGGGATGTGCAGCCAGTTGATCCTGCATCATCCGGTACATCGCCGGATCGCGGGTCAGCACGTTGCCCTTAAATGGTTGCGAGGCGACGTAGCTTTCCAATGACGTGGTGGGCGGTGTTTTCTCCCCCAGGCCGACGCGCGGTCCCCAATAGGCCGTCAACCGGCTGAGAGGTTTCATGATGGGCGTGAAAAAGATACCCCACATCGGACCGGTAAAGGCACAGGCGGTGAAATCGTGACCTTCGAGCACGGCGCGCAGCCCGATCGCGCCACCCATCGAGTGCCCGACAACATACCAGGGTTCCGGCAGGCCAAGCTCGGCAGCCAGATCCAATGCAGCCCGCACATCTTTCTGATATTCCGGGAAATGATCGACGTGACCGATACGCGGGTCGTTCAGCGGGCGGTCGGCCAGCCCCTGACCACGCCAATCGACAGACAGGCAGGCAAAGCCCCGGTCAACAAATTCTGCGGCAGTGCTTCCATATTTTTCGATGTATTCGGTGCGGCCCGGAAACAACATCACGGTGCCGTTTGGCGCGGTATCGGGCAGCCAGTGCCCGACACGGATGCGCGTACCGTCTGCGGTTGTCAGCCAGTGGGCCTGACCACCGGCGGGTGCGCCGGCCACGTCTTCGAACAAGGGGGCCGGCGATATTGTCATCAGGCCAGCACCGAGGCGAGTTGCATGGCGACACCCATGTCTCCGTCAACGCTCAGCTTGCCGGACATGAAGGCACCTGTCGGGTTCATCTCGCCGCTGAGGATTTGTTCAAAAGTATCGGCGTCCGCGCTCAGGGTTACATCCGCGTCTTCATCGCTGACGCGCGCGCCGTCCGCATCCAGAACGATGGCGCCCAGATCGGCGATGGCAAACTTGGCCGAGGCGTCAAAGGCACCGCCCGCGAGTTTTTCGTTCAGCGCGGCCGCGGCCTTTTCCAAAGTGTCGCTCATGGTCTTCCTCATTTTGTTTGTGCGCCGTGAATGGACATCCCCGGTCGCAACGCTACACTGACCATTGTTATGGGTATTGCAACAAACAATCTCAAAGGTACCGTTGCGGCACTTGTCGCGATAGTCATGTTTTCCACCACTTCATCGGCACAGCAGGCCGATTTGCGTGACGAATCCGCGTTGCTGGAACAGTTGATCGACGCGACGCCCGAGCAGGCAATCGGCATCGATCGGCAGTTGCAGGCTTTGTGGTCGCAATCAGGCTCAGCCTCGGCTGACTTGCTGCTGGAACGCGGGCGCGAAGCGTTGGATGACGGCGATGTCGGGGCCGCGCTGGATCATCTGACCGCCCTGACGGATCACGCGCCGGAATTTGCCGAGGGCTGGCATGTACGGGCATCAGCGTTTTTTGGTCTTGAACGCTTTGGTATGGCCGCCGCCGATCTGGAACATGCGCTGACGCTGAACCCCAACAACTACGACGCGATCTATGGCCTTGGCCTGATCTTCGAAATTCTGGATCGTCCGCAACAAGCCTACGATGCCTACACGCGTGCACTGTCTATACATCCCCATCACGAAGAAGTAACCAATGCCATGAATCGGCTGAAGCCTCAGATTGAAGGCAAAGCGCTGTAAGTCTCAGGGCGCAGGGGGCAAAGGTGAGCGGGTCATCCCGGGTAGTGGCCGTACTTGGCCCGACGAACACAGGCAAAACCCATTACGCAATTGAACGTATGCTAGGGTATCGGTCCGGCGTGATCGGCCTGCCGCTGCGTCTGCTGGCGCGCGAGGTCTATGACAAGATCGTTGCCATTCGCGGACCCTCGGTCGTGGCGCTGGTCACGGGCGAGGAACGCATCGTGCCGCCCCGTACGCAATACTGGGTCTGCACGGTCGAGGCGATGCCCGAGGGTATGGGCGCGGATTTCGTCGCCATTGATGAAATCCAGCTATGCGCCGACCCCGAACGCGGTCATGTGTTCACTGATCGTCTTCTGCGCGCCCGGGGAACGCATGAGACTCTGTTTCTGGGCTCTGACACAATGCGCGGCGCAATCGCAGCGCTGGTGCCCGAGGCGCAGTTCGTTCGGCGCGAGCGGATGTCGCAACTGGTCTATTCCGGTTCAAAGAAAATCAGCCGAATGCCTGCGCGCAGCGCCATCGTCGGGTTCTCGGTCGACAATGTCTACGCGATTGCTGAGCTACTGCGCCGTCAAAAGGGCGGGGCGGCGGTGGTGATGGGCGCACTCAGCCCACGCACGCGGAACGCTCAGGTGGACCTCTATCAGAACGGCGAGGTTGATTATCTGGTCGCCACAGATGCCATCGGAATGGGGCTCAACCTGGATGTGAATCATGTGGCGTTCTCCTCCCTGACCAAGTTCGACGGGCGGCGGATGCGCCCTTTGGCCCCGAATGAGCTGGCTCAGATCGCCGGCCGGGCAGGGCGTGGCATGTCAGACGGCACGTTTGGCGTGACTGGCGAGGCTCCGCCCTTGGATGAAGGCATAGCTCAGGCGATCATGGACAGCCGCTTTACGCCGATGAAAAAGCTGAACTGGCGGAATGCCGCTTTGCGGTTTGGTTCCATTGAGGCGCTGATAGACTCGTTGGAGGTTAGTCCGAATGACGAACATCTGATCAAAGCGCGGCCCGCTGATGACTTGAACGTGCTGAAATCCCTGTCGCACGTGACCGAGGTACTGGCCCGTGCCAGCGAACCGCAATCGGTTCGATTGCTTTGGGATGTGTGCCGGATCCCTGATTTTCGCGGCATCAGCCATGCTGAACATGCCAGCCTGCTTGAGGTGATCTATGGCCACCTGCATGAACGCGGGTCGATCCCTGATGACTTCATGGCGCGGCAAATCCGCCGGATCGACCGGACAGATGGAGATATTGATGCGCTGTCCAAACGGCTGGCATATATTCGCACCTGGACATATGTTGCGCAACGAAACGGCTGGGTGCGTGACGAATCCCATTGGCGCGAGGAAACGCGCATTGTAGAAGACAGGCTGTCGGACGCTCTGCATGACCGTTTGACCCAACGATTTGTGGACCGGCGCACATCCGTGTTGCTGCGCCGGCTCAAACAGAAGGAGGCCCTTTTGGCCGAAGTAAATGACAAGGGTGAAGTGACCGTCGAAGGCGAATTCGTCGGTCGTTTGGAAGGGTTCCGGTTCATTCCGGACAAAGCTGCGCAAGGGACCGAGGCGAAGGCCTTGAAATCTGCGTCATTGCAAGCACTCGCGCCGCAATTCCATCTGCGTGCCGACCGTTTCTACAACGCGCCCGATACCGAAATTGATTTCACCGATCAGGGCGGCCTGATGTGGGGCGAATATGCCGTCGGCAAGCTGGTTGCTGGTGCCGAGCCGCTGAAACCGGTTGTCGAGGTCTTTGTAGATGAAGCCGCAGGCCCGGACGTCGAACAGAAAGTACAGCGCCGCCTGCAACATTTCATCGACCGCAAGGTGGCTGCGCTGTTCGAACCGCTTCTGAACTTATCACGCGATGAGGAACTGTCGGGTCTCGCCAAAGGTTTTGCCTTCCGTATGGTCGAGGCGCTGGGCGTGCTGCCCCGCGCGCAGGTCGCGCAAGAGGTCAAGGATCTGGATCAGGACGCCCGCGGCGCGCTGCGCAAGCACGGCATCCGCTTTGGCCAGTTCACCATCTTCATGCCGCTGCTGCTGAAACCCGCGCCGACGCGTCTGCGTCTGGTTCTGTGGGCGCTGTCCAGCGGGTTGCAGGAATTCCCCGAAGCGCCGCCTCCGGGTCTGGTCACCGTGCCCGTCGCCAAGGATGCGCCGCAGGGCTATGACACCATGTGCGGTTACCGCGACGCGGGCGAGCGGTCTATCCGCATCGACATGCTGGAGCGTTTGGCAGACATGCTGCGCGCCGAGGACAGCCGGGGTGGGTTCGAGGCCAAACCCGACATGCTCTCGATCACCGGCATGACGCTGGAACAATTCGCCGACCTGATGCAGGGGCTGGGCTACAAGGCCGAGCGTGGCGAGCGTGAAAAGGTCAAACCCGCACCGGCGGAACAGCCTGCGGCTGATGCGCCCGAGCAACCGGTCGCCGAAGAAACCCCGACAGACGCAGTGGCGACGGACGATGTGACCACACCCGCCGAGGCGCCAGCCGAGGCCACCGACAGCACCGAGGCGGCAGCCGAGGCTCCGGCGGCAGAACAGCTGGCGGAACCTGCATCGGACGAACCCGAGGTTGAGGTCTTCTATACCTTCACATGGGGCCGACAGCGCCAGCCGAACCGCGGCCCGCGCCGCGAGCAGGGGCAGGGCAAAGGTAAACCGCGTGGGAAACCTCAGGGTAAGAAGGGCGGCAAGCCTCAGGGTGCCAAGTCGTTCTCATCGCGGCCTCCGAAAAAGGAAAAGGCTATCGATCCTGACAACCCGTTTGCCGCCGCGCTGATGGGTCTGAAGGACGGCAACTAAAAGTTGATGGCCGAGGCCAAGCTGCGGATCGACAAATGGTTGTGGCAGGCGCGGTTCTTCAAGACCCGCAGCCTGGCTGCCAAACAGGTCAGCGGCGGCCATGTCAGACTGAACGGGAACCGGGTGCTGAAACCGGCGCAGGCCGTGGCCCCCGGTGACGTTCTGACCTTTCCGCAAGGCCGGATTGTCCGGGTAGTTCGTATCGAAGCACTGGGCGAACGGCGGGGCCCGGCCCCCGAGGCGCAGGCGCTGTACTTTGATATGACCGAAAAGCGGGACGCACTGCCCAAAAATCCGGGATTCGAGGGAAAAGGTCGTCCAACCAAGAAAGAACGGCGTGCGCTTGATCTTTCTCGCACCCCAAAGGGATGATCTTCTCTTGAAGAGGCGGGCAGACTGAATTAGCTAGTCGCCAAAGCGCAAACGGGAAATCCGACATGACCTACGTTGTCACCGAAAACTGCATTGGCTGCAAATACACCGACTGTGTCGAGGTATGCCCGGTGGACTGTTTCTACGAAGGCGAGAACACCCTGGTCATTCATCCCGACGAATGCATCGATTGCGGCGTCTGTGAACCCGAATGCCCCGCCGATGCGATACGCCCCGATACCGAGCCGGGGATGGAGCAGTGGGTCGAATTCAACCGGAAGTTCTCGGAAATGTGGCCGGTGATCGTAACCAAGAAAGATCCCCTTCCCGAGGCTGAAGAGCGCGACGGTGAAGAGGGCAAGATGGAGAAGTATTTCTCGGAAGCGCCGGGCGAAGGCGGTTAAGCGATTCGCCGCCGCAGTGAGGCGTATATCTGGCTGATACAGACCCTATCGCTTTGAAACATAAGGGCTTTAAGGGCCTTTGATCCGATAGAGCTTTTGGATGTCGCATTTTTGTGATATAATCCCAACCTGAATGATGACTGAGATGGGATGTACTCCGTAAGTATGTTTGCTTTGGAGTTCTGATTTTATGACACACAAGCCGCTTGTCGGGGCCAGATCGGGCGCCGCGTGTGGTTTTTTGTTGTCCGCCTCCCGTTCACAACCAAGGAAGACCTGTATGTCAAAGTCGAAAAAGCTTGAGTTCCGCCCGAACGATTATGTTGTCTACCCAGCCCATGGTGTAGGCCAGATCATATCGATCGAAGAGCAGGACGTTGCAGGCTTCTCGCTGGAACTGTTTGTTATCTCGTTTGAGAAAGACAAGATGACCCTGCGCGTACCGACCAACAAGGTGACAGAATCCGGTTTGCGTTCGCTCAGCTCGCCTGATGTGATCTCTCAGGCGATGAAAACGCTGAAGGGTAAGGCCAAGGTCAAACGTGCCATGTGGTCGCGCCGGGCGCAGGAATATGAACAGAAGATCAACTCGGGCGATCTGATCTCGATTGCCGAAGTGGTTCGCGACCTGCACCGCACCGACGATCAGCGCGAACAGAGCTATTCCGAGCGCCAGCTGTATGAAGCCGCGCTTGAGCGTCTGACCCGCGAAGTGGCCGCCGTGTCCGGCGCGGATGAGATTTCTGCGGCCAAGCAGGTTGGCGATGTCCTGACCTCGCGCGCCGCCTGATCGCAGACCTGAAATTTAATCAGCCGCCCCATTTTGGGGCGGCTTTTCTTATGTCTGGATGTTCGTGGTGTCGGATTGTTGGTAGTGCGGATAGAAATTGGCGGTATTGCCCTAAATCACTGTCGACAGCGCCAGTAGAAAGGCGACCTCGGCCAGCTGTTGGGTTGCTCCCAGTATGTCGCCGGTCTGACCGCCGATGCGCGCCTTGGCGATCAGGGCGACTGCTACGGCCATCGTGATCGCGCAGGTCATCGGAAGCAAGGCGTTCGTGCCCAAAAGGCTTAGGCTTAGCGCAAGCGCCAGCAAGAGTCCGATCCAGACGGCGTTGGATTTGGGGGCACCAACAGAGTGGCTGAGCCCTGATTTCCGGGCATTTGGCAACAGGCGCATCAGTGCGGGCATCAAGGCGCGGGAAAACAGGCACGCAGCCACGACGCCGCCGACCCAGCCAGCGCCAATCAGTGTCGCGATTGCGGAAACCCGCAACAATTGGCATATGACCAGCGCCAGTACGCCGTAGGTGCCGATGTGGCTGTCTTTCATGATTTCCAACCGTCGCTCGGCTGTAAAACCGCCCCATAGCCCGTCGAACGTGTCGGCCAGACCGTCTTCGTGCATGGCTCCGGTCGTGGCGATCAGAACGGTCACTCCGAGGCTGGCGCTTACAAAGGGTGAGAGGCCAAGGTGCAATGCGATCCAAATTGCGGCGGATGCCAGTGCTCCAACAATCAGTCCGACGATAGGAAAAGCCCATACTGCCTGCGCCTGCCGGTCAAACAGGCGTTGAGGCAGTTTCGGCACCGGTAGCCGGGTCAGAAGGACCAGCGCCAGCGGAATATCCAGCGCGGAAATCACAGAGGTGTCGTTTTTGTGCACTTCCGGGCCTTTCAGGGTCTTGTTGCTTTACCAGCTTTGGTTAAACACACAGGACCACTCTGATGCAACGAGGCTTTGAATGCTGCCTGAACTCAATGACCTGAACAGTTTCCGCGATGCTTTGACCAGCGCACCCGGCGCAGATGCCGGTGCCATTCAAGCCGCACAGGATCGAAACGGCCAGTTGACCAAACCACCCGGGGCGCTGGGGCGGCTCGAGGATCTGGCGATCTGGTATGCGGGCTGGCGCGGGGCTGCGCGGCCTCAGATCAACGCGCCGCAGGTCATCGTGTTTGCAGGAAACCATGGCGTTACCGCGCAAGGCGTTTCCGCGTTTCCGCCCGAGGTGACGGTGCAGATGGTCATGAATTTTGAACATGGCGGTGCCGCGATCAACCAATTGGCAATGGCTGCAGGCGCCAAAATGGATGTGCACGCGCTGGATCTGGATCAGCCCACAGCCGATTTCACCCAAGGTCCGGCGTTGAGCGAAGATGAATTGCTGGCCGCGCTGCAAACCGGATGGAACGCCGTTGATCAGCAATCCGACCTGTTGGTTGTGGGCGAGATGGGGATTGGCAATACCACTCCGGCTGCCGCCATCGCCTGCGCATTGTTCGGGGGCGAGGCCGCGGACTGGACCGGGCGCGGCACGGGTGTCGATGATGCCGGTTTGGCAAACAAAACGCGCGTGGTGGCCGAAGGTGTTGCCCTGCATGGTCAGTCCGGTGACGGTCTTGAGATCCTGCGCCGCCTTGGCGGGCGCGAGATCGCGGCGATGGCCGGTGCGATTGCGGCTGCGCGTGTCCTGCGTATTCCGGTCATTCTGGATGGGTTTATCTGTTCCTCGGCGGCGGCTTGTTTGGCGAATGTGTCAGCCTCGGCTCTGGATCATGCCGTAGCGGGGCATCAAAGCGCAGAAGGCGCGCATGGCAAGATGCTGGCGAAGCTTGGCAAAGAGCCGTTGCTGAGCCTTGGTTTGCGTTTGGGCGAAGGGTCCGGAGGGGCTTTGGCGATCAACATTCTAAAAAGCGCAGTAGCCTGCCATTCGGGCATGGCGACCTTTGCCGAGGCGGGAGTTTCGGACGGCTGAGGCAAGGCAGGGGGCTCTGCCCCCGCCGCCTTCGGCGACTCCCCCGAGGTATTTTTAAACAGAAGAAGCAGGGGTGCGCTGGGTCAGGCCGATTTCTTGGCGTGTTCCTCGGCCAGTTCCAGCAGTGCGGTTTCCAGATCTTTTTCAAGCTTCTGCGCCCGCTCGATATACTTTTTGTTGTCTGCGGTTGGCATTCCGGGAATCCAAAGCTCGGCCAGCTCCCGCACCGAGCTACGGTCGTGGTGGTAGAAAGTCTGCTCGGCCTGTGCGGCCTCGTAATCGCTGAGGCCGATATTCTCGAGCACGTAGCGGCCCGCGCGCAGTGACCCGTCAAACATTTCGCGAACGATGTCATTCGCGCCTGCCTGATATAGCTCGTAAACATGGGTCCGGTCGCGGGCGCGGGCGACGATATGCAGATCGGGCCGCTGACGGCGGGCATAGCCGACCAGCCGCGTGACCTGTTTCCGATCATCCATGGCCGCAACCAGAACGGATGCCTTGTCGATCCCGGCGGCGCGCAGAAGTTCGGGCCGAGTTGGGTCACCCAAGAACCCTTTGACGCCGAACCGTCGCATAAGCTGGATGGTTTCGATGTCATGATCCAGGACGATCGTCTTGAAGCCGCTGGCCTGCACAAGGCGATTCACGATCTGACCAAAGCGGCCGATCCCGGCGATGATGACGGGGCCTTTTTCATCGATTTCATCGGCCTGAACAGCGGGGCCGGATTCGCCGGTGAAGCGGGAGATCTGGTCATAGATGATGAACAGGGCTGGCGTGATCAGCATGGTCAGCGCAATGATCATCAGCAGCTTTTGCGACAGATCCGGCGGAATGACGTTCTGCTGCGTCGAAAATGCCAGCAGGACAAAGCCGAACTCACCCGCCTGCGCCAAGCCCAGCGTAAACAACCAATGATCGCGTCCGCGCAATTTGAAAGCGCGCCCGACAAGGAACAGGATGATTCCCTTGGCGAGGATGACCAACAGCGCAAGCCCCAGCAAATCCAGTGGATCGTCGAAGAAATATCCCAGATTGATGCCCGCACCGACGGTGATGAAGAAGAGCCCGAGGAATAGCCCTTTGAAGGGCTCAAGATCGCTTTCCATCTCGTGCCGGAACTCGGAGCTGGCCAGAACAACGCCCGCCAGAAACGCGCCGAGGGCAGGGGATAGTCCCACCAGCGTCATCAGGAAGGAAATGCCAACTACGATCATCAGTGCCAGCGCCGTATACATCTCGCGCAGGCGCGTTGTGTGGATGAAGCGGAACAGGGGGCGGGTCAGGTAGATGCCCGCCAGAACCACGAAAACAATCGCTCCGATCGTGACGAGGGTAACGGCCCAACCAGGCAAGCCATCGACCAGCGACAGAGCGTGGTGCGCGTCATGACCATGGCTTGTCTCGACCCCGCGGTCGATTGAACCATCCTGATTGAGGTGAACCACGGCTGGGAGTGCCAGAAGAGGCAGGAAGGCCAGAATCGGGATCACCGCGATGTCTTGCGTCAGTAGAACCGAAAAGGTCGCGCGACCACCATTCGTCTGCATCAGGCCCTTTTCCGACAGGGTCTGCAGCACGATCGCGGTCGAGGACAGCGACAATGTAAGCCCAACCGCCAGCGAAACCGACCAAGGGTGACCGGCATAAAACGCAACGGCCGCGATGGACAGCGTCGACAGGCCGACCTGCAAACCACCAAGGCCCAGAAGCTTGTCGCGCATGTCCCACAGGGCGCGAGGTTCCAGCTCGAGCCCGATGAGGAACAGCATCATGACAACGCCGAATTCTGCGACATGCTGAAGGTTCTCGGTTTCGGCCCCGACCAGACCGAGGATCGGGCCAATCGCAATACCTGCCGCCAGATAGCCCAGCACGGATCCCAACCCCAGGCGCGCCGATAGGGGCACGGCGATCACGGCAGCGGCGAGGTAGATGGATGCCTGATAAAGGAACTCGTTCATCTCTGTCCTTTCTGGGCCGTTATGTCGGCAATGGTGCGTCGCGCTTTAGTTGATCCATCACGATCTGGCTTTGCACCCGCGCAACCGCAGGATGCGGCAGGATGACCTCGTGAAGCAAGCTGTTGAGGGCGGACAGGTCGTCGCAATAGACATGTAAAAGGTAATCGGCCTCGCCTGTCATGGTCCAGGCGCTGCTGATCTCGGGGCGGGTATTGACCATACGGGCAAAGCTGGCGGATTGTTCGGGCCCGTGTGTGCCCAGATGAACCTGAATGAAGCCCTGCACCTGCAGGCCCAGCTTCACCGGATCAAGCTTCGCGGTGTAACCTGTGATGTAGCCCTCGGCCTCAAGCCGCTGTCGTCGGCGTCCCGCCTGACTGGCCGACAGGTTCAGCATCTCGCCCAGTTGATGCGCGGTCAGGTGTGCATCTTTTTGCAAAGCTGACAACAGCCGCGTATCGGTTGCATCCAGCATGTGCGGTGAATCTCCGGTTTCTGCTCAAATCATGCGGTTTGTCCGCGCTGCCATTCAGGTTACACGAAAACAACGCGCAGAAACAGCGTGCGTTAAGGCGTATTTTTGAATCAGCAAAGAAATTCCTGTTTTCCAAGGAGACGCGCCATGGGCCCTTTCCCGCATAACGCCCCGAAATCAGTCATCAGCGATGATAACCCCGCCGGTACAGATGGGTTTGAATTTGTCGAATTCGCCCACCCCGATCCGCAGGAGTTGCGTGATCTGTTTGCACGGATGGGGTTCGACTATGTCGGCTATCACCGCAATTCTCCCAAGGTCGAGTTGTGGCAGCAGGGCGACGTAACCTATATCCTGAACGCTGACCCCGACAGCTTTGCTGCCAAGTTTGTGGCTGATCATGGCCCTTGTGCCCCGTCGATGGGCTGGCGGGTGGTGGATGCGCAAAAGGCGTTCGATCATGCGGTTGCCATGGGGGCCGAGCCCTATGAAGGGGCAGACAAAACCATGAAAGTGCCTGCGATCAAGGGCATTGGCGGGTCGTTGCTGTATTTCGTCGACCAATATTACGACACATCGCCCTACAACGAAGAGTTCGAGTGGCTCAAGCAATCCAAACCGCGCGGCGACGGGTTCTTTTACCTCGATCACCTGACCCACAATGTGTTCAAGGGCAACATGGACAAGTGGTTCAAGTTCTATGGCGATCTGTTCAATTTCAAGGAAATCCGCTTTTTCGACATTCAGGGCAAGCATACCGGGCTGTATAGCCGTGCGTTGACCTCGCCCTGTGGCCGCATCCGTATTCCGATCAACGAAGATCGGGGCGAAACCGGTCAGATCGTGTCTTATCTGAAGAAGTACAACGGCGAAGGCATCCAGCATATCGCGGTGGGCAGCGACGACATCTATGCATCGACCGATGCGATTGCCGAGAAGGGTCTGAAATTCATGCCCGGCCCGAACGAGACCTATTACGACATGTCCTATGATCGTGTCTCGGGCCATGATGAGCCTAAAGATCGTCTGATGAAGCATGGCATCCTGATCGACGGCGAAGGTGTCCTGGATGGCGGTGAGACCAAGATTTTGCTGCAGATCTTCTCGAAAACCGTGATCGGTCCGATTTTCTTCGAGTTCATCCAGCGCAAAGGCGATGACGGCTTTGGTGAGGGCAACTTTAAGGCCCTGTTCGAATCCATCGAGCGTGAGCAGATCGAAAGCGGCGAGATTTCGGCTGCCTGATCCTCATCGTAGTACTTGCAAAGGCCAGAGCGTCGTCTGTCGATGCTCTGGTTTTTTAGCCGCGCGGCATCTTCAGGGTCACGTTCTGGCCGCGCTTTTGATAGCGTAATTCGCTGTCCCCGATCGCCACCACCTTGCCGCCATCGAGCCTGTCGCCCACTTTCAGTTTTTTGTATCGTCCGCTGGGCAGACGCACCAGCGCTCGGCGGTTGGCGGGTGTGCCATAGACGCCAATCAGGTTCAACCGACGCAGGTTGATTGCGTTGTCAATCGTTGCCTGCCTTGCGACCGAGGCAGTGGTCGGGATTTTAGGCTTGACCGTTTTGGGCTGAAACGAACCGGCTTCATCCCCGCCAGTGGCGACATTTGCGGTTGAGCCGAGCGTCGCCGTTCCTGCACTTGCCGTTCGTGGTCGCAGGTTGGCCGGTCTTGCCTTTGGCCGGGGAACAAGCACAACCGCCAGCGCGGTGGGCGTATGGTCGACCTGTGGTTCGACCTTCAAAGATTCGGGGCGCGCTTTGGGGCGCACGATGGCCAATTCCTCGCGCGAGCGTCCGCCCAGTTGCGATCTTTCGAACTGATCAACCAGATTGTCGGGACGAGGCCTGGGGCGTAGACCCGCCAGGCGCTGATCAGCCTGATTGGGTTCGGGCTCGGCTTCGAACCGTACCGGCGGTTCTGGCGGCACCTTCGACGGGCGGCCCGCATATATCATGATGCCATCTGGGTTCAGCGTACCGTCTGGGCTGGCTGTGACAAGGCCGCGGTCGTCCAATTCGAACTGCGCCTGACTGCCGCCGGGCAGGGTGCTGTCATCAAAGGGCCGGTCCGTATCAAGGCTTTGAACGGTGGGCAGGGCCAAAGCATCCAGCGACAGATCCGTCGGGTCGATCGAGGTCAGGTATATATCGTCCGCCTCAACCGGTGCAGGTGGGGTTAGTGCGGGCGGTGCCGACGGCGCAGTTCCGGTGAAATCGTTGAATATCGCATCAGCGCTGGGTACCTGCGTGATCGGTTCAACCTGTTCCGGTTCGACCTTAAGCGCCTCAAGAATGGCAACATCGGTTGCCGAGGTATCGCCGGGTTGTTCGGGCTGCGCTTCTGGGCTGACGCCCAGAGCTTCGAGGATGGCAGTATCGGTTGGCGACAGATCATCGCTCTCATCCGTCGCCGCTTGAGGCGCGGGATCCGGTTGCTCGGTCGCAGCAATGGCTTCAGGTTCGGGTGCTGAAACCCCGGGCGGGGCTTGCGCTGTGTCTTGCTCGGGCACCGTAGCGTCCGGTCCTATGACAGACCACGCCCCGATAGCCATGCCCAGAAGGACCGAAGCTGCGACGGCTGGAATGGCAAATCGCTTTAAGCCCTGGGACGATGCTGTCGATTCCGGCTTGGCTTGCGGCGTGGACCGGAACGCTGCCGGATCGGCGGCCCCGGCAATCGCGTGAACCGGCATGTCGGGCTCGTTCTCGGTTCCATCCGCTTCAGGCAATGCGTCCGGAGGCGTTTCCGCTTTGATCTCGGGCGCTGCTTCTTCGGTGACCGGATCCTCGGCTACCGGCGCTTCTGGCACGCTTTCGGTCTCGGGTTCTGCAAGTGCTTCCGATGTAGTGTTTTCTGCCTGCTCAGGCTCTGATGCCTCGGGCGCGTCTTCTACTACTTCTTGCTTCGGTGCTTCAGGCGCGGTGACAATCGCGGGCGCATCCTCAGTTTCATCGCCGGTCGTTGTCTCTGCTTTATCAGGCTGATCTTCGACCGCTGGGTCCGGCAGCGGGGTCGGGGCGTCAAATTCTTCGCTATCCCCAATTGATGCGTCCTGAATTGCGCTCTCGGGTGCAATTATGTCCGACGTATCAACCGGCCATTCAAAGACCGGCCCGCTCAGCGCATCCTCGCCAGTTGCACTTGCGCAGAAGGTCTCGGCGATAAACCCGTGCGACGCGGCAAAGGTCTGCGCCTCGGAAAGCGTTTGCCTTGCAACCGCCGCAACCTGAGTTGCGGTTCCATCGGCGCGGGTTGTGTAAGCCAGTTCCGACAACGCATACGGCGTCGCCTCGGTCAGGGTTTGCCGTATCTTCTGATCTGCCGCTTCGGCATCCAGATCGTTGGTATCGACTGAAAGCAATCGAACCTGATCTGGCGGTATGATCAGTGCGCATCCCAGATGATTGGCCAGTGCGAATCCCTGATCGCGCAGCGCCTGCATCTGCTCGGCCAGGTGCGGCGTATCCAGCGGGACGGTTCCAATGCTGTACCAATCGCCATCCGACTGGTGATGCAGTGAAATCCCGTTTTCAGAAAAAGACAGCGCAAAGGCGGGTTTCATAATCCGGATGAACCATAATTGTCAGTTTCAATGCAAACGCTTTGGGGTCCGCCGCAAGAGGATAGAGCAGGAACCTGCCGAGGGAAAGAAAAAGCCACCTTTCCCCCTTGCCGTGTATGGTCCTAAGTTCCCATGTTGAGGTCAAGCAATCAGGAGAGATCGCCTTGAAGACACTTGCTTTTTTGACCGCGATGACCGTCGCTGTGGCGACACTGCCCGCCCATGCGGAAGAACGTCGCATCACTGTCAGCGGCACCGGAACTGCGCTGGCCACCCCGGATATGGCCACCATCACTTTGGGTGTCACGAACCAGGATGCACAGGCTTCTGCGGCGATGGATGAAACCTCGGCCGCTGTCACAGCAATCCTGAAACGCCTTGAGGACATGGGGCTTGAGGCGCGAGATGTGCAGACCCGTGATCTGTCGCTGTCGCCCGTTTGGGCCAATCGCGCTGGCCAAAGTGGAGAAGCGCCCGAGATCACCGGCTTTACCGCATCGAACCGCGTTCTGGTCCGGGTGCGCGATCTGGAAAACCTCGGGAGCATCATGGACGCTGTGATCGAGGATGGGGCGAACGTCTTTGGCGGGCTGAGTTTCAGCGTTCAGGAGCCTAAGCCCATGGAAGCGGATGCACGCGCCAAAGCGGTGGCAGACGCAATTGCAAAGGCCGAACAACTGGCGCAGGCCGCCAATGTGACCCTTGGTCCCGTGCAGGAGATCAATGAACAGGTTGGTGGTGTCAGACCGGTCGCCGAGTTTAGCCGGATCAACATGGCTGACGCTGCTAGCGTACCCGTTGCGGGTGGTGAGGTTTCGGTGTCGGTCAACGTGACGATGGAATTTGAAATCGCCGAATAGTTCAGGCGTTGGTGCGGGCCTGCAGCGATTGTCGCTGTTGGCCCGTCGCATCGAAATTACCCGGAGCCAGCCAGTTTTCAAAAGCGGCACGAATGCGGGGCCATTCGGAATCCGTGATCGAATACCAAGCGGTATCCCGATTGCGGCCTTTGTAGTGGGTCGCCTGCCGAAAGATACCTTCGAAGGTGAACCCCAACCGCTCGGCCGCTTGTTTTGAGGGCGCGTTCAGTGCATCGCATTTCCATTCGTAGCGGCGATAGCCCAACTCATCGAACGCGCGCCGCATCATCAGAAACATTGTCTCGGTCGATTGCGGTTTGCGCTGCAGCAGGGGTGAAAAGTGGATATGGCCGACTTCAATCGCTCCGGCTGCGGGGTCGACGCGAAGATATGACGCCATGCCGACCGGAACCTCATCGTTGTCCAGCACGGTGTGGAACATCGGATCGGCATCCATGCAGTTGGACCGTGTCCATTCGATGAAATCCGCCTCGGCATCAAATGGACCGTAGGGCAAGTAGGTCCAGTTTCGCCCATCCAAGTCCTTGGCAAACGCCCGGTAAAGCCCGGGCGCATGTCTGTTTACATCCAGCGGCACGACCGAACAAAACCGGCCTTCCATCGGCGTATAAGGCGGTGTTGGGCGAGGAAACTCACCCAGCACAGGCTTGCCAATGGGTTGGCCCAATTCGTTTGTGTCGTGCGCGGCCATGACCTATGCGCCGGCCTTGGACAACGCTTGATCCAGATCAGCGATCAGATCGTTTGCATCTTCGATCCCGATTGATACGCGCACCACATTCGGGCTTGCACCTGCGGCTTCTTGCTGTTCCGGCGTCAGCTGGCGGTGCGTGGTCGATGCCGAATGGATAATCAGCGATCGCGCGTCGCCCAGATTGGCAACATGGCTGAAAATCTCCAGCGCATTGACCAGTTTGATGCACGCGTCATAGCCACCCTTAACGGCAAAGGTGAACAGGGCACCCGCGCCGCGCGGATAGTGCGATTTGACGCGATCATGATAGGGCGAAGAGGGCAGACCGGCATAGGTCACGTAATCGACGCGGTCGTCCGCCTCAAGCCAGGCCGCGATCTTTTGCGCGTTCTCAACATGCCGTTCCATCCGCAAGGACAGGGTTTCGATTCCCATCAGCGTGTAATGGGCCGCTTGTGGGTTCATGGTCATGCCCAGATCGCGCAGGCCGATGGCGATGCTGTGGAAGGTGAAGGCCAGCGGGCCGAACGTCTCGTGGAATTTCAAGCCGTGATAGGCGGGTTCCGGTTCACTGAGCGAGGGGAACTTGTCATTTGCCGACCAGTCGAATTTGCCTGAGTCGACGATGCAACCGCCGGTGACGGTGCCGTTGCCGGTCAGATATTTGGTGGTCGAATGCACTACCAGCGTCGCGCCATGTTCGATCGGGCGGCACAGGTAGGGCGTGGCCGAGGTGTTGTCTACGATCAGCGGAATGCCCGCACCATCGGCCACATCTGCCAACGCACGGATATCCGTGACATAGCCGCCGGGGTTGGCAATGGATTCGCAGAACACTGCACGGGTGTTTTCGTCGATGGCGTCCTTGACGGCATCCAGATCATCGGTGTCAACAAACTTTGCTGACCAGCCAAAGCGTTTGATCGTCTGGCTGAACTGCGTGACCGTGCCGCCATACAGACGGGTCGAGGCCACCACGTTGCAGCCCGGACCCATAAGCGGGAACAGCGCCATGATCTGCGCTGCGTGACCCGAGGAACAGCAGACCGCGCCTACGCCGCCTTCCAGCGTTGCGACGCGTTCCTGCAGAACGGCAACCGTGGGGTTGGTCAGGCGCGAATAGATGAACCCGACCTCTTGCAGGTTGAACAACGCCGCCGCGTGATCGGCGTCGCGGAACACATACGCGGTAGTTTGATAGATCGGTGTCTGCCGCGCTCCGGTCGCCGGATCGGGGCGGGCACCTGCGTGAATTTGCAGCGTATCAAAGCCATATTGGGGGCCGTCGGACATCTTCAAATCTCCTGTTGGATTATAGTGTTGTTTGAATGTCTAGGGCATTGGCAGGCCGCGCACAACGCTGGCGTCAGCGTTGCCACAATCCCTTGGACTTGATGGCCTTGCGAATGATCTGCTCGCGCTGGGGCAGGTTTTCACGGTCAAACATATCGCGGATTTTGCGACCCTTGCCCTGATAGATCAGCTTTTTCATCGGATCATAGGTCTTGAGAACCTTCTTGATCTTGTTCGGTGCGCTGGCCTTTTCCAGCGTCTCGATCACCTGATCGCGTTCCCGCGCATAGAGCAAGGGGAACAGGCGATAGTGGCAACTGACCGAACCATCCAGATACCTGGCTGGTAAGGCATCACGGCCACCACCGAATGAATGGATCACCAAAGGCAGAGCGGCCTGATCCAACCAAGGATCCAGCTTTTGCCCGGTCAATTCGGGGATATCTTCGTCGCGAATGGTTCGGGCGTAATCCAGATAACGCGCGCCAAACTCACGCGGGCATCTGTAATAGAAATAGCCTGCATTAAAGTACAGAAATCTGCGCCAGTAGTTTTCGGGCTGGCTGGTATCCAAAGAGCTTTCGAAATCCAGCCCAAACCGATCATATAGCGCTCGCCAGATGCCTTCATAGCCGGGGCCATAAAGTGTTGGCTTGGGCCAGGTGCCTTCAACTTTCAACGACGCGCAGGGGCGATCAAAGTCAAAGGGCACTTCTGCAAGTTCACCAGTGATCAGCGTGTCGCTGTCAAAAAACACAAACGGCTCACCCTCGGGCAGGGCCATCAATGCCTCGATTTTGTTGCCGTGCGGATAGCTTTCGCCAAAGACGTGGTTTTCGAAGGGAATGATTTCGACGCCGAGATGCGCAAGCGCGTTCAGGACATCCGGGTTCTTGATGCTTGGATCGCTGCTCCATCGCGGTCCCGCCTGCGGAACCGCAACGATCAACCGTCCTGAAAACTGCGGAGAAGACTGACGCAGAGAGGCAGCGAATAGCACGGCTTCGAACTGAACTCGGTTGTTCTGCCCGACGACGACGACATTAAACTCGGTGGGGTTCGCCTGCATTTACGTGCTTTCTTCTTCTGGCCTTGTCCGGGCAGTGTTGAACCGCAATTACAGCAACTGGGGTGAGCCGTCAAAACCCGATACACGCTAAGGTTTGAAAAACATGGTATCGGGACCATGTAGTACAGCATCGGTCAATCAGGAGATCACTCATGCGGGTCAATGCAGATTTCAGCAAACGCGTCGCGGTTCACTTTGACGACAACGAATGGGTCGCTTCTCCGGCGGCGGGGGTCGAGCGTAAGATGCTGGACCGGATCGGAGAAGAAGTCGCGCGCGCCACGACCATTGTCCGCTTTGCACCTGGCAGCGCCTTTGCGGCCCATACCCATGATGGTGGCGAAGAATATCTGGTTCTCGATGGGGTTTTTCAGGATGAGACCGGGGATTTCCCGGTTGGCAGCTATGTGCGCAACCCGCCGACCTCGTCGCATACCCCATCCGCAAGCGAGGGGGCAACAATACTGGTCAAGCTGCATCAGTTCGATCCTGAAGACCGTACCGAAGTGCGACGCTCGATCAACGGAGCGGGCAACCTGAAGCTGTTTCAGGATGCGAACGAGGATGTTCAGGTGCAGGACTGGCTTGCGGGAGAGGTAGTGACACTTGATGCCGAACACGGGCTTGAAATTTTTGTTATTGACGGTGACTACACCGAAGCTGGCGAGGAATTTGGCAAATGGGATTGGCTTCGGCTGCCGCCCGGAACCCAATCAACCGCCACGGCGGGTGAGGCGGGCGCACGGGTCTGGATCAAATCCGGTCATCTTGGCGGCATGGTCTGACGCCGAAACGCCTCAAAATATGGCAAACTTCATAAGAATCCGGGCCATTTCGTCCGGATTTTTCATTTTTTGACCATTTGGCAAATTTTACCAATTGATAAAAAATCAATTTGTGGCAAGCTGGAGCTCATAACGAACATATCTACAGGGAGTAGAGCGATGGCACAGGGCCAGATGGCACCCGGGATTGTCCCAGGGCGGCTTTCCAGCGATGAGCTGACCTCGAATTTCACCGATCTGCATCCGCCACTGGCCCCGCATGAGGCCGCGGTTGCCGCTGATCGATGCTATTTCTGCTATGACGCACCATGCGTGACGGCCTGTCCGACGGATATCGATATTCCTCTGTTCATTCGGCAGATTCAGGCCGGACAGCCCAAGGCGGCAGGGCAAACCATTCTGGAACAAAACATTCTGGGCGGCATGTGCGCGCGCGTCTGTCCGACCGAAACGCTGTGCGAAGAGGCGTGCGTGCGTGAGGCTGCCGAGGGCAAGCCGGTCGAGATCGGTCGTCTGCAGCGGTTTGCAACCGACGATGTTATGGCCTCGGGTGAACATCCGTTCGAACGTGCCCAGGCGACGGGTAAAACCGTTGCGGTGGTGGGTGCGGGCCCTGCCGGGCTTGCCTGTGCGCACAGGCTAGCGATGCTGGGTCATGACGTTGTGATCCACGAATCCAAGCCCAAGCCGGGGGGGCTGAACGAATACGGAATTGCCGCGTACAAATCGACCAACGACTTTGCACAGGCCGAGGTCGACTGGCTGCTGAAAATCGGTGGCATCGCGATTGAGACAGGTTCGGTTCTGGGTGAGACAATCTCGCTGGATGGGCTGGCCGAGAACTATGATGCGGTATTCCTGTCCATCGGTCTTGCGGGCGTAAATGCTCTGCGCGCGCCGGGGTCGGACAAGGATGGTGTTCGAAACGCGGTCGACTTCATCTCGGACGTGCGGCAGGCGAGTGACCTTGCGCATCTGCCAGTGGGGCGGAATGTGGTTGTCATCGGCGGTGGTATGACTGCAGTTGATGCGGCGGTGAAGTCCAAGCTGCTGGGGGCCGAGCATGTGACCATCGCCTACCGCCGTGATCGCGATGCCATGGGGGCCAGCCGGTATGAACAGGATCTGGCCGCCTCGCACGGCGTTCGGATCATGACGAATGTTCAACCCGTCGCGGTGCACGGAAACGGCGCGTCCGCTGAGATCGAACTGGAGTATACATCCAGTCAGAACGGAACTTTGACCGGCACGGGCGAGATGGTTCGTTTGCCTGCTGATCAGGTCCTCAAAGCGATTGGCCAGACGTTGGAAGGCACGCCGGACGGCTTGACGCTGGACGGCAGCAAAATCGCTGTCACGCAGGGTGGTCGGACCTCTCTGCAAGGCGTCTGGGCCGGTGGGGATTGTGCAGCGGGTGGCGATGACCTGACTGTTACGGCCGTCGCCGAAGGGCGCGATGCAGCAATGGACATCCACGCAAACCTGAGCGCGTGAAACTCACTATCTAAAGATGTAGATTTACATCAGGGAGGCCGTACAAATGGCTGATTTAACGACAAACTTTCTGGGAATTTCCAGCCCGAATCCGTATTGGCTGGCGTCTGCTCCACCAACGGACAAGGAATACAACGTGCGCCGCGCGTTTGAGGCCGGTTGGGGTGGCGTGGTCTGGAAAACGCTGGGATCAGAGGGCCCGCCGGTCGTCAATGTGAACGGCCCGCGCTACGGCGCAATCTACGGCGCGGATCGGCGGCTGTTGGGTCTGAACAACATCGAACTGATCACCGACCGGCCCTTGGAGGTGAACCTTGAGGAGATGGCGCGGGTCAAGGCCGACTACCCGGATCGCGCGCTGATCGCTTCGATCATGGTTCCGTGTGAGGAAGCGGCGTGGAAAGCCATTCTGCCACGCGTCGCCGAGACCGGTGCCGACGGGATCGAGTTGAACTTTGGCTGCCCGCACGGGATGAGCGAGCGCGGCATGGGATCTGCAGTTGGGCAGGTGCCGGAATACATCGAGATGGTTACACGTTGGTGCAAGCAATACTATGACCGTCCGGTGATCGTGAAACTGACGCCCAATATCACAGATATTCGCAAGCCTGCCGCGGCGGCCAGAAATGGCGGGGCGGATGCGGTGTCGCTGATCAACACGATCAACTCGATCACCAGCGTTGATCTGGACACGTTCAGCCCCGAACCGTCGATCGATGGCAAGGGCAGTCATGGCGGCTATTGCGGCCCTGCGGTGAAGCCAATCGCCCTGTCGATGGTATCCGAGATTGCGCGGGCCGAGGCGACACATGGTCTGCCGATTTCTGGGATCGGCGGCGTCACCACTTGGCGGGACGCGGCCGAGTTCATGTCGCTGGGCTGCGGTACGGTTCAGGTGTGTACGGCGGCGATGACCTATGGGTTCAAGATCATCGACGAACTGACTTCTGGACTGTCTGAATGGATGGACCAAAAGGGCTATTCAAACGTGTCTGAAATTGTTGGGCGCGCGGTGCCGAATGTCACGGATTGGCAATATCTGAACCTCAACTATGTGGCCAAAGCCAAGATCGATCAGGATCAGTGCATCAAATGCGGTCGTTGCTATGCCGCGTGTGAGGATACCAGCCATCAGGCAATCTCGATGTCTGCAGACCGCGTGTTTGAGGTGCTGGACGACGAATGCGTCGCTTGTAACCTTTGTGTTGATGTTTGCCCGGTTGAGGGCTGCATCTCGATGGTACCGATGAAAGCTGGCGAAGTTGACCCGCGAACCGGAAACGCCGTGCAGGAGGAGTATGCCAATTGGACGACACATCCGAACAACCCAATGGCGCGGGCGGCGGAATAGGAGATTCTTCGTCGAAAAATCTCGACCGAGAAAATTCTTTGAATTTTCTCAGAACAGAATGTCGATGGGTCCGTTGTGGCGGGTGACGATGTATTGATTGGCGGTGCGGATCAGATGGTATCCGCGCCGCCTTATTTCCTGCTGAAACCGTTCTTGCCCAACCTCCCGCTCAACCCAGCAATCGACCTGCGAACAACCGCGCCGCGACGGCCAGATTTTATTGAAAACATCTGAGCAATCCAGGGGTCAGGGTTGGGGCGTGGGGAAATCATGCTGCGACTCTGAGGCAGCGAGGTTAACCGGTGCTTATGGCGTCAGCAATTTACGGTAGAGCGTGTCGATAAACGGACCGGCCCCGTCAAACGGGTCTTCTTCCCCCAATATCGCCCGCACCTGTACATCAAAATCGGCATAGTGCTGGGTCAGTGCCCAGATCGAGAAAATCAGGTGATGTGGGTGCAGCCTGGCGATTTTGCCCTGATCCATCCAATTTGTCAGGATGGTCGCCTTTTCATCCACCAGCATTCTCAGATCGTTGGACAGTGCGTCGTGAATGCGCGGGGCGCCCTGAACCAGTTCGTTGGCGAACAGGCGGCTTTCGCGCGGCAACTCGCGGCTCATCTGTAGCTTGCGATGAATGTAGGACAGGATTTCCTGCATCGGGTCACCATCAGCGTCCAGTTCGTGTAGGGGGGCCAGCCAGATCTCAAGCAACCCGGACAAAAGTGCCGTGTGGATCGCTTCTTTCGATGGGAAATAGTACAGCAGGTTAGGTTTGCTCAGGCCCGATTCAGCGGCGATCTGGTCAACTGTGGCGCCGCGAAACCCATGCGCTGAAAACACGTTCAGGGCGGCCTCGAGTATCGCGGCGCGATTCTTTTTTTGTATTCTGGTTGGGGCGCGGTCTTTGGGCATGGTTCCTGATCGTCTGATTTCCCGAGATGCTGGCGCCAAATATGCCGAAATTTCCAGCGACGCCACGCAATTTCTTGACTGATGTAGAACCCGTGATAGCGTTAGTTTGACCAGATGGTCAAATCAAGACACCAAAAGCGAGCCAAATCGCAAGCGACAGGGAAAATCAAGATGGCAGCTCCGGCGCAGAACCTCAGGATCAATGGCGACAGGCTGTGGGACAGCCTGATGGAGATGGCCAAGATCGGCCCCGGCGTGGCAGGTGGCAACAATCGCCAGACGCTGACGGATGAAGATGCCGAAGGGCGCGCACTGTTTCAAAAATGGTGTGAAGATGCGGGCTGTTCGATGGGGCTGGACCAGATGGGCAATATGTTCGCTCGTCGCGAAGGGACGGATCCCGATGCGCTGCCGGTTTATGTTGGATCACATCTGGATACGCAGCCTACGGGTGGCAAGTATGACGGGGTGTTGGGCGTTCTGGGCGGTTTGGAAATCATCCGAACACTCAACGATCTGGGCATTAAGACCAAACACCCGATTGTCGCGACCAACTGGACCAACGAGGAAGGCACTCGGTACGCACCTGCGATGCTGTCTTCGGGTGTGTTTGCCGGGATGCATACTCAGGACTGGGCCTATGATCGCGAGGATGCGGAAGGGAAGAAGTTCGGCGATGAGCTACAACGTATTGGCTGGCGCGGTGACGAAGAGGTTGGTGCGCGCAAGATGCATGCGTTTTTCGAACTGCATATTGAACAGGGACCAATCCTTGAAGCCGAAGACAAAGATATCGGGGTGGTCACACATGGGCAGGGGCTGAGCTGGACTCAGATAACTGTCACCGGCAAGGATGCGCATACCGGCTCGACCCCGATGCCCATGCGCAAGAACGCCGGGTTGGCGATGGCGCGGATATTGGAGAAAGTGGATGAGATCGCGTGGTCTCATGCGCCTCATGCGGTGGGTGCAGCGGGGCATATCGACGTATATCCGAACTCGCGCAACGTGATCCCGGGTAAGGCAGTGGTTACGGTCGATTTCCGCTCGCCCGAGTTGGAGGTCATTACGGATATGGAAAACCGGTTGCGTGTTGCTGCAGAAGACATCGTTAACGAGATGGGTCTGCAGATCGAATTCGAGAAAGTCGGTGGCTTTGATCCTGTGAAGTTTGACGATGGCTGCGTGGCCGCTGTGCGCGACGCGGCCGAGCGGTTGGGGTATTCGCACACGGATATCATTTCAGGCGCGGGGCATGATGCCTGCTGGATCAACCGGGTTGCGCCGACGGCGATGGTGATGTGCCCCTGTGTGGATGGGTTGAGCCACAACGAGGCCGAAGAAATCAGCAAAGACTGGGCTGCTGCCGGGGCGGATGTTCTGTTTCACGCGGTCGTCGAGACGGCGGAGATCGTGGAATAGGGGGCTCTGCCCCCGTCGCCCGATGGGCGACTCCCCCGGGATATTTTTAGACAGATGAAGCAAGCGGCGCAGACCGCATCAGGGAGTTTAAAATGAGCACTGTTATCAAGAACGGGACCGTCCTGACGGCGGATTTGACCTATAAGGCAGATGTGAAGGTCGAAGGTGGCGTGATCACTGAGATCGGACCGAACCTGAAAGGTGACAAGGAGTTGGACGCAACCGGGTGCTATGTCATGCCGGGCGGAATTGATCCGCATACGCATCTTGAGATGCCGTTCATGGGAACCTATTCCAGCGATGATTTCGAAAGCGGCACGCGGGCGGCGCTGGCGGGCGGTACGACTATGGTGGTTGATTTTGCGCTGCCAAATCCGGGCGAAAGCCTGCTGGATGCGTTGAAGCGCTGGGACAACAAGTCGACGCGCGCGAATTGCGACTATTCGTTTCATATGGCGGTGACATGGTGGGGGGAGCAGGTTTTCAACGACATGAAAACCGTTGTTGAGGAGCGTGGGATCAACACATTCAAGCATTTCCTTGCCTACAAAGGTGCGTTGATGGTGAATGACGATGAGCTATTCGCATCCTTCACGCGACTGGCCGAATTGGGTGGGGTGGCAATGGTCCATGCCGAGAACGGAGATGTTGTCGCCGAACTCAGCGCCAAGCTGCTGGCCGAAGGGAATACCGGGCCCGAGGCACACGCCTATTCCCGTCCGCCGCAGGTTGAGGGTGAGGCGACCAACCGCGCCATCATGATCGCGGACATGGCGGGTGTGCCGCTTTATGTCGTGCATACCTCGTGTGAAGAGGCGCATGAAGCGATCCGGCGGGCCAAAATGCAGGGCAAGCGGGTCTGGGGAGAGCCCTTGATCCAACACCTGACGCTGGATGAGAGCGAGTATTTCCACCAAGATTGGGACCACGCCGCGCGGCGGGTGATGAGCCCTCCGTTCCGGAACAAGCAGCATCAGGACAGCCTGTGGGCGGGTCTGCATTCGGGTACACTTAGCGTTGTGGCTACCGATCATTGTGCGTTTACGACCGAGCAAAAGCGATACGGCGTCGGTGATTTCACCAAGATACCGAACGGTACCGGAGGGCTGGAAGACCGGCTACCGATGCTGTGGACGCATGGGGTGAATACCGGGCGGTTGACGCCTCAGGAGTTTGTGGCCGTCACCTCAACAAACATTGCCAAGATATTGAATTGTTACCCGAAAAAAGGTGCCATTCTGGTTGGTGCGGATGCTGATATCGTGGTTTGGGATCCTGAGAAATCCAAGACGATCACCGCTGACACGCAGCAATCCGCGATCGACTACAACGTGTTTGAAGGCAAAGATGTCAAAGGGTTGCCGCGCTTTACCCTGACACGTGGACAGGTCGCGGTTCATGACGGCGAAATCCGAACGCAGGAAGGTCACGGTGAGTTTGTTGCGCGTGAAGCCAACAGCCATGTGAACAAGGCTTTGAGCACCTGGAAAGAACTGACCGCGCCGCAGCCAATAGAACGGTCGGGTATTCCGGCGACGGGTGTTTGATGCATACGGGCCGCCAGCGCGGCGGCCCAAAGCCAAATCTTTTCAAGGCAATGGAATGACAATTGAAAGTACGACCCAGCCTGTCATCGAAGCAAGGCAGCTGGACCTCACCTTCCAAACCAATGACGGGCCGGTCCATGCGCTCAAGAACGTAGATCTGAGTATCGACAAGGGTGAGTTCGTGAGTTTCATCGGACCGTCCGGTTGCGGCAAGACAACGTTCTTGCGATGCATCGCAGCACTTGAGACGCCAACTGGTGGATCGCTGACCGTCAACGGGATGTCACCGGATGACGCGCGGCGAAACCGGGCCTATGGCTATGTCTTTCAGGCGGCGGGATTGTATCCTTGGCGAACGATTGCAAAGAACATCAAACTGCCGCTTGAGATCATGGGTTATTCGGCCGCCGAGCAGGATGAGCGTGTCAAGAATGTGCTGGAACTTGTTGATCTAGAAGGGTTTGGGGGTAAGTTCCCCTGGCAGTTGTCGGGCGGGATGCAACAACGGGCCAGTATCGCGCGCGCGCTTGCATTCGATGCGGATATTCTGCTGATGGATGAGCCGTTCGGCGCATTGGACGAAATTGTACGCGATCATCTGAACGAACAGCTTTTGGCGCTGTGGTCGCGAACCCAAAAGACAATCGGCTTTGTGACGCATTCAATCCCCGAGGCCGTGTATCTGAGCACAAAAATTGTGGTCATGAGCCCGCGACCCGGGCGGATCACCGATGTGATCGACAGCCCTTTGCCGAAAGAGCGGCCTCTGGACATTCGCGACACGCCAGAGTTCATTGAGGTCGCCCATCGTGTACGTGAAGGGTTACGTGCCGGTCATGGGGATGAAGTCTGATGCCGGGTGACGCTATCAGAAGAGCCACGCCGGACGATGTACCAGCCTGTGCGCATGTCATCGCAAAGTGGATGGCGCAGACCGACTGGATGCCCGAGGAATTGTCGGAGGAAGAACTGGCGGCGCTGATCCTTGAGGCTTTTCCAGAACGCGAAATCTGGGTCGCGGGTGATCCGGTGGATTGTTATATGTCGGTCGATCCCAAGTCGCAGAAAGTTGGGGCCTTATATTGCCTGCGGACGGGTCAAGGAATTGGCAAGCAACTGTTGGACCTGGCAAAATCCGGGCGCGATCAGCTTTGGCTTACTACTCACGTGCCCAATACGTCTGCGCAGAAATTCTATCGGCGTGAAGGGTTCATGGCGACGGGCACCGAGCCTCCGACGCCGCCGGACACGGTGCCGGTCATCCGGATGGAGTGGCGGGCATGAAGCAGTTCACAGCCGTAATGTGGGTGATCGCCGCGATCATTGCGATCTGGTACATCGCTTGTATCCCGATGAATATCGACAGTGCGCTGAACGCGGCTGAACGTGCAGGGGAAGAGGTTGATCCGCCGACGGCCAAAGAAAGGTTGCTGGAATACGATATTGTTCTGGTTTGGGACAACAGCTTTGCCATCCCGGAAACCTGGGAGCAGGACCGTCCGCGATTGCCCGCACCGCATGACGTTATCCTGGAGCTGTGGGACTCGACCATCAATAAGAAGATCACATCCAAGCGGTCACTGGTCTATCACGGATGGATCACACTAAGTGCGACGATGCTTGGATTCGCGATAGGCACCGGGCTGGGCATTTTGCTGGCAATCGGTATTGTGCATAGCCGCGTGATGGACCTGTCGGTCATGCCATGGGCCATTGTCAGCCAGACAATCCCGATTATTGCACTGGCGCCGATGATTATCGTGGTTTTGTATTCGGTGGGTGTTCAGGGGCTTATTCCCAAAGCGATCATCTCGGCCTATCTCAGCTTTTTTCCTGTCGTTGTGGGCATGGTGAAAGGGCTGCGCAGCCCGGATGCGATGCAACTTGACCTGTTACGCACTTACAATGCGAGCCGCGCGCAGGGCTTCTGGAAACTGCGCTTGCCTGCGTCGATGCCTTACCTGTTTACGTCGCTGAAAATCGGCGTTGCAGCATCGCTGGTCGGCGCCATTGTGGGTGAGCTTCCAACTGGCGCGGTTGCCGGATTGGGCGCGCGTCTGCTGGCGGGCAGCTATTACGGCCAGACCGTGCAAATTTGGTCGGCCCTGTTTGGTGCCGCCATTTTGGCGGCGTGCCTGGTGGGACTGCTGGGGCTGATCGAGCGTGTGGTGCTAAGGCGGATGGGAATGGCGCAATGATGTTTGTGTTACTCGCTCTGCTCATCTGGATTGGAGGCTGGTGGCTGAACACGCGACTGGCCAGCGGACCGCAGGCAAACAGTCGAATGGTTCGGTTTCTTGCTCCGCTGATCTTTGGTCTGACCATCATTATTGTCTGGGAACTGCTGGTGCGCGGACTTGAGGTGCCTCTGGTTATCCTTCCTGCGCCAACCGTCATTGCCCATCGATTTGGCGACAGCCTGCCGATACTCTGGGCGGATTTTGTGCAGACGATCCTCAAAGGTGCGCTCAGCGGATATGTCATTGGGTGTGGCGCAGCGTTTCTGACGGCAATTGCTGTTGATCGATGGGATTTCCTGCGTCTGGGGTTGCTTCCTGTGGGCAATTTCGTGGCCGCTCTGCCCATCGTCGGGACCGCGCCCATCCTTGTTATGTGGTTCGGCTTTGACTGGCACTCAAAGGCCGCGGTGGTCGTGGTGATGGTGTTCTTTCCCATGCTGGTCAACACGGTTGCCGGTCTGCGAGAAGCCTCCGCAATGCAGCGCGATCTGATGGAGACCTATGCTGCAACCTACTGGCAAAGCTTTCTGAAGCTGCGCCTGCCTGCGGCAATGCCGTTTGTTTTCAACGGCCTGAAGATTTCGACGACTTTGGCACTGATCGGCGCTATTGTGGCCGAGTTCTTCGGCTCGCCCACTGTGGGCATGGGGTTCCGGATTTCGACAAGCGTTGGTCAGTTGTCGCTGGACATGGTCTGGGCCGAGATCGTCGTGGCCGCGTTGTCCGGTACGGCTTTCTATGGACTGGTAGCCGGGATCGAAAAAACCGTGACGTTCTGGCACCCATCACAACGTGGATAAAGAGGGAATAATTCCAAAGACCCCAAACAACGGGGCAACCAAAAGCAACTAGGAGAAGTGAAGATGAACAAGCTACTTAGCGGGGCCATTGCAGCCTTTGGTCTGGCAGCCGGTACGGCCTTTGCCGCGGATGAAGTGACGTTGCAGCTGAAATGGGTCACCCAAGCGCAGTTCGCAGGCTATTACGTCGCCAAGGACAAGGGGTTCTACGAAGAAGAAGGGCTGGATGTCACGATCCTTCCCGGTGGTCCTGACATCGCACCGACGCAGGTGATTGCAGGTGGCGGCGCTGACGTGACCGTTGAATGGATGCCCGCCGCACTTGCCGCGCGTGAAAAGGGGTTGCCGTTGGTGAACATCGCGCAGCCGTTCAAAAGCTCGGGCATGATGCTGACGTGTTGGAAAGATGCGGGTATCTCATCACCTGATGACCTGAAGAATCGCACCTTGGGCGTTTGGTTCTTTGGCAACGAATTCCCGTTCATGAGCTGGATGAGCCAGTTGGGGATTTCGACTGATGGAAAAAGCGACAGCGGCGTCGAAGTGTTGAAACAAGGTTTCAATGTTGATCCTCTGCTGCAGCGTCAGGCCGATTGCATCAGTACGATGACCTACAACGAATATTGGCAGGTGATCGACGCCGGGGTCAGCCCGGACGAACTGGTGACATTCAAATACGAAGATCAGGGCGTCGCGACGCTGGAAGACGGTCTTTATGTTCTTGAAGAGAACCTGAGCGACGCCGCATTTGTTGACAAAATGGAGCGGTTTGTTCGCGCCTCGATGAAGGGTTGGAAATATGCCGAGGAGAACCCGGCAGAGGCCGCCGAGATCGTGTTGGAAAACGATGAAACCGGTGCACAGACCGAAGAACATCAAAACCGCATGATGGGCGAAATTGCCAAGTTGACCGCTGGTTCAAACGGCGCGCTGGATCCGGCTGATTTTGATCGGACTGTCAGCACTCTGCTGGCGGGCGGTTCCGACCCCGTCATCACCAAAGAGCCCGAAGGCGCCTGGACGCATCAGATCACGGATGCAGCTTTGAACTGATCCAAAGCACATTAGCAAAATGCAACGCGGCCCCTTTCGGGGCCGCGTTTCTTGTTTGTTTTGCCGTAAACGTGACTGCACTTGACGGCCGAACGACTTACTATTTCACTGTAATTTGGCGCATTATGTGCATCAAATGCGGGCGTGTGTAGAAAATGCAGGGATTTGCATCAGAATTCAAAATGGCGATGTCTCTGATCCTTCAAGGGGATGCAGAGCTTTGGTCCATTGTGCTGCTTTCCCTGCGTGTTTCCGTCTTTGCGGTGCTGATTTCTGCGCTGATCGGGATGCCTGTCGGCGCAGCGCTTGCCGTAGCCCGGTTTCCGGGACGACGCGTCCTGATCGTTCTGATGAATGCGCTGATGGGGTTCCCGCCGGTTGTGGTGGGCTTGTTGGTTTACCTGATGCTGTCACGCTCCGGCCCGCTGGGCGTGCTTGAACTGCTTTATACGCCCACCGCGATGATCATCGCGCAGGTCGTTCTGGTGACGCCAATCATTGCTGCGCTGACGCGGCAGGTGGTTGAGATGTTGGCCGAGGAATATGCCGAACAACTGCGCTCGCTGGGGGTATCCCGGTTGGCCTCGGTTCCTGTGCTGTTGTGGGATGCGCGGCTTGCGCTGGTCACAGCGCTGCTGGCCGGATTTGGACGGGCCATCGCCGAGGTTGGTGCGGTGATCATCGTCGGGGGCAACATCAACCACGTCACGCGCGTGATGACGACGACCATCGCGTTGGAAACGTCGAAAGGGAACCTTGCGTTGGCGCTGGCTTTGGGCGCGATCCTGATCGGGATTGCCATCGCCGTGAACGCAATGGTCAGCACCTTGACCATCCGCGCCGAGCAGGAGGGCCTGCGCCATGCGTGATCTGATGCACGAAAATATCGGTCGTCTTGAGGTGCGCGATGTGCAAATTGCCCGCAAGGGCAAGGTCTTGCTGGATGTCTCTGAACTGCTTCTGGACGAACCGGGACCAACGCTGATCCTTGGGCCGAACGGGGCGGGGAAAAGCCTGTTGCTAAGGTGTTTGCACGGTCTGATATCACCGGATCGCGGGCGCGTTCTGCAGGGTGGTATCGCGCTGAATGCGGGGCACAAAGCGAGACAGGCGATGGTGTTTCAACAGCCGGTTTTATTGCGACGATCGGTGGCTGCAAATCTGGATTTTGTCCTGAAACGCCTGGGTTTGGCCCGGGCAGCGCGCAAGCAGAAGATCGTGGACCTGCTGTCCGAGGGTGGCTTGGCTGACAAGGCCAGACAATCGGCCCGTTCCTTGTCGGGTGGCGAAGCACAGCGATTGGCGATATTGCGCGCGCTCGCATTGTCACCGGACACGCTGTTTCTGGACGAACCCACCAGCGCGCTTGATCCGGCGGCAACGCAGATGATCGAGCGGATGGTACTGCGTGCTTCGGCTCGTGGGGTGCGTATCGTGATGGTTACGCATGACATCGGTCAGGCCCGTAGGTTGGCTGCGGATATTGTCATGATGCAGGGCGGGAATGTGGTTGAACACGGCACAGCACAGCAGGTATTGAACACCCCCGTAAGCGAAGCATCCCGTCGCTATCTGGCCGGTGGGTTGGTCACATAATGCAGAGTCTATTTTGATTTTACGGAGATCTTTGATGATCCGAAATTTGATCGGGACCATGTTGGCAATCTTTGGCCTTTCGGTTTTGCCTGCGGCAGCGGAAGAGCCGTTTATCGTGGTGCAATCCACGACATCGACGCAAAATTCGGGCCTGTTGGACTATATTCTTCCGGGATTTGAGGCGGAAACCGGTATTGACGTACGTGTTGTTGCAGTTGGCACCGGGCAGGCCATTCGGAACGCCATCAATGGGGACGGGGACGTTCTGCTGGTGCATTCAAAACCCGCAGAAGAGCAGTTTGTGGCGGATGGCTGGGGCGTTGAGCGGTTTGATGTCATGTACAATGATTTTGTGCTGGTGGGGCCCAAATCTGATCCCGCAGGGATCAGAGGGGGTGATGATATCGTGGCTGCGCTTACCGCGATTGCGGAGGCTGAGGTTCCGTTTGCATCTCGTGGGGATGACAGCGGCACGCACAAGTCAGAAATGGCGCATTGGCAGAGTGCAGCGATTGACCCAACAGGTGCATCCGGAACCTGGTATCGGGAAACCGGCTCGGGCATGGGCGCGACGCTGAATGTAGCCAGCGGTATGGGCGCTTATGTTCTGACGGATCGCGCTACGTGGCTGTCATTCGGCAATCGCGGCGATCTTGAGGTTTTGGTGGAAGGCGATCCGCGCCTGTTCAACCAGTATGGCGTGATTCTTGTGAACCCCGAAAGACATGCGGGTGTACGCGCCGCGGCGGGGCAGAGGTTCATCGATTGGCTGACTGGCCCGGACGGACAGGCTGCGGTTGCGTCTTATACGCTGGATGGGCAGCAATTGTTCTTTCCCAACGCGCAGTAGTTTCGCCTTCGGCGAGAGTATTTTTGAAAAGATGAAGAGATTCAGCCATTTGCACCATTGTGGTGGATTTGGCCCAGGCCAGACAGGTCATAACCGCCCAGTTCTGCCGCGCGTTGGCTGAAACGAGGGCCGTGCAGGAAATCGATCAGGGTTAACATGGGTGCCTCAAAGAAGGCCCGTCGCCATACGGCCAGATCCAGGCGCTCGGCATGGGTGGGGTGAAAGTTCAGGCCGTAGAACCCGGCCAACGCACCCAGACCAAAGCCGATTTCGGCTTTGCCATCACGCAGGGCTAGAGCCAGTTCCTCTTCGGTGCGGGCGCAGACGGGCAGGGTTTCAAGATCGTCGCGTGTGAGGCCATGGACTTTGAGCTGCGCGTCGAACAGGTGCTGACTTGCGGCACTGTCCTGCCGCAGGATCACGCGGCGGCCCTTGATATCGGAAAATCCAGCGATACCAGTGACGCCGGGTGCAAGCAGCAGCCCGCGCTGACGCTGCGCGATTTCGTACAGGATCACCGGGGCTTCGCCGACCGCATCTCGTAACGACCCGGAGTTGAACCCGTCTGTCTCGTGAATATGCAGGGCGGTCGCCTGTGCGCTGCGGTTGCTCAGTCGGGTCAGGCCATCAAATGAACCGTCATAGTAGGTCGCCAGCCCCGAACCGCTTTCGCGTAAGGCCCAGTCGAGCAGGGGATCATGACTGCCGGCGACGATCGGCGGCAGGGGCGGTTCTGCGACTTGTGGACCGGAACGCGAGGCGTTGAGCCAAGCGATGATCTCGTCCTTTGGAAACAACAGCTTTCCCATCGCCCGCACGCAGGGAATTTCGCCCGAAGATGCCAGATCATAGGCTTTGCGTTCGCCGATACGCAGCATCTCGGCCAATTCCCGGGTAGTCAGGTATTGCGACATTCAATCGAGACGAACGGCTTGGCCGGATGTTGTATCAGCAGCGCTGAACCCGATCTGATCCAGAGCAATTGGTGCGGCGACTGTAATCACGGCCATTGCAGCGACCGCGGCGAGAAAAGCCTTCATCGTTTCCTCCGGTTCTGTTTCAGGGCGCAGTAGCACGGCGCAGAAAGGCAATCAAATCCGCACGGTCCTGCGCCTGAGCAATGCGTTGCATCGGCATTTTGGACCCCGGAATATAGTGATCCGGCCCTTCGTCGAACAGAGCGTTTATTGTTTCGTCATTCCAAATGATATCAGAGTCTTGTAGCGTATCCGAGTATAAATATTCAGGAAGGCTGCCTGCCTTTCGGTCGAAAATTCGATACAGCGTCGGGCCTGCGCGGCGTTGGCCGTCAGGCGTCAGGCTATGGCAGATTGAGCATTTTCGCACGAACTGCCGTTCTCCGTTTTCCATTTCTTCGGGATTCTTGAGATAGCTGGGCTCGGATGCGGCCATCTGATCCTGATCCGATAACGCCGAGACAGGCCAACTGTACATCGCTTCGTCAATGCCTCCGGCATGGATGTTCTGACCATCAGCCGAGAATGCCAGCGCCCAAACTGGGCCACGCAAAGTCGCGCGAAAATCCTGTGCGATGCGCCATTCGGTCGTATCGATGACCATGATGTATCCCTCGCCATCGCCGACGGCCAACAACCGGCGGTCGGGGCTGAGGGCCAGCGCAAGGATCGGACGGCGACCGAGCGTGAAGTCCCGTTCCTCCCGCGTCATCAGGTCAAGAATACGTGTGACACCGTCCACCGCTCCGTAGGCGATCCAGTTATCTTGTGCATTCAGGACCAGTTCGTTTATGCCAAAACCGTGCTCGACCAAACGGTTGATTTCCTGACCGCTGGCGACATCCCAGATGCGCAGCACACCGTCGACTCCGGCAGAATACAACTGCGATCCGTCCGGCGAGAAGACAACGGCGTTCACACCGCTGCCTGTAGGACCCAGCGTCACGGGCATTGCGCCATCGACAGGCCACAAGCCGATTGTGCCATCCCAACTGGCCGTTGCCACATGGGCTTTTGATGCGGCGATGCCGACAATCTTGCCCTTGTGTTGCCCGACAATTTGCCCCCCGGGCCACCGGCGCAGAGTGAAGTCATCGCCTGCCGAGTAAATGGCGGTACCGTTGAAGACGACGGAATTGACCGCAGCCTCGTGGCCTTCCAGCCATTGCGGGGATTGCCCAGTCCACAACCCCACCGAATTGTCAAAGCTGGCCGTGGCAATGCGACCGTCCGGGGCTGCAGCGATACCCATGATTGGTCCGCCATGACCCTTGAGCGTAAAGAACTCGGACCATGCGGGCAGGGGCACCAGAACCAGAGCCAGAAGCAGTTTGCGCATCTATTCCGCAGGTGAGGCCGCGCCTTTGCCGGCCTCTTTTGCCTGCACCTCTTCCAGCCAAAGAGAGTGATGCTCGCGCGCCCATTGCTCTTCAACCTGGCCGGTTCCCATGGCGTCAAATGCGCCTTCCATGCCGACCGACCCCAGGTAGATATGGGCCAGAATAATCGCGATAAAGGCGTAGGCGACCATGACGTGCCAGATCTGGGCGTATTGCATTTCCTCTTGAGGGGACATCTGCACGGGCAGGTTCAGGCCCAGTGTTTGTGGGATGCCAGTGGCGTTGGCAATTGAGAACGTCTTGGCGAACAAAGGCATCTCAAACGGAAACAGCAGCGAAAGGCCGGACAGGCTGATCGAGACGCCCAGCAGGATGCAGGCCCAGAAGATGATCTTTTGGCCTGCGTTGAATTTCTTGGCGGGTGGGTGGCTGCCCTTTGTGAATAGACCACCGCCCGCAGCAAGCCATTTCAGGTCAACGCGGTTTGGAATATTGTGGGCGATCCAGTTCAAAGTGACGATTATCAGCCCCAGCATGAACGCCCAGGCCAGATTGTTGTGCAACCATTTGCAACCTTGGGCGATTACTGCGAACCCTTCTTTGCCGAAGATCGGGATCAGGAAATCTCGGCCATAAAGTGTAAGCAATCCGGTAATGCCGAGGATCAGGAACGATCCCGCAAAGAGCCAATGGCCGAACCGTTCGAACCCGTTGAAGCGGATCACCGTTCGGCCGGATTTTTCCCCATCAATGCGGATTTTCCCGCGGATGACGAAAAACAGCAAAATCACGACCAGCATACCACCAATGATGTAAGTGCCATATTCCCGCAGCAGACCCGTGCGGAAATTCAGCCACCACATGCCGCCGTCCTGAATCAGGACGCTTGCGGCGGGGCCTTGCGACGACACGGTGACATCTGCCGATCCATACCGCAGCGCCCGGTACACGTCGCTGTCCGAGGCGACGCCTTGCGTACCCAGCTGACCCATCAGACCTTCGACATTTCCTTGCCCGGTATTTTGGGACCGATAGCTATTGTCCACCTTTTCGCCGCGCTGACGGGCCAGAATATCTTCGAGCGTTGTCGCGCCGCCGGTTGTGGCGCGGTCGGGGGCGTCCTGCGCAAGGGCAGGGACGGTCAGGACTATGAGACAGAACAGAAGTCGCAGAAATGCCATGAGAGCCTCTATGCCAGTTAAATGGCGCTCCGTCCGAAACCGGGCGGGCCGAGTTTTTCGTCGAAAAATCTTGTCTCGCCCCGGCGCAAGCGTGTAGCGCCGGGGCGGATGGTGCGTGATCAGCCGTCTTTCTGATCGTAGGCCGTGCCCCAACCCCAGGCGCCTGAGCCGAAGCCGCGCGCCACAACGCGTTCGCGGTAAACGGCGGACACCACGTCGCCGTCACCGGCAAGCAAGGCCTTGGTGGAACACATCTCGGCGCAGATGGGCAGTTTGCCCTCGGCGATCCGGTTGCGACCGTATTTGGCGAACTCTGCGGTCGAGTGCGTTTCTTCGGGGCCGCCAGCGCAGAAGGTACATTTGTCCATCTTGCCGCGTGATCCGAAGTTGCCCGCTTGCGGGTATTGCGGCGCGCCGAAGGGGCACGCGTAGAAGCAATAGCCGCAGCCAATGCACAGGTCCTTGGAGTGCAGGACGACACCTTCCTCGTTCTGATAGAAGCAGTCGACCGGGCACACCGCCATGCAAGGAGCATCCGAACAATGCATACAAGCCACCGAGATCGAGCGTTCGCCCGGGTTGCCGTCATTGATCGTCACCACCCTGCGGCGGTTGATGCCCCATGGCACTTCGTGCTCGTTCTTACACGCGGTGACACAGGCGTTGCACTCGATGCAGCGTTCAGCGTCGCAGAGAAACTTTGCTCTAGCCATTATCGTCCTCCTTTACGCTGCCCAGATTTTGCAGAGAGTACATTTGGACTCCTGCATCTGGGTTACTGAATCATAGCCATAGGTCTGGGCGGTGTTGGAACTTTCGCCCAAGACATAGGGGTCTGCACCGGCGGGGTATTTCTCCCGCAGGTCCGCGCCCTGGAAATGGCCGCCAAAGTGGAAGGGCATGAAGGCCACGCCAGCGCCGACCCTGTTGGTCAGCATTGCCATCACTTTAACCTTGCCGCCTTCGGGACCTTCGACCCAGACCTGCGCCCCGTCACGAATACCAAGGTTGTTGGCATCGCGCGGGTTGATCTCGACGAACATGTCCTGCTGCAACTCTGCCAGCCATGGGTTCGACCGGCTTTCATCTCCGCCGCCTTCATATTCGACCAGACGACCAGACGTCAGGATTATCGGGTAATCCTTTGAAAAGTCGTTCTTTTGGATCGAAGCATAAAGGGTGGGCAGGCGATAGGCCTGACGGTCCTCGTAGGTCGGATAGTCCTCCACCAGATCGCGCCGGTTGGTATAGAGCGGCTCGCGGTGCAGTGGGATCGGATCCGGGAAGGTCCAGACGACCGCGCGGGCTTTGGCGTTCCCGAAGGGCGCACAACCATGCTTGATCGCAACCCGCTGGATACCGCCGGACAGGTCGGTTTTCCAGTTGGTTTCTGGTCCCGCAACGGCGTCGATTGCCGCGCGTTCCTCGGCGGTCAGATCACCATCCCAGCCAAGATCCATCAGCATCTGCATCGTGAATTCAGGGTATCCATCCTGAATTTCCGATCCAACGCTGTAGACCCCTTCGGCCAGTAGGTTGTCACCATCTCGTTCCACGCCGAAGCGCGCGCGGAAGGTCAGGCCACCCTCGGCCACCGGTTTGGACATATCATACAGGTTCGGTGTCCCCGTATGACCCATTTCCGGTGTGCCCCAGCAGGGCCAGGGCAGACCGTAGTACTCGCCGTCGTTTGGTCCGCCAATAGCTTGCAGCGTGGTTCTGTCGAACGTGTGCTGGTTGGCCATATGGCTTTTTAGACGTTCCGGCGATTGACCGGTATAGCCGATGGTCCAGAGGCCCGAGTTGAACTCACGCGTGATGCTTTCAACATTCGGGGTTTCCGGGTCTTCCATCTCGATATTTCGGAAGAACCGATCTGCCCAGCCGAACTTGTTGGCGAACTTGGCCATGATGACCTCGTCCGGCAGGCTTTCGAACAGCGGATCAACCACCTTGTCGCGCCACTGCAGCGACCGGTTCGAGGCTGTGGCGGATCCCCGGGTTTCGAACTGCGTACAGGCCGGCAACAGATAGACGCCGTCGGTGCGGTCATGCAGAACGGCCGAAACGGTGGGATACGGGTCGATCACGACCAGCATGTCCAGCTTTTCCATCGCCGTCTTCATTTCCGTCATCCGGGTCTGCGAGTTGGGCGCGTGGCCCCACAGAACCATGGCGCGGACATTGTTGTCCTGATCCATGTTGGCCGGGTCTTCCAGAACGCCGTCGATCCAGCGGGAAACAGGGATGCCGCGCTCGTTCTGGAGCGGTTTATCCTTGCCTTCCTTGTCCTTTATCGTGGCGAACTGACCCGCCAGCCATTCGGGATCTTCACCCCAGACACGGGCCCAGTGACCCCAAGCCCCTTTCGACAAACCGTAGTAGCCGGGCAGGGTGTGGGACAGAACACCAAGGTCCGTCGCGCCCTGCACGTTGTCATGACCACGGAAGATGTTGGTGCCACCACCCGAGGTGCCCATGTTGCCCAGCGCAAGCTGAAGCACGCAGTAGGCGCGGGTGTTGTTGTTGCCGTTGGTGTGCTGCGTACCACCCATGCACCACACAACGGTGCCGGGGCGGTTGTTGACCATGGTCCGGGCGACGCGGCGTAGCTGCGAACCGGGCGTGCCGGTGACGCGCTCGACCTCATCCGGGTTCCACTTGGCAACCTCTTCGCGGATCTGGTCCATACCCCAGACACGGGTGCGGATGAACTCTTTGTCCTCCCAGCCGTTGTCGAAGATATGCCACAGGATACCCCAGATCAGTGCGACATCAGTGCCGGGGCGGAAACGGACATATTCATCCGCATGGGCCGCGGTGCGCGTAAAGCGCGGATCGCAAACGATCAGAGGGGCGTTGTTCTGCTCTTTCGCCCGCAGGATATGCAGCAGCGAGACGGGGTGCGCCTCGGCCGGGTTGCCTCCGATGATAAAGATGGCCCGGCTGTTGTGCATGTCGTTGTACGAGTTGGTCATGGCGCCGTAGCCCCATGTGTTCGCAACGCCCGCAACAGTGGTCGAGTGGCAGATACGGGCCTGATGGTCCACGTTGTTCGTGCCCCAGTAGGCGGCGAACTTGCGGAACAGATAGGCCTGTTCGTTATTGTGTTTCGCAGAACCCAGCCAGTACACACTGTCTGGTCCGGATTCTTCGCGGATGTTCATCATGCCGTCGCCGATCTCGTCGATCGCCTGTTCCCAGCTGATGCGCTTCCACTCTCCGCCTTCCTTTTTCATTGGGTACTTCAGGCGGCGCTCACCATGGGCGTGCTCGCGGACCGAGGCCCCCTTGGCGCAGTGTGCACCCAGGTTGAACGGGCTGTCCCAGCCGGGTTCCTGCCCGACCCAGACGCCGTTTTGTACTTCGGCAACGACCGTACAGCCGACCGAGCAGTGGGTGCATACGGATTTGATGTTTTCAACGGCCTGATTGGCCGCTGTCTGGGCGCTGGCTTGCGTCACGGTTCCACCCGTGGCGCTGATCGCGGCAAGGCCGCCGATCGTCAGGCCCGAGCCACGCAGGAACGCGCGGCGATCGACGGTTTTCTCGCCGACCTGGGACAGGATACTTGTCCGCTGGGGGCGTCTCGCAACCCCGTTGGTCTTTTTCCTAAGCATTTCTTTCCTCCCTTGCGCGCCGTGTTAGCCACGGCTGGCTTGGTACTTCGAAAAACCGACGTCAGGGCCAATCGCAACCTTCTGTCGGGTGGTGAAAACGTCCGATCCTAGAACCGGGTGCTTTCTATGTATGCGCGGGTGTGCGCAGTATCCTGCATCCGGGTTTCATCCGTCGGCAGCTCGGCTGCTTCGGCTTTCCCGGTCAGGCTGGCAGCGGCGACGGCAGCAGGCGCTGCGGTTCCGGCCAGTTTGAGGAAGTCGCGGCGGGTTGCGCCTTCTTCCTTGGTCTTGCTCATGGGCTCCTCCTGTCCCAATTGCGGTTTGGCGCCATAAGGCACCGGCGAATGGCGAGCTAGGCCGCCGTCATTCGGAACGCCTCACGTTCGATCTCCATGAACACCCGACCGGCAGTGCCGACGGATGCATAGAGAACCGAGTTCTCGGCACCTTCCAAATCAGAATAGAAATGCGCGGCCCATGGGCCGATATGCTTGTTCCAGAACGCGCGTTGTTCATCCAACGAAGTGGCTGACCCAAAGCGACCGACAATCATGCCCGCCATCATCTCCATCAGCGAGGCGATGTTGTCTTCGGGTTCAAACACGTTCTTTGCCCGGGTGATCCCTCGTGCGGCCATGTCGTTGCGAAGCTGGGCCAAAGGTTTCTCGTTCAGGAAACCGGTGAGATAGAAGCTGGCATAGGGCAATAGTTCACCACGCCCCAAGCCAATGAACAGGGCGTTGAATTCGCGCTCGGCTGCGGATGGTTTGGTGACCTTGGCAACGCGGGCCATGGCTTGAATGGCTTGCCCCAAATCCGTGTCGTCGCCGGTCAATCCCGCCATCTGATCCAGCAGCATCTGATCAGGAGGGCCAGCAAGCAGAAGGCCCAGAAAGTTATAGAAATCCGCACGCAGACGATCCTCGGCCGAGACGTCTATTGTTTGCGCATCACTTGCGGTCATTCGGTTATCCTTCGAATTCAAATACCATGCGGCGCGGGGCCGGGGTGGTGTCGGGCACTTCGTCCTCGACATTGTTTATTGTCAGCTCCACCGGCTGAACGGTGTCTTCTAAATCGGCGACAATGACAGGAGGTTCCTCCTCGGAAGGTGCGGCTTCCAATTCGGCAAGGTCTTCTTCCTCGGCTGCGGCCAGTGCCTCGATATGGGCGAGCATTCCCTTGCCGACCTGATAAGCGGTCTGGATGTTTTCGATGACGCAGGCCGCATCGGTATAGTCTTCACCATAGTCGACCAGACCATCAACATTCGCCAGAACCGGGTTCAAACGCCAGAATCGACGCAATGCACGGCGACGCAACCTGTCTGGGATCGCCTTGGACATGAAGCCGGACACATCGTCGCCAGGTTGCAGGTTGTCGGGGTCGGGTAGATCGTATTCGGCAAGAATTTCTGCGTCGGTCTTTTCCTCGATCTCTGCGTGATGCTCAGCAAGCGCTTGGGCCTCGATCTCTGCCCGCTCTGCTTCGGCCTCGGCCTGTACAGCAGCTTTGCGTCGGGACCAGAAATCGCTGGGGCGGTTCATTGCAGAACCCTCCGTGGCGCGCGATAGACGTCCGACTCCTGCCGGATACGGGCATCGCCTTTACCGTCTTCCACCAAATCCGTGCGTTTCTTGTCGCGACGGCGTTTGATGAAAACTTCGTCTTTGTGGTGCTGGAGCGCAAAGTCGCGAACCCAGGCGATCAACCCTTCGCTCATCGGGATTTTCTCGACGATCTCCTCGCCGGTGTCGGCATAGTCCTGCCCTTCGAAAGGAGAGGCAGTGATCAGCACGGCATTCAACGGCGTTTCGCCCTTCAACTCATTTCGTAGCACAAGGTAAAGCGAGGGTTGCCCGTCGGACAGGTTAACCATGTAGGCTTCTGTCTCATCGATCCAAAGGGTCAGGGGCAGGGTGGCTGCATGATATTCAACCGCATCCCCTTCGCGTCGTAGCTCTAACCAGTCCGCGGGGCCTGCACCGGGCAGCACGGCAACCGCACGCCAGTTCCATTTGGCCCAACGGGTTACACCCGGGGTTTTGCGCACAATGACGCCAACCGGCATTTCAATCTGGCTTGCGGCCTTGGCCACTGGCTCCTCCCCGACAAGGCTCTCGCCTGTCCTCTGTATGATGTACTATGTTACACAAAGCGGCGCTCTGCCAAGCCTGTTTCCGAGGGAAAATGCCGCTTTCACCAAAATATTATTCGGAAATGTCGCTTTGATTTTGCGACCGCCGTCAGGGTTGTGTGAAATAATGCATAAATCTGAACAGATCATCGCGGTTTGCATTGCCACCGTCCCGTTTAGGTCTAATGTGCTGGGTAACAGCAAGCAGTCTCGGGGGAGGAGATGGCCAGCAAGTTTTTGTTATGCGATTGCGGGGGAACGCAATCGTTGGATGCGGATCAGATTTCCCAATCCTGCGAGGCTGCGTGCTCGAAGGTTCATACAGCACTATGCACGACCGAGCTTCGCGCGGCGGCGGACCTGTTGCATCAAGACGATCAGATTGTGATTGCCTGCGGACAGGAAACATCTGTTTTCAATGACCTCGCGGACGAGCTTGGTCTGGATCGTCCGGGATATATTGATTTGAGGGATCGCGCGGGTTGGTCCGAGGACGCTGAGAACGCAGCACCAAAAATGGCGGCTTTGGCGGCCGAATCCCTTCTGCCGCAACCGGTGACGCCCAGCGTCGATGTCATCAGCGAGGGGACATGTTGTATCATCGGCCCCGGCTCAGTCGCTTTTGATCTGGCTGAGCGTTTGTCTCAGGTTTTGGCCGTGACCGTTTTGGTGGCAGATGATGCAGAACCGCTCAGCCGCGACTATGATGTGGTCAGGGCGAAATTGCTCAATCTGTCGGGTGCGCTTGGTGGGTTCACTCTGCGTTTGGATCAGGTGCAACAGCTTGAGCCGGGCGGGCGCGGTGCCTTTTCATGGTCCGAACCTCGCGACGGCGCGACCTCGCGCTGCGATATCGTAATCGATCTGGCCGGAGGAACACCCTTTGTCAGCGCCCCGGAAAAGCGCGAAGGCTATCTGAAGGCCGATCCGCGAGATGCTGTGGCCGTAGCAAACCTTGCTTTTGAGGCCGCGCAACTTGTCGGTACGTTCGAGAAACCGTTATACGTGCGCCTGGATGAAACTTTGTGTGCCCATTCCAGAGCCGAACAGGTTGGCTGCACCAACTGTCTTGACGTATGCCCGACCGGAGCGATTACGCCTGCAGGTGAGCATGTTGCGATCGATCCGATGGTCTGTGCTGGGTGCGGGTCCTGTGCTGCGTTGTGTCCATCCACGGCAATCACATACGAGGATCCGCCGGTCTCGGCCATTCTGGCGCGTATGCATATCTTGGCGCGCACCTATCGACGGGCAGGCGGAACCGCTCCGCGCCTGTTGGTGCATGACGCACATGGCGCGCAGATGATCCGATTGGCTGCGCGGTTCGGGCGGGGTTTGCCGGCGGATGTCATTCCATTGGAACTGAGTACCATCTCGGGATTTGGTCATGCCGAATTACTGGCCGGATTGGCCCATGGGTTTGCCCGTGTCGATGTACTGCTGGCCCCGAAAACTGAACGCGATGCGCTGGATCGCGAAGTGACGCTGGCGCAGGCTATTGCCGGGAACGACGCGCTTGGCCTGATTGATGAGGGTGATCCAGACGCTTTGTCTGATTTGCTCTATGCGCAGAAGGTGCCAGCGCCGTTGACCGATCCTGTTCTGCCGCTGGGCAATAGGCGTCAAATCGCAAGGCTCGCCGCCCAAGCACTGAACCCAGATGCGACCGCGCCCTTGCCACTGCCGGACAAGGCGCCTTATGGCGCCATTGCGGTAAACACCGACGCCTGCACGTTGTGCCTGAGCTGCGTATCGCTATGCCCTTCGGGTGCGTTGATCGACAATCCGGACAAGCCGCAATTGAACTTTCAGCAAGACGCCTGCCTGCAATGCGGAATGTGCCGCACGATCTGTCCCGAAAACGCGATACAGCTTGTACCGCAATTCGATCTGTCCGACGCTGCACTGTCGCAACAGGTTCTGAACGAAGAAGAACCGTTCGAATGCGTGGAATGCGGTGCGGCGTTTGGTGTCAAATCCACCGTTGAGCGGATTATGGAGAAGCTTTCGGGAACGCATCCGATGTTTGCCACCTCGGATCAGGCGCGATTGATCCAGATGTGCGACGATTGCAGGGTAAATGCGCAGTTTCACAGTCAGGACAACCCGTTCCAGGCCGCGCCCAAGCCGCGTGTGGTTACAACGGACGACTATTTCTCAAAACGAAAGGATCACTGAAATTGCAGCGGATCACCAAGGTCTGCTGCGGCCATCCCCGAGACAAAGGCAAGGATGGCCTCAAGATCGTCCAGTGTCATTTCAACCGGGTGAATGGGCGACGGGCGATCCACCGCGAAAGGTGGGGTCACGTCTTCGATCTGCGTAAAGGCCGGGTGCGGGTTCAGGGCAAAGAAAGCTTCGAACCTTTCAGACCAGTCAGGCAGGGATCGCAGAACGGCAAAGGACGGGGTCGAGCCCAGTCCGTTCATGCGGTTCTGGGGTCCGATCACGTGACAGCGACCGCAGAGAGAAAAGGACAGTTTCTGACCCAATGCCGCGTCTCCGTCCAGAACCTCTTCGGTTTTGGTAACTGTAACTTCGATATTGGTGCTGAACGGATCGCCTTGCGCGGGTGCAAAGCTTTCGACCGTTCTTTTGCCGATATCGGACAACAGCCAATCGCGGAAGCGAATCTGGCGAGCGTCCTCTTGCGTTTGCAGATGGTAGATTATGCCGCTCCGTTGGAATACCGGGTCGCCCGGAGCATCCGGAGACAGGGTCATAACGCCGTTTTCGTCGGCGATCACGCGTATCCCGGTCTTGAGAGAAAAGCGCGGAAGAATATGTTGCAAGAGACCCGAGTCCGAAAGCTCGTCCGGGGCCGCAAGGCCAAGTGCCTCTTGGGACCAAGAGGGGGTGGCGGCGAGCGTCAGGCTCAGGCACAAGAGTACACGGCGCATGGCCAAACCTAACGGGCGATGACCAAATGCGTCAAATGAACAGAATGAGACGGAGACACATGCAATGAGCGGCGACTACGAAATGTCGACACGCAACGCCCGCGGACAGGGCTTTGTAAAAGGTAATAACGCATGAGTGTTCGTGATGCGGTTCTTGCCAACCTCAAGAAAATTACCGATCCGGTATCGGGGCAGGATATTGTAAGCGCTGGTGTCGTACGCGCGCTGAACGTTGAAGGCGACACAGTGCGCTTTGTTCTCGAGATCGATCCGAAAACGGCTGAACGCATGGAGCCGGTACGTGCTGCGGCCGAGCAGGCTGCGAAATTGGTCGATGGCGTTTCTAATGTCTCGGCCATGATGACGGCGCATTCGGATAAGGCCCCGCCCGACCTGAAGCCCAAACCCAAGCCATCCCAGACCGGGCCGCAGGCAGTTCCCGGCGTGGATCGGATCATTGCGATTGCTTCAGGTAAAGGCGGGGTGGGCAAGTCCACTGTATCAGCCAACCTTGCCTGTGCTTTGGCCGCTGAAGGGCGGCGCGTTGGTTTGCTGGATGCTGACGTCTATGGCCCATCGCAGCCCCGAATGCTGGGTGTGTCGGGCCGTCCGGCCAGCCCCGACGGCAAAACGATCCTGCCGCTGCGCAATCATGGCGTCACCATGATGTCGATGGGCTTGATGACCAACGAAGGTCAGGCCGTTGTCTGGCGTGGCCCGATGCTAATGGGGGCTTTGCAGCAGATGATGGGGCAAGTGCAATGGGGCGCGCTGGACGTGCTGATCGTCGATCTGCCGCCCGGCACCGGTGACGTGCAACTGACGCTGAGCCAGAAATTCAAAGTGGACGGCGCTATTGTTGTCTCGACCCCGCAAGACGTTGCCCTGATCGACGCCCGCAAGGGGATTGACATGTTCAATCAACTCAAGACGCCGATTGTCGGCATGATCGAGAACATGTCGACCCATATCTGCTCGAACTGCGGACATGAAGAACACGTGTTTGGCCATGGCGGCGTCAAGTCCGAGGCCGAAGCGCTGGGCGTTCCTTTGCTGGGTGAGATCCCGCTGCATCTGGACATTCGCGTTGCCGCTGACGGAGGTGCGCCCATTGTTGTCAGCAAACCTGACAGTGCGCAGGCCGAGGCGTTCCGCAAGATCGCCCGCGACTTGATCGCCGAAGGCAACGCATGAGCCAACCGGTCTTCCCTCCGTTGCTGACTGGCCACCCGGTTCAGGGGGCGGAGGATCCCTTTGAGCGCGCGCAGGCGATGGCGGCTTTGGGATGCGATGCGGGGTCGGTTATCTACAACATTCAGGCCGACCGTCTGCGCGTTGCCATTGTTTTCGCACCCGAGGTTCCGTTGCAGGATGCAATGGCGATGCTGCCGCTATGTGCTGTCGGGTTTCAGAATGCGCTGGGCGCGCTTGCCCCGCCCGAAGTGGCTGTGCATCTGGGCTGGGACGGGCTGATTTGCGTGAATGGGGCCAAATGCGGTCAGTTTCAGGTCGCGGCTTCGTCCGACGACGCGGCGGAAATACCGGATTGGCTGGTCGTCGGTTGGGAATTGGCGCTGATTCAGACCGGTGACGCGCCCGGTGCCACCCCGGATATTACTGCGCTTTACAACGAGGGATGCGCCGACGTTTCGCCCCCACAACTGGTCGAAAGCTGGTCGCGTCACATGCTGACATGGCTCAATCGTTGGCAGGACGAAGGAAACGCCCCTTTGCACCGGGAATGGATGGGTCTGCTGCGCGGTGTGGGTGAACCGTTGGGTGAACATGGCGTGTTTGTGGGGGCCGATGAGCGGTTCGGAATGCTGATCCGGGATGGTGGTGAAACGCGCCTGCGCCCATTGACAGACTTGTTGGAGAACACCTGATGAAACTGGCCCGCGCAATCCATTTCGATGAAAGCGACATAAATGTCTTCCACTCTCCGGCACGGACCGGGGAATGGTGCATATCGGGCGGTTTCGAGTTTTCGAACTGGGGCGAGGGTGATCTGGAAGGCAAGGCGCGACAAGCCTTTGCCAACGGTTGGCTGGGGCTTGAGACCTTTGGGCGCGTGACGTTTGTTGCGGTGACCCAAATCGAACCCGGCGAGATCGAGCAGGTCCGGCAGAATCTGGCCGAGCATTTCGTGCAACTATACGGCGCGCCTTCGGTCGAGGCGGCGCTGGATGTGGCGCAGGCCGAGATCGATCATATGTCTGAGATGTGCGAGGATCACGCCCCAAACACGTTGTTGACCGTTGCGCGGGAATTGACGGGGGCAGGGGTGCACGAAGCGTTTCGCGTGATCACGCCGCAGGAAACCCAGCTTGAGGCGTTGGCCGTTCACGGATCACTGGACGAGTGATCAGATCAGATCGGCAAACCCGCCAAACTGGCCGCGTTTGAATATCAGCCCTTGGCCCGGGCGATGCATGACGGTTTCAACATGACCCACCAAAATCAGATGATCACCAGCGTCGTGAATATCTGACAGGCGGCAATCAAAGCGGGCGAGACACTCGGCCAGCCTCGGCCTGCCCGCTTCGTCGCTTTGCCAGTCTGCATGAGAGAAATCGAACCCGTTCCGGGCAAACTTCAATGCTTGATCATGCTGTTCCTGGGCCATCACGTGAATGGCATAATGCTGGCACTGACTGAATGCGTCATAGCGGTTTGAATCCTTGCCCAGACACCAAAGGACCAAAGGAGGGTCCAGCGATACCGACGCAAAGGAATTGACCGTGATCGCAACGGGCCCGTCGGACGTTTGGGTCGTCACAACGGTGACACCCGTTCCGAAACAGCCAAGCGCTTCGCGGAATTCCAGGTTTTGTTCAGGACCGGGAGTGAATGTTGTTTCCGTCATCGCGTGCTCGTTGAATGGTCCTGTCTCAGGTGCCACGCGGCGCGGGGATTGTCTATGGTAAGCTGCGCTTGTTCGGGGTTTTTGATCAGTTCAGGTCCTCAAGCAGCCGACCATGTTTGCGGGTCTCGGAAATCACCGCGCCGAAAGTGGTTATTCCGCGTGCATTCAGCATAGGCAGCATTCTGACTAGAACCTCAGCTGTGGCGGTGGCATCGCCCAGTGCAGTATGGCGCAGGGCGTCGGGAATTGTTATGTCCAACCGCTCGCTCACAGCGTCCAGAGTATGGGTTTCGCTGGCACCGAACAGAACCGCTGACAGCAGCACGGTGTCCAGAATGGGATGGTTCCATTCGACCCCCATTCGGGTCGCGTGGCGATGCAGGAATGCCATATCAAATGGCGCGTTATGGGCAACAATAACAGCATCGCGAGCGAATTGATGAAGGGTTCGGCCAGCCTCGGCAATATGAGGAGCACCCTCAACCATTGCATTGCTGACCTTGTGGACCCGGGTCGAGGCGGCGGGGATCGGAATGCCCGGATCGACCAGCATGTCCAGCTGCTCGCCTGTCACGATCCTGCCCTTTACAACGCGCACTGCGCCGATCTGAACGATCTCATCCTTGTGTGGCAGTAGACCTGTGGTTTCCGTATCGAAAACGACAAAGCACAGGTCGTTCAGGGGGCGGTTATCAAACGCCTGATCAACCGGAGCGTCCAGCAGATCAAAGTCATAGATCAAGGGCCGAGAGGCATCAGGTTCGATATGTGCGGCGTTGTCATCGAAAATCAGCATATATCCGGGCGCATCACCGAGAGGTTTCATTCGCGCCGAATAGGATTGTGCACCATCAACGCTCCTGAGCGTACATGCGACCTCCAGCCCGGTTTTGCCCATTTTCGCGTAGGCAGCGGTCAGTCCGGTGCGGTCGATGTAGTCAAAAAGCGAAGCGTTGAGCCGGGGGTGCGCGATCTGGGCCAGAACCTCGGCTGCTTGCGCATCATACAAAACGATCTGGTGTTTGGGGCTTGCCAGAAGCATGGCCACCGGGATTTCGGTTAGCAAGGCAGTCAGGCGCTGTTTCTCGGCGGCAAGATGCGCGGTTTCCGCCGCAACCGCCTGCGCTGTGTTCAGTGCTGTATGGGTCAGTTGGTCAGCCAGCCCGGCAGCGGCAGGGGCCAGATCTCCAAGATATCGGGCAGCGTCGAGGTCAAGGTCGGCGCTGACCCCTGCATGAGCCCGTGCCCGCAGCTGTGCCGACAGGCGTTCAATCGGCTTGGCCACGTTGTCGTCAAAGAGCAGCCAAATTCCAACGATCAAGGCAAGCCATCCAAAGGCAGTAAGTATTCCGGCAAACACATAAGCGTTGATCAGCGCCGGATCATCTGCGCGGGCATAACTGATCCAAAGAGAGCCCGAGCTGACGACAAGACCACCTGCGGCCAGCAGGCAAAAGAACAGGAATACTCGTATGCGTAGACTCAGGTGGCTTAACACTGTCAGACCCCGCAGGTTGCCTCAATTACTGGGTCATCGGCGGCAAGTTTGATCCAGCTGGCATTCAGCAAGCGCCCGTCTTCGCCGAATTCGGCCCCGTCGGCCAGATTGGCCCGGCTGTTGTCGGCGCAGTTGACGGCGACGGGAACTTTCGAAACCGGGGCCCAGCGGCCGAAGAAGTAGAGGTCAACCAGACGCTGCTCGGGGACGCTGTCATTGGTCCTAACAGATATGGTGTCAATCGCGGCAAAACGGTCGACGAAGGGAACCGCGTAGGTCCAGGGCCGGTAGAAGGCGCGGCTTTCGACAGTTTGCACGATAGCAAGACTGTCGGGCAGAGAATCCTTGGTCCGGTCGAACCATGAATATTCGCTGGCGATGGTCATGCCGATCATACCCAAACCTGCAGCGACGGGGGCGGCCCAGCGGGGCAGGCGGCCTCCGGTCAGCTTGTTCAGCACCATCACGACGCCTGCAAAGGCAAAGCCTGCAAATACCGTGGCAATCAGTTCCAGAAACATGTCGTCTCTCCGTTACTCAGGCGCAAATCAGCCCAGCATCCCTTTGCCATGACCCACTGCCGATTGCATCGTTTTTACCACGACAAAGGCATCGCGCAGATGACTTCGCTCAAAGTCGGACAACTCGGCCGGTGGCAGGTAATTGTCGGGCGCACCGCCGGATTTCACCAGCCGCACCTGATGTTCCAGACGGGTTTCCGCGATCAGGTCGTAGGCGTCCAACAGATCGCGTGCGCCGGATGGGCTGAGAACCCCCGCTGCCTCAGCAGCGCTGAGACGCGCGCGGGTGTTGGCCTCGGTCAGTTGCCCCTGCAGGCTGTAGACGCGGGCCAGATCAACCACCGGAACCACGCCGTTATGCTTCAGGTCCAGCGTGTTGCGATGCTCGCCCGACCGGATGGTGGCAAAGCCGCGCAACAGGCCCAGCGGCGGCGTGTGTTTCAGCGAGTTCGAGATCATGTGCGCCAGGAAGATCGAATTCGCATTGGCCGCCGCCAACGTATCCGCCTGCAGGTCGGTAAACAAATCGAACGCGCCACCGATGGGCCGCAGGTCGAACATGACCGAGGCAAGCATCTGCGCCTCGGGGTTGGGCTTGGATATCCAACCTTTGAAATAGTCGCGCCAGACGCGCACCGGCTGACACCAGCGCGGATTGGTCGCCATCATTTCGCCGGGGCAATAGAAATACCCGCATGTGTCCAGACCGTCCGAAACGAATTTGGCCAGCGCTGCGAAATAGGCCATATCTCCATCGGTTACGCTGTCATCCAGCATCAGGCAATTGTCCTGATCCGATACGCCGGTCTGTTCTTGTCTGCCTTGTGAGCCGCAGGCCAGCCACAGATAAGGCACCGGTGGCGATCCCAATTCCAGTTCGGCCAGTGCCAACAACCGCCGCGTCGCGGTGTCAGCGATGTCGGTGATCAGCCGCGTCACGATTTCATGCCGGTTGCCGCCCGCAACAAGCTGGACCAACAGCTGCGGTATCTCGGCGGTCACGACGGCCATTTCTTGCGCGGTGTTGGCGCGAGCAATCCGGCGCACCAGTTCGGCAGAATTCACGGCCTGATAATGGGTCAGGTCGGTTTGCGTGACGATACCAACCAGCCGTCCGGCCTCGGATATCGGGATATGGCCGATGCCGCGTTCCATCATCACATGCAGCACATCCGATCCGATATCGGTGGGGGACAGCGTGATCGGATTGGCGGTCATGATGGACACCACGGACGTATCAGAGGGCATCGCATCGGCTACGAACTTGCCTGAAATGTCGCGCAGCGTCGCAATACCCAGCAAGGCATCCCCTTCGGTCACACACAGGGATGAGATATGAAGGTCGCGCATGATTTGCGCCGCGGTCTGAACCGGCGTGTCGGGCGGGCAGGTGGCCGGGTTGTGTGCCATCAGGATGTCGATTGCGCTGGTTGCCAGACTGTGCGGGCCAGCCCGGTTGCCGCGCGTCCGGTTGAAGAATTTCGACACGACCTCGTGCCCGTCGATCAGCGAGCGCACCAGATCGGGCGGTAGCAGGATCAGGACCGAGGGCGTATGCGCACGAGCCCGGGTGGCGGCCTTGCCATCCTTCAGCAACCCACGTTCGCCAAAAGAATTCCTGAGCCCGAGATGAGAGACAACGGCGTCATTCTCATCGGTGATTTCGACCTGTCCTTCGTAGATTACAAAGACCCCAGGCATCGTGTGGCCCAACTCGTAAATCGAGCTATCCTCATCCAGTTCCCAAACCTCGATCTGGCCAGCCAGATCCTCCAGAACCGCTGGGGGCAGGGCGTCATAGGGGTGTACGGATTTCAGAAACCGGGTGATCTCATCATGGGACAGGGGCATGGGTGGGCCTCGGGTGTCTGAATGAAAAGCCCCGCCCGGTGGAATGCCGGGCGGGAGCAGTCGATCGAAAGACGGGACCGGATACGGAGGGTTCCGGCCCCATCAAACTCAGTGATCCTGAGCTGCGCCCGCACCACGGGGAATGCGAATGCTTTCGACCATATCCTTGATCTCCTGCGGAGTCTCTTTGGTCATTCCGGCGACCACATAGGCGACACCGAAGTTGACCATTGCACCGATGGCGCCGAACGAGGTCGACTTGATCGGACCCAGCAGTGGGTCAGCATCGGTGAACGAGTTGGTGCCCGGAATGAACAGCCAGCCCTTGTGCAGGAAGATGTAGACCAGTGTGACGACCAGACCGGCCAGCATACCAGCAACCGCGCCGGTGTTGTTGATGCGGGTCGAGAAGATCCCCATCATCAGCGCCGGGAAGATCGAGGCAGCCGCAAGACCGAAGGCCAGAGCAACAGTCTGCGCAGCGAAGCCCGGAGGATTCAGGCCCAGGAACACTGCTACTACGATTGCAGCGGCCATAGACAGACGTGCCGCGAGAAGTTCGGAACGCTCGGACATATTTGGTGTGAGCTGCCCCTTGAGCAGATCGTGGGATACAGCCGACGAGATCGCCAGCAGCAGGCCCGCAGCGGTCGACAGAGCGGCCGCAAGACCACCGGCAGCAACCAGACCGATCACCCAACCCGGCAGGTTAGCAATCTCGGGGTTGGCCAGAACCAGGATGTCGCGGTTGAACTTGGTCAGCTCGTTCCCGACCCAGCCTTTTTCTTCCGCGATTGCGGTCATAGCTTCAGACTTGTCGTTGTAGTACTGAATCTTGCCGTCGCCGTTCTTGTCTTCCCAGTCTAGCAGACCGGTTTTCTGCCATGTCTGCATCCAGTCATAGCGTGGATCGGTATCGATTTCTTCGACCGAAACTGCGCCACCGTCGATGCCGCCATTGGGCCACATCATGTCAGTGATGTTTAGTCGGGCCATAGCGCCGACCGCAGGGGCGGTCAGATACAGCAGCGCGATGAACACCAACGTCCAGCCAGCGGACCAGCGGGCGTCAGACACACGCGGAACCGTGAAAAATCGCATGATCACATGCGGTAGGCCAGCGGTGCCGATCATCAGTGACAGTGTGAACAGCACCATGTTCAGTGTGTTCGAATGATGGGCCGTATATTCGTTAAAACCAAGATCGGTCACGATCGCATCCAGCTTGGTCAGCAGGGGCTCACCACTGGCAGTATCGCTGAACAGACCAAGCGCCGGAACAGGCGTACCCGTTAGTTGCAGCGAAATAAAGATCGCCGGAATGGTATAAGCGGTGATCAGCACGCAATATTGGGCAACCTGGGTATAGGTCACGCCCTTCATACCCCCGAACACTGCATAGGCGAAAACCACACAAGCGCCGATCAGCAGACCCCAGAAAGCGTCGATCTCAAGGAAGCGGCCAAAGGCAATACCCACGCCCTGCATCTGACCGATTACATAAGTGATCGAAGCAACAAGCAGGCAGATTACGGCCACCAAGCGAGCGGTCGGGCTGTAGAAACGATCGCCGATGAATTCCGACACGGTGAACTTGCCGAACTTACGCAGGTAAGGCGCAAGCAGCAGCGCCAGCAGCACGTAGCCACCGGTCCAACCCATCAGGAAGGTCGAGTTGTCATAGCCGGTAAAGGCAATCAGGCCCGCCATCGAGATGAACGAGGCCGCAGACATCCAGTCTGCCGCTGTCGCCATACCGTTGGTGACCGGGTGAACGCCGCGACCGGCGGCGTAGAATTCCGATGTGGAACCCGCACGGGCCCAGATCGCGATGCCGATGTACAGCGCAAAGGACGCGCCGACAAACAGCAGGTTGATGGTAAACTGGTCCATGCTGTTACTCCTCGTCCACGCCGTATTCAGCGTCCAGCTTGTTCATGCGCCAGGCGTAGTTGAAGATCAGCACCAGAAAGACCAGGATTGATCCTTGCTGAGCGAACCAAAAGCCCAGATCGGTGCCGCCGACGGCGATACCCGACAGCAGCGGACGCAGCAGAATGCCGAATCCAAATGACACCAGCGCCCATATGATGAGGCTGATGTAGATAAGACGCAGGTTGGCCTGCCAATAGCCCTTATCGGCTTGGGCAGTCTGCGCGGAGTTTGTTGATTGATCCGCCATTGCGGTCCTCCTTCGCTTCCTCCTAGGGCGGCCCGTTATCCTAATCCTCCGGCACGCGGGGCCGCGTTTCTTTTGCGCCAGACGCCGGGTGGCATCAGGCATAACTTCTCTGATCCGCCAGGGCGGTTCCGTTGAAGTATTCTGTTTCAGGATCAAAGCCTTGGGGCTTTATCCCCTTTAACTCGTTACCTCGCTCACAAGCCCATGCAGGTCGCGAGCAATTTCATCAATCTGCCCCATGGCGTTGACGCCTTTCAGCACGCCCTGAGACTGGTAGTAATCAATCAGCGGTGCCGTTTGCGCATGATAAGCTGCCAGTCGAGAAGCCACCGTTTCGGCATTGTCATCTGCCCGCCGCTTGAATTCGGTATGACCGCACTTGTCGCATCTGCCTTCGACGGCGGGCACCTTGAAACTATCGTGGAACCCTTCGCCACAGCCCGCACAGGTGTAGCGGCCCGAGATGCGAGTGACCATTTCGGCGTCCTCAACCTCAAGGCTGATCGCTGCATTGATTTTCTGGTCACTGGTTGCCAGCAGACCATCCAGCGCCTCGGCCTGAACCGTGGTGCGCGGAAAGCCGTCCAGAATAACGCCCTTGGCGCAGTCCGGTTGCGCCATGCGGTCGCGTAAGATTGCGATGACGATACCGTCGCTGACCAGATCACCGGCCTCCATCACTGCCTTGGCGGCGAGACCCGCCTCGGTCCCGGCGGCCACTGCGTCACGCAACAGGTCGCCGGTGCTGAGCTGGACCAGACCCAACTTGTCCTCAAGCATCCGCGCCTGTGTACCTTTCCCCGCCCCCGGAGGGCCGAGCAGTATCAGAACCGCGGGGGTCGTCGTCGTTACCGCACCCATCATTTCACCGCGCGGTTCTGGATCAGATCATCAACAACCGACGGGTCTGCGAGTGTTGAGGTATCACCCAGCGAGCCAAAGTCGTTCTCGGCGATTTTGCGCAGGATGCGGCGCATGATTTTGCCCGAGCGGGTTTTGGGCAGGCCTGGGGCCCATTGGATCACG